>JBDHRX010000071.1:0-16296 GCA_039807785.1 Burkholderiaceae bacterium
CCCCGCCAGCCAGGCCCGACCGACCGCTCCGGGCCCCGCGGCGGGCCGCACCGTCAAGCGGCCGGCCCAGCCGGGCAGGTCGATCGCCGCCCCGCCGCCCCAGCGCAGCGTCACCGCAGGCGGCGGGTCGCGCCGCCAATCGCGCGCCACGCAGGGCTCGACGCAGACGAGGTCCCGATAGCGCCGGAAGCGCCACGGCGGGGTCTCCACGCTGGCTCCCGCCGATTGACCGAACAGCATCTGCCCGGTCCACTGCGCCAGCCGCGCCTGGCTCGGCATCGGCAGGCCGAGCCGGCGGAACCATTCGCGCACCGCCTGGTTGCGCCGGAACGGCGACAGCGCCGCGAGCGCGCGCCCGGCGAGCGCGCAGGCATCGGCCCGGAGCCCCGCCGCCGCCAGGTCCCGGTCCGCGATCTCGCGCAGGGCCTCGCCGGCCGCACGCAGCAGCGCGGCGCTGCGCAGCGCGTGAGCACGGAAACCGGGCGCCGCGGCCGCCAGCGCCGGCAACCCGCGCGTGCGCAGCGCGACCCGCAGGAAACGTTCGTCGGCATTCATCGGGTCGTCGACCCACGCCAGGCCGCGGGCCCGCGCGCAGGCTTCGACGAGCTCGCGGCCGACCCCGAGCAGCGGGCGCAGCAGCCAGCCGCCCGGACGGCGCTCGGCAGGCGCCATGCCGCCGAGCGCCTCGACGCCGCTGCCGCGGGCGAGCCGCATCAGCACCGTCTCGACCTGGTCGTCGGCGTGGTGCGCGGTCAGCAGCGCCGCGGCGCCGCAGTCCGCGACGGCCTGCCACAACGCGTCGTAGCGGGCCTGGCGCGCCCAGGCCTCGAGATTCGCGCCGGCCGGCGCCGGACCGAGCCGCGCGTGCCCGAACCGGACGCCGCGGCGCGCCGCTTCGCGCGCGCACCCGTCGAGCCACGCGTCGGCTTCGGGCCGGAGTCCGTGATGGACGTGCCAGGCGACCACGCGCCCGGGGCCGCAGCGGCGCACCAGCGCGTCGAGCAGCACGGCCGAGTCGCGCCCGCCGCTGAACGCGACCAGCAGCAGCGCGCGGCCGGCGAGCGGCGCCAGCGCCGCCGCGACCGCCGCGTCGATCGCCGCCTCGGGCGCCTCAGCCCTGGCCGCCGATCTCCTTGAACTTGCCATAGTTCATGATGCGCTCGTGCCGCTGCCGGATCAGCTCCTTCGGGCTCACGCCCTGGAACTGGCGCAGCGCATCGGAGAGCGCGCGCTTGAGCAGTTGCGCCATCTGGGCCGGATCGCGGTGCGCGCCGCCCACCGGCTCGCTGATGATCCGGTCGACCAGGCCGAGCGCCTTGAGGCGGTGCGCGGTGATGCCCAGCGTCTCGGCCGCCTCGGGCGCCTGCGCGGCGCTCTTCCAGAGGATCGCCGCGCAACCCTCGGGGGAGATCACCGAGTAGATCGCGTACTGGAGCATCAGGGTCACGTCGCCGACCGCGATCGCGAGCGCGCCGCCCGAGCCGCCCTCGCCGATCACCGTCGTGATGACCGGCACCCTCAGGGCGGCCATCTCGTAGAGGTTGCGGCCGATCGCCTCGGACTGGTTGCGCTCCTCGGCGCCGATGCCCGGGAACGCTCCCGGCGTGTCGACGAAGGTCATCACCGGAAGCTCGAACTTCTCGGCGAGCTTCATCAGCCTGAGCGCCTTGCGGTAGCCCTCGGGGCGCGGCATCCCGAAGTTGCGATAGCCGCGCTCCTTGGTGTCACGGCCCTTCTGGTGGCCGATCACCATCACCGGCTGCCCGTTGAAGCGCGCGAACCCGCCGACGATCGCCGGGTCGTCGGCCGACTCGCGGTCGCCATGCAGCTCGTGGAAGTCGGTGAAGATGGCCTGAACGTAGTCGAGCGTGTAGGGCCGCTGCGGATGCCGCGCGACCATCGCCACTTGCCAGGGCGTGAGCTTCGCGTAGGTGTCCTTGAGCAGCGACTGGCTCTTCTTCTGCAGCCGGGCGACCTCCTCGGCGATGTCGACCGCCGAGTCCTCCTGCGCGAAGCGCAGCGCCTCGATCTTCTGTTCGAGGTCTGCGACCGACTGCTCGAAGTCGAGAAACGTCGTCTTCATCAATACTCCACCGGCAACGGATCGAGACTGCGCCACAGGTACCAGGTGGCGACCGTGCGCCACGGTCGCCAGGCCTCGCCGATGGCGCGGGCCTCGTCGCGCGAGACCTTCTCCCCGCCCCGATAATGGTTCGCGATCCCGCGCAGCAGGCCGACGTCGTCGACCGGATACACGTCGGGGCGCTGCAAATTAAAGATCAGGAACATCTCGGCTGTCCAGCGGCCGATGCCGCGGACGCAACACAGCTCGTCGATGATCGTCTCGTCGTCGGCGCCCGGCCAGCGGCCCGGATCGACCTCGCCCGATGCGAAACGGGCCGCGAGATCCTTCAGGTACTCGGCCTTGCGCCCGGACAGCCCGCAGGCGCGCAGCGAGGTCGCCCGCATCCGGGCGACGCGCGCCGGGGCGACGTCGCCGGCCCTGGCGGCGAACCGGTCCCAGACCGACTGGGCGGCCTTGACCGAGATCTGCTGGCCCACGATCGAGCGCGCCAGGGTCTGGAACGCGTCGCCGCGCGACACCAGGTGCGCCGGGCCGCAGCCGCGGATGATCCGTCCCAGGGTCCGGTCGCGCCGGGCGAGCGCGCGGCAGGCGCCGTCCCAGTAGTCGGGTTTCATCGCCGGGGGACGCGGCTCATGCGCGCCGCCAGACGGTGCCGGCCGGCGTGTCCTCGAGCACGATCCCGAGGGCGGCCAGCTCGCTGCGGATCCGGTCGGCGGTGGCGAAGTCGCGCGCCTTCTTGGCCGCGGCGCGCGCCGCGATCATCGCCTCGATCGCGGCATCGTCGCCGGCGCCCGCCTGGCCGCCCCGTTGCGCCTCGCTGCCGTGCAGCCCGCCGCGCTTGACCTCGGTCGGCGTCCGGCCGAGCAGGCCCAGCAGGCCCGCCAGCCGGCGCAACAACGCCTCGAGCGCGGCGGCTGCATCGGCCTGCGCCGCGGCGCGCGCTCGATGCAGCTCGTTGGCGAGCTCGAACAGCACCGACAGCGCGACCGGCGTGTTGAAGTCGTCGTCCATCGCGTCGCGGAAGCGCGCGGCGCGGGGATCCGACCAGTCGAGCGGGGCCGCGTCGGCGGGCTGCCCGGCCCCTGCGTCGGTCAGGGCTCCGTACAGGCGCAGCAGCGCCTGACGCGCATCATCGAGGTGCGCGTCGGAATAGTTGAGCGGGCTCCGGTAGTGGGCACGGAGGATGAACAGGCGCACCACCTCGGCGTCGAACTTCTTCAGCACCTCGCGGATCGTGAAGAAGTTGCCGAGCGACTTCGACATCTTCTCGTCGTCGATCCGCACGAAGCCGTTGTGCATCCAGTAGCGCACGAAACGGCACCCCAGCGCCCCCTCGCTCTGGGCGATCTCGTTCTCGTGGTGCGGAAACTGGAGATCGGCGCCGCCGCCGTGGATGTCGATCGTCCGGCCCAGCAGGCTGGTGGCCATCGCCGAGCACTCGATGTGCCAGCCGGGGCGGCCGGTTCCGTAGCGGGACGCCCATTTCGCCTCGTCGGGCTCGTCGGGCTTGGCCGCCTTCCAGAGCACGAAGTCGAGCGGATCCTGCTTCGCGTCGTCGACCGCGACGCGCTCGCCGGCGCGCAGGTCGTCGAGCGACTTGCCGGAAAGGCGGCCATAGCCCGGGAAGCGGCGCACCGCGTAGTTGACGTCGCCGTCGGCGGCACGATAGGCCAGCGCGTTCTTCTCGAGCAGGTCGATCAGGCCCAGCATCTGCGGAACGTACTGCGTGGCCCGCGGCTCGTGGTCCGGCCGCTCGACGCCGAGCGCGTCGCCGTCCTCGTGCATCGCGTCGATGAACCGGCCGGTGAGCCGGGCGATGGTCTCGCCGTTCTCGACCGCGCGACGGATGATCTTGTCGTCGATGTCGGTGATGTTGCGCACGTAGGTGAGCTGGTAGCCCGACGCGCGCAGCCAGCGCTGCACCATGTCGAACACCACCAGCACGCGCGCGTGGCCCACGTGGCACCAGTCGTAGACCGTCATTCCGCAGACGTACATGCGCACCCTGCCCGGCTCGAGCGGGACGAAATCTTCCTTGCTGCGCGAGAGCGAGTTGTAGAGTCGGAGCATCGATCGGATCCGGACGGATCGTGGCGCGGGCGCATCCGCCCCTGGAGCGCTGCGCGGGGCGCCGGGCGGGCGGGACGCGATTGGTAGAATGCGCGGATGCGATCGAGTATAGCAGCGTCGACCCTGCTGTCCGCCGCCGCCTTCGCCCTCGCGGTCCTGGCGGCGACGCCGGCCGCGGCCCGCGACGCCGGCGCGACGAGCCCCCCTGCCCGGACCGGCGGGGCGCATGCCGCCGCTGCCGCGCTCGAATCGGCGCGCAAGCTCTTCGCCGAGCGACGCATCGACGAGGCGCTGGCGGCGATCGACGCCGGGCTGAAGGCGGCGCCCGCCGACGCGCAGTTGCGCTTCCAGCGCGGCGTGATCCTGGCCGATGCCGGGCGCAACGACGACGCCGTGGCGACCTTCGAAGCGCTGACCCAGGAGTTCCCCGAGCTGCCCGAGCCACACAACAACCTGGCGGTCCTGTACGCGGCGCGCGGCGAGCTCGACCGCGCCCGCGCGGCCCTCGAGGCGGCGGTGCAGGCGCTGCCGGGATACGCGCTCGCGCACGAGAACCTCGGCGACGTGCACCTGCGCCTGGCCGAGCGGGCCTACGGGCGCGCGACCGCCGCCGACGCGGCCAGCCGCCCCGCGCGCGAGAAGCTGGCCCTGACGCGCGAGCTGATCGCCCGGGTCGCACCGGCCGGCGGCCGAGGCGCGGACCCGTCCGGATCCCGTCCGGCCGCAGGCGCGCGCTGAGCCGCGGGCGCGCCCCGAGCAAGCCTTTCCGTCTCACGACCCTACCGGAGCCCATGATGTTCAGGAAACTGCCGTTGATCGGCGCACTCGTCGTCGCCCTGTCCGCCGTCCCCGAAGGCGCGAGCGCCGCGGCCAGCCCGCAAGTGCGGGTGAAGACCACGCTGGGCGAGTTCGTGATCGAGCTCTACCCGGACAAGGCGCCGCTCAGCGTCGCGAACTTCCTGCAGTACGTGAACGACGGCTTCTACGCCGGAACGATCTTCCACCGGGTGATCGGCAGCTTCATGATCCAGGGCGGCGGCTTCACGCCCGACCTGTACAAGGGGCAGCTGCGGCCGAAGCCCACGCGCGCGCCGATCGCGATCGAGGCGCGCAACGGCCTGCGCAACGACACCGGCTGGGTCGCGATGGCGCGCACCAACGACCCGAACTCGGCCACCAGCCAGTTCTTCATCAACGTGGTCGACAACGCCAGCCTGAACGCCGGCCCGGGCAGCGACGGCTACGCCGTGTTCGGCAAGGTGGTCAGCGGCATGGACGTGGTGCACGCGATCCGCAAGGCCCGCACCACCTCGGTGGGGCCGTACCAGGACGTGCCGGTCGATGCCGTCGTGATCGAGTCGATGGCCGTCGTCGGCGGCGCGAAGTGATCGAGGTCGGGCGAACGGCGCGCGAAGTCGCGCTGTTCTGCTCCGACATGCACCTGGGCGACCACGACCCGGACACCGCCGCGCTGTTCTTCGAGCGCTTCGATGCCCGGGTCCCCGCCGCCACCCACCTGTTCCTGCTGGGCGACCTGTTCGAGGCCTGGGTCGGCGACGACCAGCCGGACGCGGTCGCGCAGCGCTTCGTCGACCGGCTCGCGGCGCTGTCGGCGGCCGGCACGCGGGTCTACGCGATGCGCGGCAACCGCGACTTCCTGCTCGACGCCGCCTTCCCGCCCGGGGCCGCCGCCCGGCCGGCGCGCTCGTTCGGCGCGGCCAGCGGCGCGCGCCTGCTCGAGGATCCCTGCACCGTCACGCTGTTCGGCGAGCCGGTGCTGCTCACCCACGGCGATGCCCTGTGCACCGACGATCTCGAGTACCAGCGCGCCCGCGCACTGGCGCGAAGCGCGGGCTGGCAGCACGACTTCCTGGCGCGACCGCTCGCCGAGCGGCTGCGCATCGCCCGCGACCTGCGCGGCGAGAGCCGCCGTGTCCAGGCGGCGCGCGCCGCGCAGGATGCGGGCGAGGCCGATCCTGGCGACGTGAATCCACAGGCGGTCGAGGCGGCGATGCGCGCCGCCGGCGTGCGCACCCTGGTGCATGGCCATACGCATCGCCCGGCCTGCCATCGCTGGGACCTCGACGGCGCGCCGGCGGCGCGCCGGGTGCTGCCGGACTGGCACGCGGGGCCGGCGGGCCGCGCGCGCGGCGGCTTCCTGCGGATCGATGCCTCGGGCTGGTTCGACGACCCGCTCTGAGCCCGCGCCCGCTACTCGACCATCCGGCTCAGCGCCGGCGCGTCGAGCGGCTCGCAGGATTCGGCCACTTCCCCGCCCAGGCGCGCGAGCGCCGCCTGGAGCTGCTCGATGGTCCGGTCCTGCTCGGCGACGTGGTCGATCAGGCGGTGCAGCGCCAGCGACAGCGGATCGTCGCCGCCCTGGGTCACCGCATAGGCCGAGAACCCCATTTTCTGGGCCTGCGCCTCGCGGCGCTGGGCGTCGTCCTCGACGATCACGCGCGCCGGGATCCCCACCGCGGTGGCGCCTGCCGGCACCGCCTTGACCAGCACCGAGTTCGAGCCGATCCGGGCGCCGTCGCCCACGGTGAACGGCCCGAGCACCTTGGCCCCGGCGCCGACCACCACGCCCTTGCCCAGCGTCGGATGGCGCTTGCCGCGCTCGAGCTGCACGCCGCCCAGCGTGACGCCCTGGTAGATCGTGCAATCGTCGCCGACCACCGCGGTCTCGCCGATCACCACCCCCATGCCGTGGTCGATGAACACGCGCCGGCCGATCGTCGCGCCCGGATGGATCTCGATGCCGGTGAGCAGGCGGCCGAACTGCGACACCATGCGCGCCAGCATGGGCAGTCCGGCCCGCCTCAGCGCATGAGCCGCGCGATGCAGCACCAGGGCGTGGATGCCCGGATAGCACAGCAGCACCTCGAACGTCGAACGCGCCGCCGGATCCTTCTCCAGCACCGCCGCGACGTCCTCCCGCAGGCGCTCGAACATCTCCGGACCTCTCCCGTGTGGCGAAACCGCCCCAGTTTAAGCGCTTTGCGCCCGCCCTGCCGGCGACGCGGGCAAGTGCACCCAGCCGCTCATCAGACGGCGCGCGCTGCGCGAGAGCAGCGCCTTGTCGAGGCGCCAGCCGTCGGCGCCGCGGGACAGTTCCGCGCCCATCGCCAGGACTCCGCCGGCATGCCCGATCCGCGTCGGCACGCCCGGCAGCGTCCGGGCGATCTCGGCGACCAGGGACCCGGGCAGCGCCGCCGCGGCTGCGGCGGCGAGCGCGGCCGGACCGGCATCGGCGGACGCCGCGGAGCGCCCCCGTGCCGACAGCACGCGCAGCAGCAGGTCGATTCGCTCGGCGCCGATCTCGGTGCCGGCCGCAGTCCGGTAGCCGGCCGGGCGCGCGACCCACGCCACCTCCGGCACGCTCGGCGCCGGAGCGTCGAACCGCAGGCCGTCGCCGTCCGGGCGCATCCGCCCGGCCGCGGCGTTCCGGATCGCCTCGAGCCGCCCCCGCAGCGCGCGCCGGCGGCCGATCTCGACCGGCAGCTCGCATCCGGTGAGCCCGAGGGCGTCGGCGCGCACGAAGACCGTGGGCGTGCCGGCCGCGATCAGGGTCGCGCGGATCCGCCCCAGGCCGGGCACCGTCAACTCGTCCTGCGGCGCCCCGGTGGGCAGCAGCGGCAGCGCGTCCCGATCCGCGAGCGCCGGCCGCTCGAGGAACTCGAGGCGGATCTCGGCGCCGGGAAACGGGACCCCGTCCTCGCCGAACGCCCCTTCCTCGAGGACCTCGCCGTGCCGCACGGGCACGAAAGCGTCGATGCGGCGGCCGGGATTGCGCTGCCACAGGCGCACCCGGGTCAGGCCGTCCACCGGCGCGACAAGCCCCTCCGAGATCGCGAACGGGCCGACCGCCGCCGCGAGATGGGCGCGATCGCCCGACCAGTCGATCAGCGGCCCGTCCACCGGCACCGCGCCGAGCAGGTACTCGACGTCGCAGTCGTCGCGAGTCGACGGCGCGACGACGACCACCGTGCTGGTGTCGGGCGTGGCGCCGCCCATTCCGTCGCTGTGCCGCCCGGAGGGATCGGGGCTGCCGATCATGCGCAGCAGCAGCGGATCGCGCTCGCTCGGCGCGCGCGGCAAGTCGCGCGCGTGGAAGAACACCCCCTTGCCGATGCCGCCGCGCATGTAGACGGCCGGGATCCGGCGCCCGCCCGACGGGCTCGCGGCGACCGGCGCGGTCATCGCGGCCCCCGTGCGTGCCGCTCGATCCGGGTGCAGATGCCGCGCAGCAGCGCGACCTCCTCGGTCTCGAGCCGCGCGCGACCGAACAGGCGGCGCAGCCGCGGCATCAGTTTCTTCGGATGGCGCGGATCGAGGAAGCCGATCTCGACCAGCGCGCGCTCGAGATGCGCGAACAGGGCCTCGACCTGCGCGTGGGTCGCGTGCGCTCCATCCGGACGCGGCCCGGCGGCGAGCGCCTCGGCGGTCGGCGTCCCGGGAATGGCCTGCGCCCGCAGGCAGTAGGCAACGACCTGGACCGCCTGCGCCAAGTTCAGCGACGCATAGTCGTCGGCCCCGGGGATGCTGCACAGCGCCTGGCACCGCCCGGCCTCCTCGATCGACAGGCCGGTGCGTTCGGCGCCGAAGACGAAGGCCACGCGGTGCGCCGGATCGGCCTCGAGCTCGTCGAGCGCCGCGCGCACGCACGCCTCCGGCGGCATCGGTTCCGGGCCGAACTCGCGCGCATCGGCGCTGACCGCGATCGCCAGGGTGGCCGGCGCGAGCGCCTGCGCCAGCGTGGGTACGACCCGGGCGGCGGCCAGCACGTCGTCGGCGCGGCTGGCCCGCGCCACGGCTTCGGGATGGGTGCATAGCGCCGGATCGCGCGGCGCCGCCAGAACCAGGCGCCGCAGCCCCATGGCGCGCATCGCGCGCGCCGCCGCGCCCACGTTGCCCGGATGGCTGGTGCCGACCAGCACGAAATCGACGCGATCGAACCACGCCGGCGAGGGATGGTGAAGGCTGGCCAGGGCGATCCCTTAGAATGGCGGGTTCTGTTCGGAACTCACGAGGCCCGGTCGCCCATGCACCCGATGCTGAACGTAGCGGTCCGCGCGGCGCGTCGCGCCGGGCGGATCATCAATCGCGCGAGCCTGGATCTCGAGACGCTCGCGGTGGCGCGCAAGCAGCGCAACGACTTCGTGACCGAGGTCGACCACGCCTCGGAAAAAGCGATCATCGAGACCCTGCTCACCGCGTATCCGGACCATGCGATCTTAGCAGAGGAGTCCGGGCATCTCGTGAAGGGGGCGCCCGCGGGCCCGGAGCACAAGGCCGGGCAGGCCGAGCACATCTGGATCATCGATCCGCTCGACGGCACCACCAATTTCATCCACGGCCTGCCCCAGTACGGCATCTCGATCGCGCTGATGCAGCGCGGCGTGGTCACGCAGGGGCTGGTGTACGACCCGAACCGCGACGAGCTGTTCACCGCCTCGAAGGGCGCGGGCGCGTTCCTGAACGACCGGCGCATCCGCGTCTCCAAGCGCCAGAAGCTCGACGAGGCGTTGATCGGCACCGGCTTCCCGTACCGCAAGCTCGATCGCCTCGAGGAATACCTGGCCATCTTCCGCAGCCTGACCGAGCGCGCCGGCGGCATCCGCCGCCCGGGCGCCGCGGCGCTCGATCTCGCCTACGTGGCCTGCGGCCGCTTCGACGGCTTCTTCGAGATGGGCCTGTCGCCCTGGGACGTCGCGGCCGGCAGCCTGCTCATCACCGAGGCGGGCGGATTGATCGGCGACTTCCACGGCGAGCCCGACTACCTCTTCTCCGAACGCGTCGTGTCCGGCTCGCCGAAGGTCTTCGCCGCGATGATCGCGCTGTTGCGCGACATGCCGCCGGCGGTGCGCGCGCCGGACTGAGTCCGCGCGGTCGCGGCACGTCCGCCGGAGCATGCCCCTTCGGGTCCGATAGCAGGTCGCGCGATTTTTTTCCCTGATTCTTGATGAACCAGGGAAAAAGACTCTACCATTCCCCGAAAATTAGGTGCAATTTGCATGCACCTTCTCACCGTTCGGCCCGACAATGACGGGGTTGCGCATCGCCGCCGGACGCGCGCGTCCGGCACGGCCGCATGCCCCCCGACTTTCGCCGCCGCCGGCACACTCCGAACCACCGATCGCCCGAGATACCCGCCATGGAATCCGCACACCGCCCGGCCAGCGCGCCCGCCGCGGGCGCGCACCCCGACTCCCGGAGCTGGGAGGCGCGCGCCATCCGCACCATCGAGGCCGATTTCAACCGCTCGGCCGATACCCACCTGATCCCGGTGCCGCTGCCGGCGACGCCGGGCGTGCACCTCTACCTGAAGGACGAGTCGAGCCATCCCACCGGCAGCCTCAAGCACCGGCTGGCGCGGTCGCTGTTCCTGTACGCGCTGTGCAACGGCTGGCTGCACCGCGAGAGCACGGTGATCGAGGCGTCTTCCGGCTCCACCGCGGTGTCCGAAGCCTACTTCGCGCGACTGGTCGGGCTGAAGTTCGTCGCCGTCATTCCCGAGACGACCTCGCCGGAGAAGATCGCGGCGATCCAGTTCTACGGCGGGCGCTGCCATCTCGTGAAGCATCCGCAGGCCGTCTACGGCGAGGCCGAGCGGCTGGCGCGGGAGCTGGGCGGCCACTACATGGACCAGTTCACCTACGCCGAACGCGCGACCGACTGGCGCAGCAACAACAACATCGCCGAGTCGATCTTCGCGCAGATGGCGCAGGAGCCGCATCCGGTGCCGAAGTGGGTCGTCTGCAGCTGCGGCACCGGCGGCACGACCGCCACGATCGGGCGCTACATCCGCTATCGCTGCTTCGACACCCGGGTATGCGCCGCCGATCCCGAGAACTCGGTGTTCTTCGATGCCTACGCAAGTGGCGACATGTCGCTGCGCCTACAAAGCGGCTCGCTGATCGAAGGCATCGGCCGGCCCCAGGTCGAGCGCTCGTTCATGCCGGGTGCGATCGACGCGATGCTGAAGATCCCCGATGTCGCCTCGCTCGCGGCGATCCGCTACCTGCAGCAGGTGCTCGGGCGCCGCTGCGGCGGCTCCACCGGCACCAACTTCATCGGCGCCCTGCACCTGGCGCGACGCATGCACGAGGCCGGCGAGCAGGGATCGATCGTCACGATCCTCTGCGACAGCGGCGAACGCTACCTGCAGAGCTACTATGACGATGCCTGGCTCGCCGCGCGCGGCATGCGCATCGAGCCGGCTCTGGCGGCGGTGGGCGCCTGCGCCGAGCGGGGAACCGCCCTGCCCTGGGCGCTCGAGGCGGCAGGCGCCTGCGCTTCGCGCGGGTGAGGACGAGGCTGGCGGGAGGCACGAAATCATGAGCGAAACGGTCGCCTTCGTCGGGCTGGGCGCCATGGGCATGCCGATGGCTTCCAGCCTGCTCGAAGCAGGCTTCGCGCTGCGCGTGTTCAACCGCACCGGAACACGCGCCGAGGCACTGCGCGAGCGCGGCGCCCTCGTCTGCGCGTCGATCGCCGAGGCGGTCGGGCCGGCCGGCTTCGTGGTCTCGATGGTCTCCGACGACGAGGCGACGCGCGCGGTCATGCTCGGCGATGGCGCGGTCGTGCAGAGCGCGGCGCCGGGGACCCTGATCGTGGACAGCAGCACGAACACTCCGGAGATGTCGCGCACGGTGGCAGCCCGGGCGCGCGCGCGCGGCCTGCTGCACGTCGATGCGCCGGTAACGGGCAGCATCGCGCAGGCGCGCGACCGGCAGCTGGTGTTCATGGCCGGCGGTGACGAGGCCGCGCTCGACCGCGCGCAGCCGCTGCTCGCCGCGATGGGGCGCATGACCGTGCGCACCGGGCCGAGCGGCACCGGCGCGACGATGAAGCTGATCAACAACATGCTCGCGGGCACGCTCACCGCCGCGATCGCTGAAGCGATCGCGGTCGCCCGTGCCGCCGGCGTCGACCTGCAGGTCGCCGAGCAGGTCCTGTGCGAGGGCGCGGCAGGCTCGCGCCTGACGCGCACCAAGATCCCGAAGATGATCTCGGGCGACTTCTCGCCGCAGTTCCGCCTCGATCTGATGGACAAGGACCTGCGCTACTTCCTCGCGCTGGCCGACGAAGTCGACCGCCCCGCACCGATCTGCGCGCTGGTGCGCAGCCAGTTGCAGGCGGCCCGCCTCGCCGGCCTGGGAGCGCTCGACACGAGCGCGCTGGTCTCCCGCGCAGACCAGCCCCGCTAGAACCACAACGTATCGACACCTTCACAAGGAGCCCGCCATGACCTCGAAGAGGATGTTCCCGCGCCTCACCGGCCTGCTCGCAACGCTCGCCTGCGCCATCACCGCCGCCGCCCTGCCCGCCGCGTCGGCCGCCGCCGACTGGCCCACCAAGCCGGTACGCATCATCGTCCCGTCCGGTGCCGGCGGCGGAACCGCCGACCCGATCGCGCGCGTGCTGGCCGAGGAGCTCACCAGGCGGCTGGGCCAGCCCTTCATCGTGGAGAACCGGGCCGGCGCCAACGGCAACATCGGCGCGACCGCGGTGGCCAAGGCGGCCCCCGACGGCCAGACGGTGCTGTTCTCATGGGCCGGCACGCTGGCGACCAACATCAGCCTGTACTCGCAGCTGCCGTTCCATCCCCAGAAGGACTTCGACCCGGTCATCCTGATCGGCGCGGTTCCGAACGTGCTGGTGGTGAACAACGCGCTGGGCGTCGATTCGCTCGACAAGTTCATCGCCCTCGCGAAGAAGGAACCCGGCAAGCTGAACTTCGGCTCCACCGGCAGCGGCAGCTCGATGCACCTCGCGGGCGAGCTGTTCAAGAAGCACACCGGGACTTTCATGGTCCACATCCCGTACAACGCCGCCGGCAAGGCGACCGCCGACCTGCTGGCGGACTACACGCAGCTGATGTTCCACCTCGCCACCGGAGCGGCGCCGTACGTGAAGTCCGGCCAGGTGAAGGCGCTGGCGGTGCTTGCCGACAAGCGCTCGTCGGTGCTGCCCGGCGTCCCCACGATGGCCGAACTCGGGCTCAAGGGCATCGAGTCCGAGACCTGGTTCGCGATGCTGTTCCCGAAGGGAACGCCGAACGAGGCCACGATGAAGCTCAATGCCGCGATGAACCAGGTCCTCCAGGATCCGGCGGTGCGCGAGCGGCTGATCGGCATGGGCATGGAGCCGCTGGGCGGCACGCCGGAGCGGCTGGCGAGCCACCTGGACGCCGAGATCCGCAAGTGGGCCGAGGTGGTCAAGTTCTCGGGCGCGAAGATCCAATGAGCGCTGCGGGGAACGCCATGGGCACCACGATGAGCAAGATGGAGCGCTTCCGCGCGGCGATCGCCGGCGCGCCGGTCGACCGGCCGCCATGCACCGCCTGGGTGCACTTCGCCACCGACCGGCTCGGCGGCACCGAGCACGCGATGCGGCATGCGCGCTTCGTGCACGATTTCGACTGGGACATCTGCAAGATCGTCAACGACTTCCGCTATCCGGTCCCGGAAGGCCTGGAGACGCTCACCGACCCCGCCGAGATGCTGCGCTTCGAACGCGAGCCGATGTCGCGCGAGAGCTTCGACGAAGAGCTGAAGTGCATCCGCCTGCTGCGCGCCGAGTTCGGCGACCAGATGCCGATCATGCTGACTACCTTCGACCCCTTCCAGCAGGTCATGCGCAGGGTGGGCTACACGCGCGCGCGGATGGTGTTCGAGCATCCGCGCGAATCGCTGCGGATGCTCGACGCGGTCTGCCGGACCATGGAGGACTACATGGGCGCGGTGCGGCAGGCCGGCTGCGACGCGGTCTTCTTCTCGGTCAACAGCGCGATCTTGCCGCCGCAGTCGCGCGGCATCGACGATCGCACCTTTCGCGAGTTCTTCCGCCCGTTCGAGCTGCGGATGCTCGAGGCGATGTCGGGAATGACGCGCGTGCTGCACGTCCACGGCACGGGCCTCGACGTCTCGCGCGTGCTCGACTACCCGGTCGAGGCGATCAGCGTGTCGGACCGGCTCGCCGGGAATCCGTCGCTCGCGCAGTTGCGCGCCCTGACCGGCAAGTGCCTGATGGGCGGCATCGACGAATCGATGATCGTGGAGAAGTCGCTGCCCGAGTTGCGCGAGGAGATCCACGACGCGGTGCGCCAGGCCGGGCGCGAGCGATTCATCCTGTCGCCGGGATGCACGATCCCGACCCAGACGCCGTGGTACGCGTTGGAGGCGATCCGCCGCACTTGCGAGGCGCTTTGAAGACCGCCCGCGCAGGCGCCGCCAGCACCCGCCGGCGCGCCGCCCGGGCACCCGCGGCCCCGGGCCTGAAGCTCGACCGCATCGACCGGGCGCTGCTGCAACTGCTTCAGGACGACGCCTCGTTGCCGATCGCCGAGCTGGCGGCGCGCGTCAACCTCTCGCCGACGCCGTGCTGGCGCCGCATCCAGCGGTTGCGCGACGCGGGCGTCATCCGCAAGCAGGTCATGCTGCTCGACGCGGCGAAGCTCAACGTCGGCGTCACCGTGTTCGTCTCCATCCGGACCAGCCAGCACAACCCGGGCTGGCTCGAGCGCTTCGCGCGCGGGGTGGAGAAGATCCCCGAGGTGGTCGAGTTCTACCGGATGAGCGGCGACATCGACTATCTGCTGCGCGTGGTCGTTCCGGACATCGCCGGCTACGATGCCGTCTACAAGGCGCTGATACGGGCAGCCGAGCTCACCGACGTCAGCTCGAGCTTCGCGATGGAGCAGCTGAAGTACACCACGGCGCTGCCGCTGAACTTCGTCGATCCGGGCTGAACGCGCCGGCCGCGTCAGCGCGCCGCGCCGGCGTCCAGCCAGGCCGCCAGGCCATCGGCGTTCAGCATGATGTCCAGCTCGAACAGCTCGAACAGCGCCGGGCCGGTGACCGCCCAGGCGCTGCGACGCGCTTCCTCGAGCAACATCGTGCGCATGCCCTCGCGCAGGCGCTCGCCGCGCTCGGGGCCGGCATCGCGGCACTCGAGCGCCAGCCGCACGTGCGCATCGATCAGCCGGTGCAGGTCGGCGCCGCGGCGCTGCACGTCGGTCACCTGGCCGAAGTGGGTCACGTAGATCGCGCCCGGCGCGCGCGCGAGCAGCCGGTCGATGGAGGCATGCAGTGCCGGCGGGTCGAACTGCACCGGCGTGGTCGACGGGAAGATCGCCTGCCGCCCGTCGCGCTCGAGCTCGCGGTACGAGAGCCCGAAGGTGTCGCCGGCGAAGATGTGCCCCGTGCGCTCGTCGACGATGCAGGCGTGATGGCGCGCGTGGCCGGGGGTATCCAGGAACTCGAAGCCGCGCCCGTTCAGCGACAAGACAGCGCCGTCGGCCATCTCGACCACCCGCTCGGCCGGCACCGGGACGATCTCGCCGTACATGCGCTGCGCCGCCTCGGCGCCGTAGACCTCGATCGTCGCCGCCACCAGGCGCGACGGGTCGATCATGTGCCGCGCACCGCGCGGATGCACCGCCAGGCGCGCGCCGGGGAACGCGGCCATCAGCGCCCCGGCCCCGCCAGCGTGGTCGAGATGCACATGGGTGAGCATCACCCAGTCGACCCGGTCGGGCGCCAGGCCGCGCGCCGCCAGCGCCGCCAGCAGGTGCGGCAGCGAATCGTTCGAGCCGGTGTCCACCACGGCGGCCCGGCCGCCTTCGACGACCAGGTGCACCGCGTCCAGCATCGGGCGCACGAAGCCCGAGTCGAGCGCGCAGATGCCGTGGTCGTAGTCAATCGAAAAGGACATCGTAGCCTCCGGGCGGCTCGAAACGGCTCTCGCGCATCAGCAGCCGGGTCGGCCCGGGCATGGCGCGCAGGCGCACGCTGTGCCGCTCGTCGCCCGGATAGACCATGGTGCGCACGCCGTCGGCCTCGAACGTCTCGGGCTCGATCAGCGGCGGCGGGCGCCGCCGCGCCTCCTCCAGCACGCCGGCCACGCTGTCGTGGCGCCCGACCTGCGCGAGGCTCATGATCTGCGTCGGGGCCAGCACGATCTCGCGGCGGCGATAACGCTCGATCGCGGCGCGCGGCGTGAGCCAGACGCTGTCGGTCGCTTCGTGGTCGTCGTGCCGGGCCTGCTGGCCGCCGGACAGCGCGGCGGCGAAGAAGCGCGCGTCGAAGCGCTTGTTCATCATCGCCGGCGTCTTCGGCGTGATCCAGCGGGAG
>JBDHRX010000072.1:0-16129 GCA_039807785.1 Burkholderiaceae bacterium
AGCCGGACCGAGCCGGACCGAGCCGGACCGAGCCGGACCGGGCCGGACCGGGCCGGGCCGGGCCGGGCAGGACCGGACCAGGCCCCGGGCCGGGCCGCAACCGGGTCGAAGCCGGGTCAGGACCGGCCCGGCGGCTCCGTTTCCTCGCCGCCCGGTGCCGCCGCCGCGTCCGGCGACTGCGCCGCGGAGCGGTCGGCCTCGCCGATCCACTCGCGCCAGACGGCCATCAGCACCGCCAGGATCACCGGCCCGACGAACAGCCCGACCAGCCCGAACGCGGCCAGGCCGCCCAGCACCCCGAACATCACCAGCAGGAACGGGATCCGGGTCGCGTTGCTGATCACCATCGGCCGGACCAGGTTGTCGACCCAGCTCACCACCAGCGTGCCCCAGAGCAGCAGGCCGATGCCGTCGAGCATCTCGCCGGTGATGACCAGCCAGATGCCGGCGCTCGCCCAGACGAAGGGGGTGCCGAACGGGATCAGGGCCACGACCGCGGTCACCGCGCCCAGCAGCACCGGCGCGTCGATCCCGAACCACCAGTAACCGAGCCCCGCGACGACGCCCTGGGCAAGGGCGGTGGCGACCAGGCCCCAGACGACCGCCATCGTCATGCTGCCCACCGCCGCCAGGTAGGAATCGACGCGCGCGCCCAGGAACCGGTGCAGCACGCGCTGGGCCTGCGCCAGCACCTGCTCGCCGTCGCGGTACAGGAAGAACACGGTGATCAACGCGAAGCCCAGCTTGGCGGCGTTGCGCCCCAGCCCGCCGATGATCGCCAGCGACTCGGCGGTGCGCGACTCGACCCATTGGGCGACCTGGCTGCGGATCGCGTCGGGATCGCCCGCGAACGAGTCGAGCAGCCCCTGCAGCCAGCCGCCCAGCAGCGGGATGTCGGCCAGCGCCTCGGGCAGCCGGAGCGAGCCCTGCGACAGGAGCCCGGCGATCGCCGCATAGACCTTGGTGGTCTCGCTGCGCAGCAGCAAGCCCAGCCAGAGCGCCGGCAGCACGAACGCGGCCGTGAGCAGCGCCGTCATCAGCGCGGCAGCCAGGGTGCGCCGGCCGCCCAGCCCGCGCCTCAGGCGCGCCAGCAGCGGCCAGGTGGTGTAGGCGAGGATGATCGCCCACGCCACCGGCACCACGAACGGGCGCACCACCGCATAGGTGAGCAGCAGCAGGCCGCCCAGCAGCAGGCCGACCACCAGCCGGTTCGAAAGCCTCTCGGTGACACTGTCCTTCATCGTCGCTCGTCCGTCGCTTGCCGGCGCCGCGGCTTTCGAAGCGGAGTCCCGCCCGCCGCCCGCCGCCCGGCCCCGGGGCCGTCACGCGGGCACCAGCATACCGGCGGCCGGCCCGCAGCAGCACCGGCCGGCGCCGCCCCGTTCCACGGACCGCGGGCTTCGGGCGATACTCCGGGCACCGATCCCGGATCCCGGCCCATGAGCGCCCGACCCCGCAAGCACCTGTTCGTCAGCTACAGCAGCCGCGACCACGCCGAGAGCCCGGAGCTGCTCGAGCGCATCTTCCTGTACGTGCGCGGCCTCGAGAAATCGCGCAACGACGCGTTCTCGATCGAGGTCTTCATCGACCAGGACCGGCTGCAGGCGGGCGACCTCTGGGAGGCCGGCATCGAGCGCGCGCTCGACCACGCCGACGTCGCGCTGCTGCTGGTGAGCCCGCACTTCCTGGCGTCCGACTTCATCATGGGCACCGAGTTCCCGCGGCTGCTCGAGCGCCACCGCAACGACCACATCCCGCTGGTGCCGGTGATGCTGCATCGCTGCGCGCCCGAGAACAACCACCGCTGGTTCGCGCAGGCGCAATGGCACCCGCGCGGCCCCGGCGTGCTGTCGCTGGTGCCCGCCCGCGCCGAGCTCGACGCGATCCTCACCCAGCTCACCCGGCACCTGTACGCGATCCTCGAAGGGCGCGCCGGGGCGCCGACCCCGGCGCCCGCGCCGGCGCCGGCCGCCCCGCCCGCGGCCCGCGGGATCGCGCACGAAGCCGACGGCGAGGCGGCCGGCGGGATGCCGGACGGAATGCCGGGCGGAACACCGGACGCCTCGCCGGGCGCCGCGCCAGGCGCCGCGCCGGACGATCCCGCCGCGCGGCTGCTCGCCGCGGCGCTGTTCGAGGAGCTCGGCGAGGCCGAGTCGCGGGCGCTCGCGGCGCGGCTGGTCGCCGGGATCGCGCAGCTGACCCGCGCCGAGGGCGACGCGCTGTTCCGCGCGGTGCGTTTCTGCATCGAGTTCCAGCTGTTGATGGCCGACGACCCGGTCGCGCCGGCCGCGCTGCAGCACTTCCTCGGCGCGCCGGTCGACGACGCCTCGGCGAAGCGGCTGCTCAAGGAGCTGCGCGAGCGGGCGCCCACGGGCGACTTCGCGCGCACGCCGGTCAGGGTGAACTCGTACTTCTTCGCCTTCACCCGCGAGCGCGAAGCGCTGTGGAAGCGCTACTTCGACGCGGTGCTCGAGGAGGCGGGCGGGGAGGCCGACCGCCAGCGGCTCGCCTCATTGTGCGCGATCCAGGTCCAGTACGGCTTCCTCGCGCCGCAGCACCTGGTCGCGGGCCTGCTGTCGCGCTTCAACGACGACTGGCGGCCGGTGCTGAACGCCTACCAGAGCGCGGTACCCGATCCCCGGCACCGGCCCGGCGCGTTCGAGAGCCTGCAGGCGTCGCAGTGGAACTGCTGGCTCGTCTGGGGACCGAGCATCCCGATCTGCAGCTGCCCGCAGTGGCGCGGCGTCTACGCCCACCAGTACGGCTACGGCGACGAGAACAACTCGCTGCCGGTGATCGACCTGTCGGGCACCGAGGGGCGTCCGCGCCTGCTCGATCCGATCGCCGCGGCGTTCGACGCCGAGGGACGCGGCGCGAAATGGGTGCAGCTCACCGGTCGCCTGCGCTGGGCGCCGTGGTTCCTGCGCGCGGCCGGCGAGCAGGACGCCGACGACGCGTCCGACGACCACTTCGACCTCGCCGCGGCCGACGAGATCGACGCGCCCCCGGCGTCGAGCCGCTGGCCGGCGGCGCCGGCGCAGGCCAACCTGTACCGCGACGACGGCCTGGCGTTCCGGCACGACAGCGACGGCATCGCGCTGCAGGTCGACGGCGTCGACCGGCTGTCGAACGATCACCGGGTCTACTTCTCGGCGTACCTGTGGATGATGTTCCTGGTCGCCACCGCGGGCGAGGAACCCGGGCTCGGCCCGGCGCTGCTGCGCGGCAAGGCGTACCCGCGCCCCGACGCGCCCGGGCGCCGCGACGCGAAGCTGTGGCAGCACCTGCTGCCGGCCTTCGTGCATGCCAACGTCGCCGATCCGGCCGCGCTCGAGTTCCAGAAGCGGGTCCTGGCGCACAACGCGATGGCGCTGCTGCACCAGGTCTGGCTGCGGCGCGCCGAGCTGTTCGAGGCCGACGACCTGCGCGCCGGCCTGCGCTTCCACCTGGCGAGCGCCTCCGACTTCAGCGGCTGCGGCTGCGCCGTGCGCTATCCGTCGGGCACCCCGCTGGTCGCGCTGATGCGCGAGCGGCTCGAGGCCGAGCCCGATCGCGAGTTCGCCGCCGCCGTGGTGCTGCCCGGATGCACCGGCGACGATCCCGGGCGGCCGCGCGGCCTGGCGGAGCACTTCGCGTCGTGCCGCCTGCCCGAGCTGGTCGCCGACTACTTCGACTCGGTGAAGCCGCGGAAATGAGCAGCGCACCGCGGCAGCGCACGGCGATGCGCCCGGGCCGGGCCGGGCCTGCGATCCGGCTGCGCGAGATCGACGCCACGCCGGCGGGCCTGGCGCTGCTCGAGCGCTTCTATCACGACACCTACGTGCGCGAGTTCCCGGACCCCGACGAACGCGAATCGCTGCGCAACATGCGCGGCTACCTGTCGGCGAAGGCGCGCGGCTGGTACGGCGCGAACGGCTATCACATCGTGGTGGCCGAAGCGGACGGCCAGCCGGTGGGCGGCGCGGTCAGCGACTACCTCGCGGGCCCGAACGCCGGGATGATCGAGTTCCTGTTCGTCGCCTCCGGCGCCCGCGGCAGCGGGCTCGGCCGCGCGCTGCTCGACGAGACGATCCGGCTGCTGCGGGCCGATGCCCGGGCGGCCGGGCGGCCCCCGCTGGTCGCGGTGACCGCGGAGATGAACGACCCGTTCCGGCGCGCGCCCACCCCGGACAACCTCGACCCGTTCGAGCGCGCCGCGATCTGGGGGCGCTGGGGCTTCTCGGCGCTCGGCATGCGCTACGTGCAGCCCGCGCTGTCGCGCGGCCAGCAGCCGGTGCGGAACCTGATCCTGATCGCGCGGATGCTGGCGCGGCCGGCGACGCGGTACGTGCGGCCGGCCTGGGCGCTGGACCTGGTCGCCGAGTACCTGCGCTGGGCGATGCGCATCGCGACCCCGCGCGCGAACCGCGAGTTCCGCGCCATGGCCGACGCGCTGGCGACGCAAGCCCGGGTCGGGCTCACGCCCCTGGGACACTACGTCGGCCGGGACCCGGCCCGGCCGTTCGAGATCGAGGCGATCGAGCGCCCGGGCCGCGAGCTGCGCGAGGTCCTCGCGCTGCTCGGGAACGCGATCCCGCAGCCCGGCCGCGTCGCCTCGGCGCGCGAGTTCGGCGACGCCCTCGCCGGCGCCGGCACGCGCACGCGGCGCTACCGGCTGTGGGCGCTGCGCGCGCCGGGCGCCACGCGCGTCGCCGGGCTGGCGAGCTTCTTCTCGCTGGCGCCCTGCGGCTTCGGCGGCTACCTCGTGCTCGACGGCGCGCTGCGCGGCCGCGGCCTGCTGCGCCTGCTCGTCGCCCGGATCGAGGAGCGGATGCTGCGCGACGGCGCCGGCGCCGACGGCTGGTTCGTCGAGTGCGGCGACGCGTCGCTGGAGCCGTTCCTGCACGTCGGCTTCGCGCGCATCGCCGGCGACTACCGGCCGCCGCGGGTCGGCGCGGGAGCGGCGGCGGCCGGCGCCGCCGAGCGGCTGCACCTGCTGCACCGGCCCTTCGGCCAGCCGTTCGGGCATGCCCGGCCATCGCGCGCGTTCGTGCTCGACAGCGTCGCGGCGATCCTGCGCCACGTGTACCGGGTGGCGGATCCGCGCCGCCATGCCTGCTATCGGCGCCTGGCCGCCTCGCTGGAGGCGGCATGCTGAGCCCGCGACAGCGCGCCGCCTCGTGGCGCTGGGGCTTCATCGGCCTGGGGCTGGTCGCGCTGCTGCTCGGCTTCTTCGGCTTCGTCGCGCAGTCGGGCTGGACCTGGGACCGGCTGCACGTGCACGACGCGCTGTTCAAGACCGTGCAGCTGTTCGCGCTCGCCGTGTCGGCCGAGCAGCTCAGCCACCCCGCGACCCAGCTCGCGAGCCTGCTGGCGCCCGCCGCGACCGCCGGCACGCTGTGGCTCGCCTTCTTCGGGCGGATCCGCCGGCGCTGGCGCTTCTTCCGCCTCGGCTGGCGCCCGGCGGACGACCTGTTCCTCGGCTGCGGCGACACCGCGGCGGCGATCGCCCTGCACCGCCCGCCCGGCTCGCGCATCGTCGGCCTCGATCCGGTCGACGATCCGCCGCTGCGCCAGGCGCTGCGCATCGCGCCGATGCCGGCGCGGCGCATGCAGGTCTTCCGGGGCGACGCGCAGTCGCGCGACTACCTCGACGCGGTGAACGCCGCGGCGGCCCGGCGCGTCTGGATCCTCACCGGCGACGACCTGCGCAACCTGGCGATCGCGCGCCGGGTGCTGGCGCTGCGCGCGCGCGCGCGGGTCCCCGGCGAGGCCATCATCGTCGCCGGGCTGCGCGAGGCGACGCTCGCGCGCGCTCGCCACGAACTGTGGCGCCCGCGCCCCGGCATCGCACGCGTCGAGTACTTCGACCTGCCGCGACTCGCGGCACGCCGGCTGCTGCTCGATCATCCCCCCGCCTATCCGCGCCTCGAAGACCCGGCCGCCGCGCTGCACCTGTGCGTCGTCGGCGACGGCGACATCGCTCCGGCGCTCGTCGTGCAGGCCGCGCTGCACTGCGTGCACGACGACGACCCCGCGCGCTGCCTGCGCCTGACCTGGATCGCGCCCGACGCGACGGCGCGGCTCACGGCGCTGCGCCGGCGCCATCCGGCGCTCGACCCGGCGAACGCCGCGGCAACCGAGGCAACCGAGGCAGCGCACGGACGGCCCGGCGATCCGGTGCTCGCGCCGCTGCTGCCGCTCGCGCAGATCACCGCGCTCGACGCCGACCCGGCGCAGATCACTCCGCGCCAATGGATCGCGCTGCAGTCCGGGCTCGCCTTCTCGGCGGTCTACCTGGCGGCAGCGCACGACCTGTCGACGCGCAGCGCGGCGCTGCGCCTGCTGGCCGTGCAGGACGTCTGCGCGGCACTCGGCCATGCGGCCGCCCGGCTGACCGCCTGCCTGCACGAGAGCGCGACCGGCGCCCGCGACGACCCGCGCGACCCCGACGGCCTGCCGGCGTCGATCGCCCGGTTCGTTCCGCTCGCCGAGTGCTTCGCCGCCGGCGAGACCTATCCCGGCGAGCAGCGCGACACGCTCGCGAAGATCGTGCACCTGGCCTACCGCGTCGACGACCTCGACGCGGTCGACGCCGCCCAGCGCGCCCAGGCCGAGGCCCGGTGGGCGGGCGAAAGCGACGAGTTCCGCTGGTCGAGCCGCGCGGCGGCCGACCACATCGACGTCAAGCTCGCCCTGCTCGGGCTGACGCGGGACACGGCGCGGCTCGGCCCGGGCGACCCGGGTCCGGGGCCGCTGCTCGCCGAGCGGCTGGCGCATGCGCCGACGATGCAGCGCCTGATGCGCATCGAGCACCGGCGTTTCGTCGCCGAACGACTCCTCGAGGGCTGGCTGCCGCTGCCGGAAAGCGGACCGCCGCCCGAAAGCGAGCCGCCGCCCGAAGACGCACCGCTGCCCGCAGGCGGACCCGCGGCGCCGAGCGGCCTGCCCTACGACGGGGATGCGGCGGCGACCCAGAAGTCGCGCCTCCGGCTGAACCGGACCCTGGTGGCGTTCGAGGCGCTGACCGACGCCCAGAAGGAGTTCGACCGGCGCATCATCGCCGCCATGCCCGCCTGCCTGCGCGAGGCCCGGCGGCACGCGGACCGGCATCGGAGGCGATGAGCCGCGCCGATCCGGCCGGCGCCGACCTGACCGGCGCCGATCTCGCGCGCGATCCGCTGGCGCGGCGCGCGCGCAAACGGCCGCTGCCGGTCGCCGTCGAGTTCGCGACCGCGGACGGCGTGCTGGACACCCTCGAAGGTCCGGTGCGCTACCGCGCCGGCGACGCGCTGCTCACCGGCGTCGCGGGCGAGCGCTGGCCGGTCGGCCGCGCGCGCTTCGAGGCCACCTACGAGCCCGAGGCCACCTGCGAGCCCGAGGCCATCTGCGAGCCGCTCCCGCCCGGCGCGGGGGGCGCCGCCGGGCGCTACCGCCGCCGCCCGCAGGTCGTGCTGGCGCGCCGGATGGACGAGCCGTTCCGCGTCCGGGTCGGGCACGCGGCGGACACGCTGCGCGGCCGGCCCGGCGACTGGCTGCTGCAGTACGGCCCCGCCGACTACGGGATCGTCGCCGCGGACCTGTTCGCCCGCAGCTACGAGCTGCTCGACGACGGACCGCTCAGACCGCCATCTCCTTGACGTCGTCCAGCAGCGACGACGCGCCGGCGCCCATCGCCTCGTCGAGCATCGGGTACATCATCTGCTCTTCCTTCAGGTTGTGCGGCACCAGGACCTCGAGCAGGGCCTGCGCGGCCCGCTGGTATCCGGCGCCATCCCGGGCCCCGGCGGCCGAGCGCATCTGCTGGAGGATGCCCTGCATCTGCTCATGCTCGGCGCGCATCTGCACGCTCGGGCCGGCCTCCGTCATCCCGGTGTGCGACTCGAACGCGGGGAACAGCAGCTTCTCCTCCATGTCGATGTGGCGCGCGAGCCGCTGCAGGAACAGCTCCGCCTCGCGCTCGAGCACTGCGTGATCGCCGGCCCGCGCGGCCGCCCGCGCGCGCTCAAGGATCTGGTCGATCAGGACGTGGTCCTGCTGCATGTAGGTGGTGATCGATTCCATCGGAGTCTCCCGGTTGCAGGTGGGGCACCCGTCAGGGGTGCTTCAGGTGCTCGAGCTTGTTGCCGACCGTCGCCCAGTGCCCCGCGTCGGGAAGCGGGTCGTGCTTCCTCGCGATGCCCGGCCAGTCGCGCGCCAGCTCGGCGTTGAGCGCGACGAAGCGACGCTGCGGCGGCGGGACGTCGGCATCCGCGTAGATCGCCTCGACCGGGCACTCGGCCACGCAGGCGGCGCAGTCGATGCAGGCGTCGGGGTCGATCACGAGGAAGTTCGGCCCCTCGTGGAAGGCGTCGACCGGACAGGCCTCGACGCAGTCGGTGTGCTTGCAGTTGATGCAGGATTCGGTCACGACGTAGGTCATCGTGGTCTCCTCGGGGGATGGCGCCGGGCGGTCGGGCGGCTCATGCCGCCGCGCCGGCCGCCGGCGCGGCCGTCTTCCCGGCGGGCCGCTTGACGACGACCGGACAGGCGCCGGCCTCGTGGCACGGCTCGAAGCGCCGGCGCGTCGCGGCCATCGCCGACCAGCGGCGCGTCGCCGCCGACGGCGCCTGGCCCTGCTGCGCGGCGGTCGGCGGAATCGGCCGGTCCTCGGCCAACAGTTTCTCGACGCGGCGCAGCCCGAGGTAGGCCGCGCCGTAGGCGCCGTTCAACTGCCCCAGCCCGTTCGGCGCGACGTGGAAGCGCTCGCCCAGCGCGGCCTCGAGCGCCGCGACCATCGCCTCGTTGCGCGTCATGCCGCCGGTGAGCATGTAGCCCGGCTCCAGGCCGACCCGCCGCAACAACTGGACCGCGCGGCCGCCGAGCGACACCATCGCGCCCATCATGATGTCCTCGGCGGCGATGCCGTTCGACAGGTGGTTGATCACCTCCGATTCGGCGAACACCGCGCACACGCTGCTGATCGCCTTCGGCGCGGTCGAGCGCATCGCGTACGGCCCGATGTCCTCGGTCGTCAACCCGAGGTAGCGGGCGGTCTTCTCGAGAAACGCGCCGGTCCCGGCCGCGCACTTGTCGTTCAGGCGGAACGCCTTGACCCGCCCTTCGGCATCGACCTTGATCGCCTTGATGTCCTGCCCGCCGATGTCCAGGATCGTGCGGGTATCGGGGAACAGGTGCACCGCGGCCTGCGCATGCGCGGTCAGCTCGGTGATCTGCGCGTGCCGGAACGGCACCGTGTAGCGGCCGTAGCCGGTGGCGCCGACGTACACCACCTGCGAGCGGTCCAGGCCGCAGTTCTTCATCAGGTCGTCGAAGACCGCCTCCGAGGCCTGCGCCAGCTTGAAGCCGGTGCGCCGCACCGCGGTGCCGACCACCCTGCGCTCGCCGTCGAGCGCGATCGCCTTGGTGTAGGTCGATCCGATATCCAGTCCAGCAACGTAGAGCATGGGTTCCTCCTAGGCCGGCAGCCCGGCCGGCTGACTCGCGGTGCCGAGGACGTGGTCCCGGGCGTACAGGGCCGCGCCGAGCGCGCCGCAGAAGTGCGCGTCGGGGCTGACGTTGATCGGCATGCCCACCGCCTCCTCGATCAGCTTCACCATCGCGACGTTGCGACTGACGCCGCCGGTGAAGGTGACCTCCGAGTGGATGCCGACGCGACGCGCCAGCGACACGCAGCGGCTGGTGATCGCCTGGTGCACGCCCATCAGCACGTCCTCGGGCAGGATCCCCTTCGCGAGGTGGCTGATGATCTCGGACTCTGCGAACACCGTGCAGGTGGTCGTGATGCGCACCGGATTGCGCGACTCGAGCGCCAGCGGACCGAGGTCGCCGAGCGACATCTCCAGCGCGTACGAGGCCGCGCCGAGGAAGCGCCCGGTGCCGGCGGCGCACTTGTCGTTCATCGTGAAATCGGCCACCTGCCCGTCCGGCTTGACCGCGATCGCCTTGGTGTCCTGGCCGCCGATGTCGATCACCGTCCGGGTGCCGGGGAACAGCGCCACCGCGCCCCGCGCGTGGCAGCTGATCTCGGTCACCTGCTCGTGGCCGAAGGACACGTTGTAGCGGCCGTAGCCGGTGCTGGCGATGCGCACCACGTCGCGCTCGTCGATGCCGGCGTCGGCCACCGCGGCCTTGAACGCGTCGTTCGCGATCGTGACCATGCTGGTTTCCATGTCGAGCAGCGCGCGCCCGACGACGCGGCCGCCCTCGTCCAGGATCACCGCCTTGGTCTGCGTGGAGCCCACGTCCACGCCGCCGGTGTACTTCATGATCAGGCCTCCTTCGCGGCAGCGGGGTGGCCGTGCGCGCCGGGCGCGGCGCCGCCGCGCTGCTGCAGCGACTCGAAGAACGCATCGACGCGGTTCTTGATCTGCGCGTCGGACCAGTAGCGCGGGTCGATCAGGTCCGACTCGATGTACAGGCTCGGCATGTTCAGCCGCTTGTTCAGGTAGTTGCGCGTGTCGGCCATGCCCGAGGACACGAAGCGGCAGCTCTTGATGCCGTGGAACACGATGCCGTCGACGTCGAAGTCGCGGATCTGCTGCGCCAGCCGCTCGTGCGCGAAGAACTGGTTCGACAGCCCGCGCTGCGCGGCCAGCGCGGTGATCTCGGCCAGGCTCTCGAGCGGGCGCGAGGTGTCGTAGACCATCTCGCCGGCGTCCATGCCGCCGGCGGCGAAGGTCAGGTAGTCGGAGTAGGCGAACACGCCGCCCCAGCTCTCGAACAGCTCGACCAGCCGGCGCATCGACACGTAGCACGGCGTGCCCGAGAACAGCAGCCGGAAGCGCTCCTCGGCGACCCGGCCCTCGCCGCGCGCGACTTTTGCGCGCAGCTGCTCCTCCAGGCGGCGCATGTAGTCGACGCCTTCCTCGGTGCCCCGGTAGACGTTCATGATGCCGATGTAGGTGAGGCCGTCGAGCATCGCGTTGTACGGAGCCGGGCAGGTGCGATTCAGCGCCATCACGTTGTTCCAGTGGAACACCATGCGGTTCACGCGATCCTGCACCTCGGCGAGCCGGTCCATGTCGAAGCGCCGCCCGGTGATCTTCTCGCAGCGTGCGATCAGGTCGCGAAACTGCGCCTCGACCCATTGCGCATCGGCCATGTGCTGCGCGTCGCCGGGACGCACCTGCCAGTTGCCGCCGCGCTGGCCGGGCAGGTCGAGCACGAAAGTGGGCGTCTTGAGCATGCGCTCCCAGATCTCGCCCCACTTGATGAAGGTGCTGCACATGTTCGAGGCGATCGCGATGTCGGCCTTCGGGATCGTCCCCGCGGGGTGCTGCTGCTCGCGCAGGATCAGCCCGACGTCGGCCTTCACGTACGAGCAGACATCGGGCGAGTAGCCGTAGTCCTCGGATTCGCGCAGGTATTCCTCCGAGACCTTGCGCACGCCGGTCTGCAGCGAGTTGATCTCGGGGAACACCAGCTGGAAGTCGAAGGCGCGCAGGATCTCGACGGCGTTGCCCATCACGAAGACGTTCGCGACGTTCTGGCCGCGCTCGCGCGCCAGCGCGAGGCCGGCGTACCAGTCCTTCATCAGCTGCTGGCCTTCCTGGTGCGCGTCGAACTCGGCCGGCGCGGCCGCGGCGGGTTTTTCCAGGGTCGAAGTGCTCATCTCGGGTCTCCGGTCAGGCGGTGGCGAACAGCAGCGATTCGGCGAAGGTCTCGAGCTGCATCGCCATCTGCTCGAACGAGGTCATCTTTTCCTCGAACTCGAGGACGAGGTACTGGACGCCGACCTGGTCGAGGTGCTTCGACCACGCGACCTGCTCGTCCAGGCCGGGCTCGCAGAACTTCGCCGCGGTGACGATCGCCGCGTCGGCCCGGCCGACGCGCAGCATGTCCATCAGGTAGCCCTCCTTGGTCTTGCGCTCGTCGTGCTGGACCGGGCTCGCCGCCGAGCGCTCGACGAAGCTCTCGGCCAGCGCGCGCACCGGGTCGCCGTCCTCGGGCACGTCGGCGGTGATCCAGCGCAGGCCGATCAGCAGGTCGTCGTCGACCACGTAGCAGTTGTCGTCCATCGCCTCCAGCATCTCGAGCGGAGGCTGCTCGCAGAAGCCGCCGACGAACACCACCCGGGGCCGGTCCTGCGCGGAGCGGTTGCGGACGCGGATCGCCGCCAGCGCGCGCTCGAGCAGCGCGTTGTGCTCCTCGGCCGGCATGCGGGTGCGCGCCCGCACCAGCAGGTACGACTCGGTACAGCTCAGCTTCCAGGGCTCGTCGCGGCGGATCGCGTAGAGCTCGCGCAGCAGGTGCCGGTTGCGGTTGTAGATCCGGATGCTGTCGCGCAGGCGCGCGTCGTCCGAGACGCGGCCGGACTTGCGCTCGAGCTCGCCGCGCAGGCGCTGGTATTCGGCCGCGATGTAGCGCACCGCGCCCGGCGTGTTGACGTTCTGCGGCAGGTACAGGATCTGCGCCAGCTGCTCGGGGAAGTTGCGCGCCCAGATTCCGCCCAGGTGCTTGGCCGCGTCGCAGATCGGATGGGTGACGAATCCCGAGAGCGGCTTCAGCGCGCCGTTGAGCCCGAGCTCGGTGGTGGAGCGGCAGATCGAACAGACGAACGACCCCATGTGGGCGTCGGCGTGCTTGAGCTCGAGCTTGTTGCCGCCCCCGAGCACGCCGACCGGCATCAGGCCGGCGGCGTGCGCGAGCTCCTCGGGAAAGTACACCGGGAAATGGCCGAGCGTCCCGACGTAGCCCTTCGGCAGCGAATCGTCATCGGGGACCGGCGCCTGGCGCAGCGCGTTGCAGTGCTCGAGGATCTCGTCGAGCTCGCGCTCGGGGTCCGGCACGAGATCCGGCGGGGTAGGGGTCGACATGTCCGCGTCCTCCGGGATAAAAATGGTATTGCGGTACCGGAATACATAATTGAGCCGCGCGACCCGCCCGGACCTTGATCCGGATCAAAAGATCTATGTTATAGTTATCTTCAATGCCAGGGCCCGGATCCGCCGGCCGGCATCGATCGCAGCATCTCGTCGCGGCGTTTCGGATAGCATCGGCCGAAACACCCAAGACGATGCTGCCTTCGCCGACCCTCGATCCCTACCTGCTGCGCCAGGCGCTCGGCTGCTTCCCGACCGGCGTGACCGTGGTCACGACGCGGGACGCGGACGGGACGTTCGTCGGCGTGACGATCAACTCGTTCAGCTCGCTGTCGCTCGAGCCGCCGCTGGTCACGTGGGCGCTGTCGACCCTCAGCGCCAACCTGCGCGCCTTCGAGACCGCGACGCACTTCGCGGTCAACGTCCTGGCCGACGACCAGGTCTGGGTCTCGCGGCGCTTCGCGGCGCCGGCGGCGCACCGGTTCCACGAAGTGCCGGTGCGCGCCGGGATCGGCGGCGCACCGCTGATCGAGGGCTGCGTCGCGCACATCGAATGCCACACGCACTCGTCGCAGACGATCGGCGACCACGTGCTGTTCGTCGGGCGCGTCGAGCGGATGCGCGCGGACAAGCGCCCGCCGCTGGTGTTCGTCGGCGGACGTTATCGCAGCGCCGGCGTCGAGCTGGATTGAGCGCGCGCGCCGGCGCACGGCGCCGGCCGGCGGCGCGTCTTCCCGGCGCGCGCTTCAGTAACCGACCTCGATCCCGTACGAGCGCTTCAGCCATGCGGCGTAGGCGCGCATGTCGACGGCACCGACGATCGACGGTTGCCCGCGACGGTCCAGGCCGATCGGAACGCCGGGCACCAGGAACGCGGCGGTGTCGCGCCAGCTCATGCCCGGGACAACCGCCCGCCGCTGCAGGCGTCGCTCGACGAGGCGTCCGCTCGCGTCGCGCCGGTAGACGACCCGGTCTCCGAGCGCGCTGTAGTTGCGGCTGTGCAGGATCGGCCGCGTGACCGAGCGATCGCCCGGCGCCAGCTCCGCCAGCGGCAGCCCCATGGCCTTCGCCATCTGCGTCATCCAGACCAGCGACACGTCGGAGAGATCGCCCTCGGTGCTGCCGCCGCCGACGTCGGAGTGATCGCCGATGAAGCCGCGCTCGATCACCCAGGCGTTGCCGCCCAGCGCCGACTCGAGCGGGAACAGGCCGCGGTGCTCGTTGAGCGCCACCGCGTGGAACGTGGCGCGCACCGCCGAGGGGATGGCGAGCTGCCACTGGCCGTTGGCGGTGCCGAGCACCCCGAACTGCGCCACGGTGTCCCAGATCCCGAGGAAGCGCAGGTCGACGCAGATGCCGCGCGCCCAGAAATGCCCTTCGTCGACCAGCGCGGCGACGCGGTTCACGAAGTCGCGGGCCATCGCCGCCCCGCGCGAGAACCCGATCACGTCGACCGGCACCGTCTGGCCGATCCAGGCGTCGCCGAGGAAGCCGTCCAGGACCCCGAGCATCCAGTCGACGCGGGCCCGCGCCGTGACGGCGCCGACCCAGTCGAGGGCGCCGCCGGCGATGCCGCTCACGCCGTCCTCGCGACCGACGCCGGCCATGTACCACTTGGCCGGATCCTGGTACAGCTCGAAGAACTTGCGGACGTTGGAGATGTCCTCGCCGTTGCGGCCGCCGGCCTCCTGGCCGGTGCCGTCGAAGGCGAACAGGATCAGGCCGAACGGATCGGTCGCGGCCAGGGGGCTGCCATCCGCGTAGGAGAACGGGTTCAGCCCGGCGGCAAGGCCGAGCGGATCGGGCTCGAGGTAGCGGCCGGCATCGGGGTCGTAGCTGCGCGACACGTTGTCGTGCAGCCCGGTCTCGGAATCGAAGTACTGGCCCGCCAGGCGCAGCGGCTGGACGAAGTCGCCCCGTTCGCGCGCCAGGCGCCCGAAGGCGTCCCAGTCGCCGCGCCACACCACGCGCGCCGCCTCGTCGGTCACGGCGATCGGCGCTCCGAGGTGGTCGGCGTGCACCCAGTGCAGCGCGATGCCCGGCCGCGCGTCGCGGGACGGCGCATGATCGAGCACCGCCACCAGCCGCCCGCCCCAGTGCAGGTACTGGCGCAGCACGCGGCCGTCGGGGCCGGTCTCGGCCAGCAGCCGGCCGGCCCGATGCAGGAAGCCGCGCGCGCCGGCCGGCCCCTCGACCGCGGCGCGAGCACCCGAGGCATCGTAGCGGTAGCGCGTGACGCCGGGCCCGTCGCCGGCCTCGACGATGCGCCGCTGCGGGCCGTAGCGCAGCGCCAGCGCGCCGTGGCGCGTCGGGCGCCCGGAGGCGTCGGGCCGGACCCCGGCCGGGAACCAGTCGCTGCCGTCGCGCCGGCGGGCCGCGACCCGGTCGCCCGCCGCATCGTGCAGGAAGTACTCGACGTGCTCGGGCGGCGCGTCGACTGCGTCACCGGCGCCGCCCGCGTGGCGCTCGCGCGCGATCAGGCGCCCGAAGCGGTCGTGCGCGTAGCGGTCCTCGCCCGCCTCGTGGACGATCGAGACCGGCACTCCGGCCGCATGCCATTGCAGGTCGCGAAACGGCAGGTCGGCCGGGGCGAGCGCTGCCCAGGGCCGCGCCGCCGGCGCGGCCGGACCGGCATCGGGCCGCAGCCAGCGCAGCGACGTCGGGCGCCCCGCGGCATCGACGCGCTGCTCGAACCGCAGCCCGTTGCCGAGCGCCAGCGACAGGCGTTCGTCCCGGCTGCCGGGAAGGCGCCGGACCAGCCACCGGACCGCATCGCTGCCGGCCGGCGACAGGCCGAGCGCCTCGGGGCGACCCTGGGCGTCGTAGCGATGCGCCAGGCGCGAGCCGTCGGGCAGGCCCTCGGTGACCAGGCGGCCGAGCGGATCGTAGGCGAAGGACTGGCGATGGACCGCGCCGCCGGGGCGCTCGTGGACCAGCTCGACCAGGCGGCCGTGCGCATCGTGGCGCGCCAGCGAGCGCTGCACCGGATGGTCGATCGCGACCAGCCGCGCGCCGTCGTAGCCGAAACGCGTCACGATGCGCGCTTCGCCGAGGACCTGCTCCCGACGTGTCACGCGCCCGGCGAGATCGTGGTCGCGCAGCTCGACCGCGCCGTCGGCATGCTCGATGCGCGCCAGGCGGCCGAGCGCGTCGTGGTGCCGCCGGGACGCGCCCGCGTGCGAGGAACGCAGCTCGACCAGGCGCCCCAGGTCGTCGTCGAGGAACTCGGTGCGCCGGCCGGCGGCGTCGACGAGCTGGCGCCGGCCCGGCTCGGCCCGGGCGAGCGCCACCGGCAACCCTGCCGGGCGCGGCAGCGCCCGGCCCCC
>JBDHRX010000073.1:0-16024 GCA_039807785.1 Burkholderiaceae bacterium
CAGCGCCGGTAGGCCTGCAGCCGCCACTCGAGCATGAACGCGGGCTCGTTCTTGCGCGCCGAGATCAGGCGGATCGTGTCCTCGGACAGCCCCTTGGGGATCGAGTCGCTCTCGACCTCGGTGACGAATCCGGCCTCGTATTCCCGGTCGAGGAAGGTGTCGAGCTTGGTGGTGACGGCGTTCATGCGGATCGGCTTCCTGTCATTGGGCCGGGCGGGTCGGCTGCGCGCGCGCCGGCCGGATCGGCACTCCGTTCATGCGATGCAGCACGACCGGCTGCCCGGCCGGGTCGGGCCGGACCATGTCGGCCAGCGTCACGCCTTCGAGCGCCCGCCGGACGATCAGGCTGATCTTCTGCCAGTTGGTGCGCACGTGGCAGCTGGTCTCGATGTCGCAGTTCCCCGACGTGGCGCTGCATTCGGTGAGCCCGAACGGCTGCTCCTCGAGCGCGTCGACCACGTCGGCGACCGTGATCTGGCGCGGCGGGCGGGCCAGCGAGTAGCCGCCGTGCAGTCCGCGCACGCTGGCCACCAGGTCGTGGCGCGCCAGGCTCTTGAGCACCTTGCTGACCGTCGCGCGGCCCAGGCCGAGCGAGGCCGCGAGGTCGCCGGCGCTGAACACGCGCTCCGGGCTGCTTGCCATCTGGGTCATCACCATGGTGCCGTAGTCGGCGAGTCTGCTGATCCGAAGCATTGCTGCGGGCTCCCCCTGGCGCACCGAGATTCGCGCCGGTCCGGACTAAACAGTACTGTTTTGGTACTTTTTCTGTCAACCGCGCGCGCATCGTGGTCATTCGGCGCGCGGGTCCCGGGCCGCGCGGGCGCTACTGCGTCACGGGAACGACTTCGATCAGCCCCGGGTCGTCGGCCGCATCGACCAGGATCCGGCGCACCCGATCCTGCCAGAGCTCGCGGAACAGCGCCGCCTCCTCGGCGGTCGCCGCGCCGCCGAGGCTGCGCGACATCGCCCACGACATGCGCGGGTCGCCCGGCACGCGAGAGAGATCGGTCGACGCCTCGACCGCGCGGCCGTCGTCGAGGCGCGTGAAGCGCACCTCGCCGTGCGCCAGCGGCCGCCCGAAGAACAGGCGCTCGCGCCGCACGAAGCGGCCGCCGATCCCGCGGAAGCCGCCGTCGCCGGCGGCACCGGTGACCAGCCCCAGCACGGCGCCGATCACGCCGGCCACGCCGGCATCCTGCGGCTCGCGCAGCTCGACGCGGATCTCGCCGCGCTCGGGCAGCTCGCCCGGTCCGGGATACAGCGCGCGCAGGGCGGCGCGCGCGGTCAGGAACGCGCCGGCCACCGTCGGGCACGAGTGCCCCGCGAGCCGCACCGCGTCGGCGTAGCGGTACTCGACCTGCCCGCCTTCGGCCGCGCCCAGGAACTCGGAGAGGGCATCGTGGACCAGGATCATCGGCGCCTCGTCGAAGAAGGCCGGCGTGCGGGGCGCGACGGAAGCGGAAGTCATGGCGGATCCTGGGTGTCGTGATCGAGGCCGCCATCGTAAGGACCAATCCCGTCGCGGATTCGTCATGGCATGCCGTCGCCAGGGACATCCCGCCGCGCGCCCCGGCCGCGGCGCACCCCGCGCGAAAGCGGGCAGGAACCCCCTCGCGGGAAGTGGCATCGGCCGCAATGACACAAGTTTGATCTACATTAAATGCACCTTATTCGCATTTGAGTTTAATCGGATCGCACCGGCCAACCCCGGCCGGGAAGAACGAAAAGGACCCCTCCCCGTGCGCGCGAACCCCGCCCTGCGCTCTCTCCTCTGGACCGTCGTCGGCAGCGCCGCGACCGCCGCCGCACTGCCGGCGCACGCGCAACCGCAGCTCGATCCGGTGGTCATCACCGCGACCGGGCGCCCCACCGATCCGATCGGCACCCCGCAGGCGGTCGAGCGCCTCGACCCCGACGGCCCGACCGCGGCGGCGCCCGCGGGCAACCTGTTCGTCGGGCAACCCGGCCTCGCGGTCCACTCCGACGGCGCCTGGGGCCAGAACCCGGTCCTGCGCGGCCTGAAGAAGGAAAGCGTCGTGGTCCTGGTCGACGGCGTGCGCGTGAACTCCGCGCAGCCGCAGGGCGCGATCGCCTCGTTCCTCGATCTCGGGCTGCTCGATCGCGCCGAGGTGGTCAAGGGCCCCGCCTCGGTGCTCTACGGCAGCGGCGCCATGGGCGGCGTGGTCAACCTGCTGACGCCCGAGCCGCGCTTCACCGCGCAGCCGGCCACCGGCGGACGCGTCGGGATCGGCGCCGGCAGCAACGATCGCAGCCTGTCGGGCGCGCTGCTGCTCGAGCGCTCGAATGCCGACCACGCCCTCGTGCTCGGCGCGGCCGCGCGCAACGCCAACGACTACCGCAGCCCGGACGGCCGCGAAGCCGACACCGGGTATCGCTCCGACACCCTGCTCGCCAAGTACCGCTACCGGCTGTCCGAGGGCACCAGCCTGAGGCTGAACCTGCAGCGCCATGCGGACCACGACGTCTGGTACCCCGGTTCGGCGCGTACCGGCGGACGGCCCGGCGGCGCCGGCATCCCGCCCCCGCTCGGCACCGTCACGATCCACTCGCCGGAGCAGCGGCGCGAGCTCATCGAGGCGGGGCTCGACACCCGCCTCGGGCCGGGCCGGCTCGAGGCGAGCGTGTACAGCCAGGACGTGTTCCGGCAGATCCGCGCGCGCTCGGCGACGACCGGTCGCGACTACGTCCGCAACGACGTCACCTTCGCCACCGAGGGCCTGCGCGCGAAGTACCTGCTTCCGGCCGGGAACGGCCACTTCCTCACGTTCGGCGCCGAGACCTGGCGCATGCATGCGGACCCCGAGCGCTACATCGACAACAACGCCCCGCTGTTCAACAACAACCAGCGCAACGATCCGTTCGACCGGGGCGTGCTGCGCTCCACCGGCGTGTTCGTGCAGGACGAGTTCGAGATCGGGCGCACGCGGCTGGTCGCCGGCGCGCGCCTGGACCGGGTCGCCGGCGACGCGCGCCAGAAAGGCGTCGGCGCCGCCGCGCAGACCACCGGCCTCGATCACGAGGACACCACGCTGTCCTGGTCGCTGGGCGCGGTCCACCCGCTGTCGGAACGGGTCGGCGTGTACGCCAACATCGGCCGCGCGTATCGTGCGGCCGACATGCGCGAGCGCTTCGAGGACTCGGCGCGCGGCGACGGCTACTACCACGTCGGGAACCCGCAGCTCGACCCGGAGCGATCGACCAGCATCGAGCTCGGCGTCAAGGGGCGCGACGGCGGGCTCGAGTACCGTTTCGCGGCGTTCCACACCCGGATCGACGACTACATCGCGGGCCGCGTCACCGGCGCCAACCATCCGGGCACCGGCCTGCCGTTGAAGCGGACCGAGAACCTCGACCGGGTCACGATCTACGGCGTCGAGGGCAGCGCGAGCGTCCCGCTCGGCCGCTTCGTGGCCGACGCGACCTTCACCTGGCTGCGCGGCGAGAACCAGCAGGACGACGAGCCGCTGTACCAGATGCCGCCCGCCGAGCTGCGCCTCGGTCTCGGCCAGCCGGCCGAGCGGGGCTTCTACTGGCGCGGGCAGGTCCGCGCGGTGGCGCGGCAGGACCGGGTCGCCACGCGCTTCTCGGCCGGCGGCGAGAACGCGACGGCCGGGTTCGCCACCGCCGACCTCGGCTTCGGCTGGCGCTTCGGCCAGGTCGGCGCATTGCGGGCCGCCAGCGTCGACGTGCGGCTGGTCAACCTGTTCGACCGGCGCTACCATGAGCATCTGGTCGACGGCATCTCCGGCCAGGAGCTGGCGGCGCCGGGCCGCGGCCTGATCGTGGGTCTCAATGGACGCTTCTGACATGCCGGTCCCGCCGCCGAACCGGCCCCGGCGGCGGTTCGCCCGCGGCCTCGCCGCGCTGGCCGCCGCGCCGTCGCTCGCGCCGGCTTCGGCGCAAACGCAAGCGCGGCTGCCGCAGCTGGTCCTGGCCGGCCCCATGGCGTCGGTCTCGAACCCGTTGATCCACATGGCCGAGTCGGGCGCCCTTGCCGACGTCGCCGACAAGGTCACCTTCGTCCCCTGGCGCGATCCCGACCAGCTTCGCCTGATGGCGCTCGACGGCAAGGCCGACGTGCTCGCGATGCCGGTCAACGTCGCGGCCAACCTCTACAACCGGGGCGCGAAGCTGCGCCTGGTGAACGTCTCGACCTGGGGCCTGCTCTGGATCGTCTCGCGCGATCCGTCGGTCAAGCGCCTCGGCGACCTGCGCGGCCGCGAGATCGCGATGCCGTTCCGCGGCGACATGCCGGACATCGTGCTCGGGCTGATCGCGGCACGCGAGGGCCTCGACCCGCGCAAGGACCTGCGCCTGCGCTACGTCGCGACGCCGATCGACGCGATGCAGTTGCTGATCACGAAGCGCGTCGACCACGCACTGCTGGCCGAGCCGGCGGTCTCGATGGCGCTGCGCAAGACCGGCTCGTTCCCGATGAGCCTGGTCGCGCCCGAGCTGCATCGCGCGGTCGACCTGCAGGTCGAGTGGGGACGCGCGTTCGATCGCGAGGCGCGCATCCCGCAGGCGGGGATCGCGGCGATGTCGAGCGTGATGGACCGTCCCGCGACGATGGCGCGTATCGCCAGCGCGTACGCGCGGTCGCTGGCGTGGTGCAACGGCAACGCGCAGGCCTGTGGACAGATGGTCGCGAAGCGCATCGAGGCGCTGTCGGCGGACGCCGTCGCCGACGCCGTCGCCACCAGCCGCATGAAGGCCGTTCCGGCCGCCGAGGCGCGTGCCGAGGTGGAGTTCCTGTTCGCGCTGCTGCTCGAGCGCAATCCGGCGCTGATCGGCGGCCGCATGCCGCCCGACGACTTCTACGCACCCCCGGATCCGGCGCCAGGGCCTCGATGAGGCTGCTGCGCGCCTGGGCCGCGGCACTGCCGCCCTACCTCTGGAGCGGCTGGGGCGCGGTCGCGAGCCTGCTGATGCTGATCGCCGCCTGGGAGGCCGTCGCGGCGCTCTACGGCCCGCTCGTGCTGCCCGATCCGCGCTCGGCGTTCGCGACGCTGCACGCGCTGGTGGCCAGCGGCGCGGCCTGGCCCGAGCTCGCCGCCACCGCGCGCCGCGCGCTGACCGGGTTCGCGCTGTCGGTGCTCGCCGGCAGCGTGCTCGGCCTCGCCGCGGGCGTGTCGATGACCGCTTCGGCGATGTCGCGCCCGCTGGTGACGGTGCTGATGGGCACGCCGCCGATCGCCTGGCTGGTGCTGGCGATGCTCTGGTTCGGAGCCAGCGACGGCACGCCGGTGTTCACGGTGTTCGTCGCCAGCTTCCCGGTGGTGTTCGTCGGCGCGCTGCAGGGCACGCGCACGCTGGACAACCAGCTTCGCACCATGGCCGAGGCGTTCCGGCTGCCACCGCGGATGATGTTCCTCGACGTCTACCTGCCGCACGTCGTCTCGTACCTGTTCCCGGCCTGGATCGCGGCGCTCGGCATCTCCTGGAAAGTGGTGGTGATGGCCGAGCTGCTGTCCACGCAGGACGGGGTCGGGGCCGCGCTCGCGGTGTCGCGCTCGCAGCTGGACACCGCGACGACGATGGCCTGGATCTCGGCGGTGGTCGGCCTGCTGCTGGCGGTCGAGTACCTGCTGCTGGAACCGATCAAGCGCGAGGTCGAGCGCTGGCGGGAAACCAACGCCACGGCGGAGACCGGCCCGTGATCGCCGCCGGGCCGCTCGCGCGCGAGACGCCGCGACTGCGCGTGCGCGGCCTGCGCCACGCGTTCGCGCGCCACGAGGTGCTCGACGGCATCGACCTGGTGCTCGAGGCGGGCCGGGTCACCGCGCTGGTGGGCCCGTCGGGCTGCGGCAAGACCACGCTGCTGCACCTGTGCGCCGGCCTGCTGCACGTCGAGGAGGGCGCGATCGAGAACAGCTTCGCCTCGCAGGCGTTCATGTTCCAGCAGCCGCGCCTGCTGCCCTGGAAGACGGCGCTCGACAACATCGCGCTCGGCCTGGCCGCCGCCGGGATGGCGCGCGGCGAGCGCGAGCGGCGGGCACGCGAGCTCGCGCTGCGGCTCGGGCTCACCGAGGTCGATCTCGGCCGCTTTCCGCACCAGCTCTCCGGCGGCATGCAGAGTCGCGTCTCGCTCGCCCGCGCCCTGGTGCTCGACCCGGAACTGCTGATGCTCGACGAGCCGTTCTCGGCACTCGACGTCGGGCTGCGCGAGGAGCTCTACGGGCTGCTGCTCGCCCACCTGTCGGCGCGCAGCATGGGCGTGATGATGATCACCCACGACCTGATGGAGGCGGTCAGGCTGTCCGACGAGATCCTGGTACTGGCGCCTCGGCCGGGCCGCGTGGTCGCCCGCTTCCGGATCGACTTGGCGCCGATGCGGCGCGACGAGGCCTGGATCCATCGCAACACTGCCCGGCTGCTGCAGGAACCCGCGGTGCGCGCGAGCTTCGGCCTGCCCGACCGGACAGCGCGCGCATCCGGCCCGGCTGGTTCCGGCCACGACGGCCGCGAGGCGGAACCCGCCGGTCCCGACAACCTCGCTGGCGACCTCGTGGTCCTGCCGCCATCGGCGCCGGATCCGGCGCCGACCCGGAGCGCAAGCCGATGCTGAACCACGGCCGGCCCGCTTCCGGAACGCCGCCCGCCGCGCGGCCGATCGCGCGCGCGGTCGACCGCATCGCCGCGCATCCGCTCTTCATGTGCAGCTTCCGGCCGCTGTTCCTCGCGGCCGCCGCGTACGCGGCGCTCGGGCTGGCATCGTGGACCGCGTTCCTATCCTTCGGGCTGCCGGTCCCGGCGGTGCCCGGCGGGCCGATCGCCTGGCATGCGCACGAGCTGGTGTTCGGCTTCGGGCTGGCCGCGGTCGCCGGATTCGTCGCCACGGCAGTGCCGGAATTCACCGGCACCCCGGCGCTGGGGCCGCGCGTCGCGCTGGCGCTGGCGCTGGCGTGGCTCGCCGCGCGCCTGTCGTTCTGGCTCTCCGGCCTGCTCGGCCCCTGGCCGGCGGCGCTGCTGAACACGGCCTTCGTCGGCATGCTGCCGGCCCTGGTCGCGACGCGCCTGCTGCGCGATCCGGACCGGCGCCACACCGGATTCCTCTGGGGCCTGGTCGCGATGGCGGCGGCGCTCGCCGGCTACCACGTCGACACGCTGCGCGGCCTCGACCCGATGCGGTGGGTCCACGCGGGGATCGGCGTCATGATGACGCTGATCGTGGTGGCGATGAGCCGCGTCTCGATGCGCATCGTCAACGACGCGCTGGATGCGCGGCGCGCGGGACCGGATCCCGACGCGCCCGAATACCGCGCGCGACCGCCGCGGCGCAACCTCGCGATCTTCGCGATCGCGCTGCACACCGTGGCGGAGTTCGTCGCCCCGCACTCGCCGGTCACCGGCTGGACCGCGCTGGCCGCATCGGCCGCCCTCCTGAACCTGCTCAACGACTGGCACGTCGGGCGCGCGCTGTTCACCCGCCTGGCGTGGATCCTCTACACGGTCTACTGGCTGATGGCGCTCGGCTACGCGCTGATCGGCCTGGCGCTGATGACGGACGCCTTCGGCGCCAGCGCCGGACGCCACCTGCTCACGGCGGGCGCGATGGGCCTGTCGATCTACTCGGTCCTGTGCATCGCCGGTCGCATCCACGGCGGACGGCCGCTCGACCCGCGCGCCTGGGTGCCGGTCGGCGCCGCGCTGCTGGTCGTCGCGGCGCTGGCGCGGGCCGGCGCCGGCCTGCCGGGCCTGCCGGCGCTGCCGTTGATGCTCGTCGCCGGCATCGCCTGGATCGCCGCGTTCGGCCTGTACCTGGTCCGGATGGTGCCGGTGCTCGCGATGCCGCGCACCGACGGCGGCAGCGGCTGCGAGGAATGGATCGCGCCCGCGGACGAACCTCGGCACCCGGCGCCGCCCCCTCAGCGCCCGGCGCTGCCCCCTCGGCACCCGGCGCTGCCCCCTCAGCGCCCGGCGCTGCCCCGGTAGCGGCTCACCTCGGGCGCCGACAGCATCGAAGCGCGGTTGCCCCACGCGTTGCGCACGTAGGACAGGATCGCGGCCAACTCGGCGTCGTCGAGCGTCTGGGCGAACGGCGGCATGCCGAACGGACGCGGATTGCCCGTCGTCTGCGGCGTGAACGCGCCGTGCGCGACGATGCGCACCAGGTTGACCGGCGGGTCCATCGTCACCGCGCGATTGCCCGCGAGCGCCGGGTACGCGCCCGGCACGCCCTCGCCGCGCTCGCCGTGGCACTGCGCGCAATGCGTTCCGTAGCCGCGCTCGCCGCGCGCCGGGACGCCGGACGCCTGCGCGGGGCCGCGCGCCCGGGCCCCGGCCGGCGCATCCGCCGGCAGGTCCTTCAGGAACACCGCGATCGCGCGCAGGTCGGCCGGCTCGAGATGCTGGGTGCCGTGCCGGACCGCTTCGGCCATCGGGCCGGCGACGCTCGCCCCGGCGGCGACACCGGTGCCGAGCAGGCGCTCGATCTCGGCGAGCGGCCAGTCCGCCAGGCCGGCCTGATGCGGATCGTGCAGGGAAGGCGCGTACCAGTCGCCGCCGGGCATCAGGCCGCCGTCGAAGCGGCCCGCATCGCGCGCCGCCCCGAAGACGTTGCGCCTCGCGTGGCAGGCCGCGCAATGCGCCAGCCCGGTCACGAGATAGGCGCCCCGGTTCCATGCCTGCGGGCGCTCCGGATCGGCGACGAAGTCCCCGGGGCGGAAGAACAGCCGCCGCCAGGCCTCGAGCACGATCTGCCGGTCGAACGGGAACCGCAGCGCATGCGCGCGGTTCGGGCGCCGGACCGGCGGCAGGCTGCCCAGGTAGGCGAAGATCGCGTCGGCATCCGCGCGCGTCACGCGCGTGAACTGCGGATACGGAAACGCCGGATAGAGCGCCCGTCCGTCCTTCGAGCGCCCGTCGCGCAACGCCCGCCGGAAATCGTCCGCGCTCCAGCGGCCGATCCCGGTCTCGTCGTCCGGCGTCAGGTTGGAGGCGTACACCGTGCCGAACGGGGTCGTGATCCCACGTCCTCCGGCATAGGGCACGCCGCCGCGTTCGGTATGGCAGCCGGCGCAGTTGCCGGCGCGGGCGAGGTAAGCGCCGCGCGCGATCCGGGCCGCTTCGGGAGCGCTTTCCCCGGGCGTCCCCGATTCCATCCCGGCCTTCCCCCATCCGGCCCTTCCCGACCCGGCCGGCGCGGGCCGCGCCAGAGCTTCCGCCTCGACGCTGCCGCAGCGCAGCGGCAGGCGCGCGCCCGGTTCCAGCCGCGGGACCGCGCCCTCGGGCGCCGGCTGCGCAGCCAGCCAGGCGGTGAGCGCGGCGATGTCCTCCGGCTGGAGCCGCTGCGACAGCTGCGCCATGCAGTCGGGCGCCGCGGCATGCCGCAGGCCGGTGCGCCACGCCCCGAGTTGCGCGTTCAGGTAGTCGGGCGAAAGCCCGAGCAACCCGGGGATCGCCGGCGCCGCCCCGGCGAGCCCGCGGCCATGGCAGTCCGCGCAGGCGGGAAGCCCGCGCGACGCATCGCCTTCGAGCGCCAGCGCGCGGCCATGCGCCAGCGTCGCCGCGGAAACGCGCGGCGCCCGCGGCGGCGGATGCGGCACCCGCAGGCCGGCGAAGTGGCCGGCGATCTCGCGCAGGTAGTCGTCGTCGAGATCGGCGAGCAGACCCGCCATCGGCGCATACGCGCGACGCCCGTCGCGGAAACTGCGCAACTGCTCGAACAGGTAGCCGGCGGGCTTGCCGGCAATCCGCGGGAAGTAGCCGTCCCGGGTCGCCCGTCCCTGCGCACCATGGCATCCGGTGCAGGCCAGCAGGCGCTGGGCGAGCGTGTCCTCGAACGCGGACGCACCCGCCGCGGTGTCCGCGCGGACCGGGCCGGCAAGCCATGCGAGCGCCGGCACCAGCGTCGCCGCGGCCGCGGCGACGCGCCATCGACCGGTCGTCATGCCGTCGCCGGGGCGCAACGCGCGCGGGGCGGCGAGGTGGCGCGTCGCGCGCGGCGGTATAGTGTCTCGCACGTCCCGCTGCCGGGCCGCGCCCATCCCTCGGGAGACATCATGTCCAAGTTCATCGCCGCCGCCTGCCTGTCGCTGTTCGCCGCCGGCGCGTTCGCCGCCGGTCCCACCTGCACCGACCGCGCCGACGAGAAGAAACTGCATGGTGCAGCGAAGAACAGCTTCGTGAAGAAGTGCGAAAAGGATAACGCCGGCCCCTGCGAGACCACGGCCGCCGAGAAGAAACTGCACGGCGCGGCGAAGAACAGCTTCGTGAAGAAGTGCATGCGGGACACGCCGGCCCGGGCCAACTGACCGCTCTCCGGGCAAGCCCCGGAGAGCCCCGCGCGGAGGCGGTCCGCCTGCATCGTCCGGCTCCGTTCAGGCGAACGTGATCGCCTTGCGGCGGGCCGGCGTCTCGAGGTGCGGCACGTTGTTGAAACTGAGCAGCCGCAGCGCCGGACCGCCCGCGATCAGCTCGCAGAACCCGGTGTTGCGGCACTGCAGGTTCAACTCGATCGCCGTGCGCGCCGGCGCGCCGGCGATATCGGCGAGCGCGCGTCCGATCGCGCCGCCCGAGCTCACCACCAGCACCACGTCCTCGCGCGTCGTATCGCGCACCGCGGCGTCGAGCCCGGCGCGCACGCGCGCGCCGAACGCCGCCCAGCTCTCCGGCGCCCCGGCCAGCCGGTCGTCGGCCCAGGCCTCCATCGCCGCGCGGAACGCGCGCCAGTACCCGCGGTAGTCGGCGCGCTGGCGTTCGCGCGGGTCTTCGCCGCCGGACCAGGCCGAATAGAGGGCCTCGCCGTGGTACTCGTCGAGGCCGGCGTGCGTGGCCAGCAGGGCCGGGTCCAGGCCCATGGCGCCGAGGATCTCGAGCGCGGTGTCCTGCTGGCGCGTCAGCGTACCCGCCAGGACCCGGGCGAAACCCAGGCCCCGCTCGGCGAAGTAGCCCCCCAGCCAGCGCGCCTGTTGACGGCCCAGCTCCGACAGGCGGTCGTAGTCCCGGGCGCCGAACGAGGCCTGGGCATGGCGGACGAGATAGACGAGCGACATCGGGCTGGGATACGGTCGTTGCGGGCAATCAAACATTATCGCCTGCCCGAGGTCGTAAACTTGCAGGTCCATCGCCTTCCCGGAGGAGACGCCATGCGGGTGCAGGTCGCGATCATCGGAGCCGGCCCGTCGGGGCTGTTGCTGGGGCAGCTTCTGCACTGCGCGGGCATCGACGCGCTGATCCTCGAGCGCAAGAGCGGCGAGTACGTCCTCGGCCGCATTCGCGCCGGCGTGCTCGAGCAGGGTGCGGTCGACCTGCTCGACGAGGCCGGCGTGGGCGGACGGTTGCACGCCGAGGGGCTGGTCCACGGCGGCATCGAGCTGTGCTTCGACGGCCAGCGCCATCGCATCGACCTCGCCGGGCTCACCGGCGGCAAGCACGTCACCGTCTACGGCCAGACCGAGGTGACCCGCGACCTGATGGATGCCCGCGCCGCCGCCGGCGCGAACACCGTCTACGAGGCCGAGGACGTCGGCATCCATGGCTTCGACGGCGCCTCGCCGGTAGTCCGCTACCGCAAGGACGGTATCACCCACGAGGTCGCCTGCGACTTCATCGCCGGCTGCGACGGCTTCCACGGCGTGTGCCGCCAGAGCCTGCCGGCCGGGGCGGTGCACGAGTTCGAACGCGTCTACCCGTTCGGCTGGCTCGGCATCCTCGCCGACGTGCCGCCGGTCTCGCACGAGCTCATCTACGTGAACCATCCGCGCGGGTTCGCGTTGTGCAGCATGCGGTCGCGCACCCGCAGCCGCTACTACGTCCAGGTGCCCCTCGACGAGAAAGTCGAGGACTGGTCCGACGACCGGTTCTGGGACGAACTGCGGCGCCGCCTCGACCGGGAGGCGGCGGACACCATCGTCACCGGTCCCTCGATCGAGAAAAGCATCGCGCCGCTGCGCAGCTTCGTCGCCGAACCGATGCGTTTCGGCCGCCTGATGCTGGCGGGCGACGCCGCGCACATCGTGCCCCCCACCGGCGCCAAGGGCCTGAACCTCGCCGCCAGCGACGTGCACTACCTCGCGCGCGCGCTGATCGATCACTACCGCAGCGGCTCGATGAGCGAGATCGACGCCTATTCCGACAAGTGCCTGCGGCGCGTCTGGAAGGCCGTGCGCTTCTCGTGGTGGATGACCGCGATGATGCATCGCTTCCCCGACACCGGCGAGTTCGGGCAGAAGATCCAGGAAACCGAGCTGGACTACCTGGTCGGATCGAAGGCGGCCTCGACTTCGCTGGCCGAGAACTACGTCGGCCTGCCGTACTAGCGCGGGCTCGCCGCGCATGGAGGGAGGCAACGGCGACATCGGCCTGATCCTGATGGGCGGCGGGGCGCGCGCCGCCTACCAGGTCGGCGTGCTCGACGGCCTGCGCCAGATCCTCGCCGAGGCGGGCTGGCCGGCGCGGCTCAATCCGTACACGATCGTCTGCGGAACCTCGGCCGGCGCGATCAACGCCGCGGTGCTGGCCGCCGGCTGCGACGATCCGGATGCGGCGGTGCGCGCCATGACCGGCATCTGGTCCGGCCTGCACGCGGGCGACATCTACCGCACCGACGCGCTCGGCGCGCTGGGCAACGCCGCGCACTGGCTGGGCGCGCTCACGATGGGCTGGGTCGTGCGCAGCCGGCCGCGCTCGCTGTTCGACAACGCGCCGCTGGCCGAACTGCTGGGCCGCCTGTACGACCCGCGGCGCGTAGCGCTCCACCTCGAGCGGGGCCTGCTGCGCGCGCTGGCGATCACCACGTCGAGCTACACCTCGGGCCAGCACGTGACCTACTTCCAGAGCGCGCCGGCCGCGCCGCCGTGGGCACGCATGCAGCGGCTCGCCTGCCCGGCGACGCTGGGGGTGGAGCACCTCCTCGCCTCCAGCGCGATCCCGTTCGTCTTCCCGGCCGTGCCGCTGGCGCTCGACGGGCGGCGCGAGTTCTTCGGCGACGGCTCGATGCGCCAGCTCGCCCCGATCAGCCCCGCGATCCACCTGGGCGCCGACCGGATCCTCGCGATCGGCGCCGGGCAGCTCGAGCCCGGCACGCCGCGCAGCCCGCACACCGGATCGCAGTACCTGTATCCGAGCCTGGCGCAGGTGGCGGGCCACACGCTCTCGGGGATCTTCCTCGACGGCCTGTCCTACGACATCGAGCGGCTGACGCGCATCAACGAGACGCTGCGCCTGATCCCGCCCGAGCAGCGCGGACGCAGCACCCTGCGACCGCTCGAAGTGCTCGCGATCACCCCGAGCCAGCGACTCGACGCGCTGGCGGTCGGCCTCGGCGACGCGCTGCCGCGGACCATCCGGACGATCCTGCGCATCACCGGCGCGACCGAGCGACGCAGCGCGGCGCTGCTCTCGTACCTGCTGTTCGAGCCGGTCTACACGGTTCCGCTGATCGAGCTGGGCCGCGCCGATGCGCGCGCCCGGCGCGCCGACGTCCTCGCATTCTTCGGATTGGATCCGGCGGCGCCGACCGGCGCCGCCGCCTGAACGATGCCGCCTGCGGGCGGGCCGCGCCGCGGCCCCCGCAGGACGCGCGCCGCTTACTCGGTGCCGGCCTCGGCCTCCGAGCCGTTCGCGACCTGCGCGGCGACACCGGGGCGCCGCTTGCCGTCGCCGCGCATGCGCACGGCGTGTTCCTCGAGCTGTCGCCGGGCGGCGAAGAAGGCGTCGCGCAGCGCGACGTTGACGTCCTCGTGGTGCGCATGATTGGCCACGATGTTGCTGCCTGGCACCGAGACGTCGATCGAGACGATGAAGTGCTCGCCCTGCTGCTTGTGCTGGTGCGGCTTGTCGATGACGACGCGGCACGCGGTGACGTTGGGGTGGAACTGCTCCAGCTTGGCGGTCTTGTCGCGAATCAGCGCCTCCAGTGCCGGCGACGTATCCATGCCGTGGAAATTGATCTGCAGCGGTGTACGCATGGGACTCCTTCGTTTCAGGAAATGCCCGGCGGCGAGCCGGGCGCGGGAACGCTCGATCAGGCCCGATCGTAGCGGATCAATGTTCGTCGATCCGGGTGTGTTCGTCATCGGCCAGTTGTCCGGTCTCGGGATCCACCCAGTCGGGAACGCCCAGCAGGTCGCCGGTCTCGCGCAGCTCGTCGGTGCCAGGCTCGCCGGCCGTCGCCTCGTCGTCCGGGCTCTGCAGGTCGGCCGCCGCTTCCAGCATGGTCTCGAAGGGGCCGTACTCGCGGCCGTCGGCGTCGTCCTGCCAATAGAAGCCGTCGGGCCGCTCGATGATCCGGGTGTGGTCGAACTCGGCGGATGTGGTCGGAATCTTCTGGACCGTCATGCCGGCCCCCCGTTCCCGGCGGCGACCGCCTCCTCGATGGCGGCGAGGTGGCGGGTCTCGGCCAGGGCGAACTGGAGTGCGCGCAGCCGAACCGCCTCGTTCGGCGAGGTGGCGGCGATGTGCTCGAAAATCGCGCGCATGCCGCGCTCGCCCTGCCGGGCGGCCTCGAGCGCGTCCTCCAGCGACAGCGCCCGGGCGGGCCGCGCCGGCCCCGACGGCGGCGCCCATGCGACCCGCTCGGCCAGCGTGGCCCCGATGTCCAGGTCGGGCAGGTCGCGCTCGATCTGCGCCGCCCACTCGCTCTCCAGAACCGCCAGATGCGAAAAAACCCGAGCCACCCGGGGCGCCTCCCTGACCGCCAGCTCCCTCGCCAGTCGGCGATAGCCCGCGGCGGCCTCCCGCCGCATCGCGAGAGCCCGCGCGAGCAGATCGCGCAGCGATACGACCGCTGGAACTGCTGACCCCATCAGAATATCCTGCCGCGCGCCCCGGCGCCCTGACTTGATGCGGGTCAATCGGGAATCACCACCGCACCGGGCCCCGGGCTTGCTAACATGTCCGATTTGCGTCCCTGAATCGACGCTGATTTCTCGGAGTCCGGGCGTGGCATCGGTAACCATCGAGGCAGTCAGGAAATCGTACGGCACCGTCGAAGTCGTCCACGGAGTCGACGTCTCGATCGTCGACGGCGAGTTCTGCGTCCTGGTGGGGCCGTCGGGCTGCGGCAAGTCCACGCTGCTGCGAATGATCGCCGGCCTCGAGGAAATCACGTCCGGGCGCATCCTCATCGGCGACCGCGTCGTCAACCAGGTCCAGGCCAAGGACCGGGACATCGCGATGGTGTTCCAGAATTACGCGCTGTACCCGCACATGAAGGTGCGCGAGAACATGGCGTTCTCGCTGGTGCTTGCCAAGCGCCCCCGTGCCGAGATCGATCGCCGGGTCGACGAGGCCGCCGGGATCCTCGGCCTGACGCCGTTCCTCGACCGCCATCCGCGCCAGCTGTCGGGCGGGCAGCGCCAGCGGGTCGCGATGGGGCGGGCGATCGTGCGCAACCCCCAGGTGTTCCTGTTCGACGAGCCGCTGTCGAACCTGGATGCGAAACTGCGCGTGCAGATGCGCGCCGAGATCCGCGAGCTGCACCAGCGCCTGAAGACCACGTCGATCTACGTGACCCACGACCAGATCGAGGCGATGACGATGGCCGACCGGATCGTCGTCATGCACGACGGACGGGTCGAGCAGATCGGCACGCCGCTGGAACTCTACGACCGCCCGGCCAACGCCTTCGTCGCGACCTTCATCGGCTCGCCGGCGATGAACATCGTCGACGGCCGCATCGGCACCGACCGCGCCAGCATCGAGCTCGAGGGCGGCGCGCGCTTCGCGCTGCCGGCCGCCATGGGCGAGGCGGGCCAGCCGGTGAAGCTGGGAATCCGGCCCGAACACCTGGTGCTCGACGACGCGGGCGTCGCCTGCGAGGTCGCGGTGATCGAACCCACCGGGGCCGACACCCAGGTCGTGACCCGCTTCGCCGGCGGCGGCCTGACCGCCGCGTTCCGCGAGCGCCACGGCTTCCGCCCCGGCGACCGGATCGGGCTCGCCCCGCTCGCGGGGGCGATGCACCTGTTCGACGCGGAAACCGGGTTGCGCCTGTAGCGCTAGGCGTCGCCGCGCGGCGAGCCCGGCGGGCGCCCCGCGCCGGCGGCCGGCGGCGCCA
>JBDHRX010000074.1:0-15910 GCA_039807785.1 Burkholderiaceae bacterium
CGGGCGTGCCACCGGGTGCGGCAGGGGGAGCGGTCTCGCGCGCGGCGGTGCCGCGGCCGTCCAGCAGCGCGTCGCGCTGGGCCAGCGCATTGGCGATCAGCGCGCGGTCGCGCTGCCCGGGGTCGTCGCCGCAGGGGGCCACGACGAGGAACTCGACCGGATGCACGCCGGTGCCCTGGTGCAGCGCCTGGAAGAACGAGTGCTGCGCATCGGTGCCCGTGCCGCCCCAGATCACCGGCGCGGTCGGCCAGGCCACCGGCCGGCCGTCGCGGTCGGCCCGCTTGCCATTGCTCTCCATCTGCAGCTGCTGCAGCCAGGCGACGAGGCCGCGCAGCGCGTCGCAGTACGGCACCACGACCTCGGTCGAGCCGGGCAGCGCGAGCGTGTTCCACAGCGAGACCAGCGCGAGCAGCACCGGCGCGTTGGCCGCGAGCGGCGCCTCGGCGAAGTGGCGATCCATCGCGCGGGCGCCGGCGAGCAGGGCGCGAAAGTGCGGCGGCCCGATCGACAGCATCACCGGCAGCCCGATCGCCGACCACAGCGAGTACCGGCCGCCGACCCAGTCACGGAACGGGAAGATCGATTCCGCCGCCAGGCCGAAGCCGCGCGCGGCCTCGACGTTGGCGGTGACGCCGACCAGGTGGCGGCGCAGCGCCGCCCCGGCGACGCCGCCGGCCGCGTACCAGTCGCGCAGCGCCGCGGCGTTGCGCGCGGTCTCGAGCGTGTGCCAGGACTTCGATGCGATGATCGCCAGCGTGCTCGCGGGTTCGAGATCGCGGACCGCGCGCTCGAAGGCGCGCGGGTCGACGTTGGAAAGGAAGCGGCAACGCAGGCGCGGATGGGCGAACCCGGCGAGCGCCTCGCAGGCCAGCTGCGGGCCCAGGTGCGAGCCGCCGATGCCGACATGGATCACGTCGGTGATCGGGCGTCCGGTCGCGCCGCCCCGACTGCCGTCGCGCACCGCGTCGGCGAAGCGGCTCATCCGCTCGAGCGTCGCGGCGACCTCGGCATCCCGACGCCCGTCCTCCGTCCCCGTGCCGGACGCGCCCGGGCGGCGGGCCGGGGGTGGCGTGCCGCGCAGGGCGACGTGCAGCGCCGCCCGCCCTTCGGTGAAGTTGACCGCTTCGCCCGCGTACATCGCGTCGCGGCGGGCCGCGAGCGAGGCCGCCTCGGCCAGCGCGAGCAGCGCATCGAGCGCCTCGCCCGGCAGACGATGGCGAGTCAGGTCGAGGTACAGGCCGGCCGCTTCGACGCACAGTCGCTGCGCGCGCTCGGGTTCCCGGTCCAGCAGCGTCCGGATGCGGACTTCCGCGGCGTCGCGCGCCTGCCGCGCGACTGCCTGTCGCGCCGTCGCGAGCGGATCGTTCATCGGTGGCTCCCCGCGCCGATCGACGCCGCCAGCGCGTCGCGTACCAGGGCCGGCAGCTCGGCCGCCGACAGTCCTTCGGGATGGCCCTGCGCGGCCTCGAAGCGCATCCCCGCCTGCCCGTGCAGCCAGGCCGCCAGGCAGGCGGCCTGCGCGGCGTCGTGGCCGCGCGCGAGCAGCGTCGCGACCATTCCGGCCAGGACGTCGCCGGTGCCCGCGGTGGCCAGCGCGGGGCTCCCGGCGTCGATGATCGACCAGTGGCCTTCGGGCGTCGCGACGATGCTGCCCGCGCCCTTGAGCAGCGCCACCATCCGGTAGCGGCGCGCGAGTTGCAGTGCGGCCGCGCGCCGGTCGGCCTGCACCTGGGCGGCGCTGCAGCCGAGCAGCCGGGCCGCCTCGAGCGGGTGCGGGGTCATGACTCGGCGCGGCGGCGACGCTGCCGGGCGCGTATCGGCCAGCGCAGGCTCGGCGGCGAGCAGGTTCAGGGCATCCGCGTCGAGCACCAGCGCGCGGGCATCGGCCAGCGCCGCAGCGAGGCGCCGGCGCGCCGTAGGCGCCTCGCCCAGCCCGCAGCCGATCGCGGCCGCCGCGTAGGCGCCGAACGCCGGCTCGTCGGGGGCGCTCATCCATTGCGGCTGTCCGGGGTCGAAGCAGTCGCCGGCCGGCGTGCCGACCGAGACCTTGCCGGCGCCCAGGCACTGCGCGCCGCGCGCGGCGAGCAGGACGGCGCCGCGCATGCCGGGCGCGCCACCGTAGACGAGCACCGCGCCGTAGCTGCCCTTGTTGCTGTCGCGGGCGCGGGCACGCCACGCGCGGGCCGCGTCGTCGGCGCCGAACAGGTCTCCCGCCTCGGGGCCCGCCGTCGCCAGGAAGCGCGCGCGCTCGGCCTCGAGCCCGAGCGAGGCGAGCTCCAGACGGCCGACGTGGTCCAGCGCGGGGCCGGTGTGCAGGCCCGGCTTGTCGGCGATCATCGTCACCGTGGCGTCGGCACGGATCGCCGGCGCGCCGGGGCCGCCGACGACGGCGCCGGTCTGCGCATCGATGCCGCTCGGCACGTCGATCGCGACCGTCGGCAGCGCGGCCCCCGACAGCGCCGCGACGATCCGGCCCGCGTTCCCGTCGAGGGGGCGCGCGAGGCCGATGCCGAACAGGCCGTCGATCACGATCGGTGCCGCCGACAGCAGCGCGGGCAGCGCATCGGGCAGGGCGATTTCGAGCCCCGCGGCGCGCGCCGCCTGCCAGGCCGCGGCCGCCTCGCCGTCGGCGGGGCCGCGCGCGTCGAGCGCCAGCACGCGGCAGGCATAGCCGCGTTCGCGCAGGCGCAGCACGGCGAGCAGCGCATCACCGCCGTTGTTGCCCGGACCGGCCAGCGCCAGGATCGGGCGCCGCGGAGCCCGCGTGCGCGCCAGCCGCGCGGCCGATCCGGCGACCGCATCGGCCGCGCGCCGCATCAGCGTGCCCGGCGGCGAAGCGTCGATCGATGCCGCCTCGAGGCGGCGCAGCGCGGCGATACTGAGCAGGGAGCGGGTCATCGCGAAGGACGGTCCGGTGCGCGGCACGGCGGCCCCGGAACGCCGGGAAACGGTGCGTCGGACGGCAGGCGCATCGGATGGCAGGGTTGGCTTCCCCCTTATAATGACAGGTTCTCCTTCGGCGCGGGCGCTCTCCCACGATGCAGCACGCGCGGTACCCCTATCGCGACTGCCCCATGCCCGCGTACCTGATGCTTGCCGGACAGCCCGCGCTGTCAGAGTTCCGCCTGGGTCGTCTGCTCGAGCAGCTGCGCCGCATCGACCTGCGTGCGGTCGGGCTCGAGGCCCGCTTCGTCTACGCGGTCTGGAGCGAGGCTGCGCTCTCCGGCGACGAGCGCGCCCGGCTCGGGGCGCTGCTCGAGGCCGCCGACGAGCCGGCGCGGGAGCCGGCCGGGCAGCCGATCTGGGTCGTGCCGCGGCTGGGGACGGTGTCTCCCTGGGCCAGCAAGGCCACCGACATCGCGCACAACTGCGCGATGGCGGGCATCCGGCGCATCGAGCGCGGCATCGAGTTCCGCGTCGAGGCGCGCACGGGGCTGCTGGCCGGCCTGGTCGGCGGCAGCCAGTTCGAGCCGGAGGCGCTGGCCGCGCTCGCCGGGCCGCTGCACGACCGCATGACCGAGACGGTGCTGCTCGAGCCGCCGGACCCGGCGGCGATCTTCGCGTCGCTGCCCGGCGCCCCGCTGCGGCACATCGCGGTCGGGCGCGAGGGGCGGGCGGCGCTCGAGGCGGCCAACCGCGAGCTGGGGCTGGCGCTGTCGCCCGACGAGATCGACTACCTGCTCGAGGCCTTCGTGCGCTCGGGCCGCGACCCGACCGACGTCGAGCTGATGATGTTCGCGCAGGCGAACTCCGAGCACTGCCGGCACAAGATCTTCAACGCCGGCTGGACCATCGACGGCGCGGCGCGCGACGAGACGCTGTTCGGCATGATCCGCAGCACCCATGCGGCGCACCCGGCCGGCACCATCGTCGCGTACGCCGACAACGCGGCGATCCTCGAGGGCGGCGCCGCGCGGCGCTTCCAGCCGGCGCCGGTGGAAGGGGGGCGCTATCGCGCCTTCGAGCGGCTCACCCATGCGCTGCTGAAGGTCGAGACGCACAACCATCCCACGGCGATCTCGCCGTTCCCCGGCGCGTCGACCGGCGCCGGCGGGGAGATCCGCGACGAGGGGGCGACCGGGCGCGGCGCCCGGCCCCGCTTCGGGCTCACCGGGTTCACCGTGTCGAACCTGTGCATCGAGGGTTTCGAGCAGCCCTGGGAGAACGCGCGGGACGTCGCCACGCGCCCGGCGGACGGGAGCGACGCCGAGGGCGGCGAGCACGCCGGAGCGGCGCCGTACGGGCGGCCGGCGCGCATCGCCTCGCCGCTGCAGATCATGCTCGAGGGGCCGATCGGCGGCGCGGCGTTCAACAACGAGTTCGGCCGGCCGAACCTGCTCGGCTACTTCCGCACCTACGAGCAGAACGTGGCCGGCACGGTGCGCGGCTACCACAAGCCGATCATGATCGCCGGCGGCGTGGGCAGCATCGACGCCGCCCATGCCGCCAAGCTCGACCTGCCTCCGGGCACCCTGCTGATCCAGCTTGGCGGGCCGGGGATGCGCATCGGCGTCGGCGGCGGCGCCGCGTCGAGCATGGGGGCGGGCACCAATACCGCCGAGCTCGATTTCGACTCGGTCCAGCGCGGCAACCCGGAGATGCAGCGGCGCGCCCAGGAGGTGCTCGACCGCTGCTGGGCGATGCTCGACGAGAACCCGGTGCGCTCGATCCACGACGTCGGCGCGGGCGGGCTCTCCAACGCGTTCCCGGAGCTGGTGCACGGCGCGGGCCGGGCGGGGCGCTTCGACCTGTCGCGAGTGCCGCTGGAGGCCAGCGGCCTGTCGCCGGCCGAGATCTGGTGCAACGAGTCGCAGGAGCGCTACGTGCTCGCGATCGCGCCCGGGTCGATGGCGGTGTTCGACCTGCTGTGCCGCCGCGAGCGCTGCCCGTACGCGATCGTGGGCACGGTGTCGGAGGACCAGCAACTGGTGGTCGACGCGCTCGACGCCGGCGGCGCGCCGCTGCGCGCGGTCGACATGCCGATCGAGGTCCTGCTCGGCAAGCCGCCGCGGATGCACCGCGACGGGCGCCGTCGCGCGCGGTCGCTGCCGCCTGTCGACGTGGCCGGGCTCGACGTGGCCGAGGTGGCCGGCCGCGTGCTGCGCCTGCCCGCGGTCGCGAGCAAGTCGTTCCTGATCACCATCGGCGACCGCACGGTCGGCGGCCTGAGCGCGCGCGACCAGATGGTCGGGCCGTGGCAGGTGCCGGTGGCCGACTGCGCGGTCGGGCTGCACGACTTCGAAGGCTACCGGGGCGATGCGCTGTCGATGGGCGAGCGCACGCCGCTCGCGGTCGTCGATCCGCGCGCCGCGTCGCGGATGGCGGTGGCCGAGGCGGTCACGAACCTCGCCGGCGCGCCGATCGCGTCGATCGGGCACGTCAAGCTCTCGGCCAACTGGATGGCCGCCTGCGGCGATCCCGCCGAGGACGCCGACCTGTTTGACGCGGTGGACGCGTGCGCGACGCTGTGCCGCGCGCTCGGGCTGTCGATCCCGGTCGGCAAGGATTCGCTGTCGATGCGCACCGTCTGGCAGGAGCGGGTCCGGGGGCAGCTCGCCGAGACCACGCACGACAAGGCGGTCCTGGCGCCGACGTCGCTGATCGTGACCGGCTACGCGCCGGTGACCGACGTGCGGCACGTGCTCACGCCGCAGCTCGCGCGCGGGGTCGATTCGGTCCTGATCCTGATCGACCTGGGCACGGGGCGCCGGCGGCTGGGCGGCTCGGCGCTGGCCCAGGTGACGCAGCAGGTGGGCGACGAGGTCCCGGACCTCGACGATCCGGACCTCCTGGCGCGGTTCTTCGCGGTGATCCAGCGCCTGAACGGCGAAGGCCGGCTGCTCGCCTATCACGACCGCTCCGACGGCGGGCTGTTCGCGACCGTGTGCGAGATGGCCTTCGCCGGGCGCTGCGGCGTCGCGGTGAACCTGGACCTGCTCACCATCGACCCGCACGCGGAGGACTGGGGCGACTACAAGATCCGCCCCGAGCAGGTGTCGGTGCAGCGCAACGAGCTGACGCTCGAGGCGCTGTTCAACGAGGAGCTGGGCGCGGTGGTCCAGGTGCGCGCCGGCGATCGCGACGCCGTGCTGGGCGTCCTGCGCGAGGCCGAGCTGTCGAAGTTCTCGCACGTCATCGGCAAGCCGCAGGCGAAGGAGTCGGTGGAGTTCTATCGCGACGCGAAGCTGGTCTACGCGGCCACGCGGGCGGCGCTGCAGCAGGCGTGGAGCGAGACCGGCTACCGGATCGCGTCGCTGCGCGACCATCCGGAGTGCGCGACCCAGGAGTTCGAGCGCATCGCGCTCGTCGACGACCCGGGGCTGCACCTGCGGCTCGGCTTCGATCCGGCCGAGGACGTCGCCGCCCCGTTCGTCGCGGGCGGCGCGCGCCCGCGGATCGCGATCCTGCGCGAGCAGGGCGTGAACAGCCAGACCGAGATGGCCGCGGCCTTCGATCGCGCCGGCTTCGACGCGTTCGACGTCCACATGACCGATCTCGCCGAGGGGCGCCATCGCCTCGACGACTTCCGCGGCCTGGTGGCCTGCGGGGGGTTCTCGTACGGCGACGTGCTCGGCGCGGGCAGCGGATGGGCGAAATCGATCCTGTTCAACGCCGCGCTCGCCGAGGCATTCGCGACGTTCTTCGCGCGCCCCGACACCTTCAGCCTCGGCGTCTGCAACGGCTGCCAGATGATGTCCCAGCTCAAGGCGATCATCCCGGGCGCCGAGCACTGGCCGCGCTTCCTGCGCAACCGCTCCGAGCAGTACGAGGCGCGCGTGTCGATGATCGAGGTGCTCGAATCCCCGTCGGTGCTGTTCGCCGGGATGCAGGGCAGCCGCATGCCGATCGCGGTCGCGCACGGCGAAGGCCGCGCGAGCTTCGGCTCGGGCGCGCAGCAGCACGGCGCCGCGGCGGTGATCCGCTTCGTCGGCCACGACGGGGCGCCGGCCGAGACCTACCCCGCCAACCCCAACGGATCGCCCGGCGGCCTGGCTGGCTTCACCAGCGCCGACGGGCGCGCCACGATCCTGATGCCGCATCCCGAGCGCGTGTTCCGCGCGGTCCAGATGAGCTGGCGCGACGCCTCGCTCGGCGAGGACTCGCCCTGGATGCGCCTGTTCCGAAACGCCCGCGCCTGGGTGGGCTGACCGCATGCTCTCCACCGTCAACGTCACGATGCAGTTCGGGGCGAAGCCCCTGTTCGAGAACGTCTCCGCCAAGTTCGGCGAGGGCAACCGCTATGGCCTGATCGGCGCCAACGGGTCGGGCAAGTCGACCCTGATGAAGATCCTCGGCGGCGACCTGGAGCCGAGTTCCGGGCAGGTGGTCGTCGACGCCGGCGAGCGGCTGGGCAAGCTGCGCCAGGACCAGTTCGCCTTCGAGGACCGGCGCGTGCTCGACGTGGTGATGATGGGGCACGCCGAGATGTGGGCGGCGATGAGCGAGCGCGACGCGATCTACGCGAACCCCGAGGCGAGCGAGGACGACTACATGCGCGCCGCCGAGCTCGAGGCGCGCTTCGCCGAGTACGGCGGCTATACCGCCGAGGCGCGCGCGGGCGAGCTGCTGCTGGGGCTCGGCATCCCGATCACCCAGCACGAGGGACCGATGCGCGAAGTCGCGCCGGGCTGGAAGCTGCGCGTGCTGCTCGCGCAGGTCCTGTTCGCCGATCCCGACGTGATGCTGCTCGACGAGCCGACCAACAACCTCGACATCGACACCATCCGCTGGCTCGAGCACGTGCTGAACGAGCGCGAGGCGACGATGATCATCATCTCGCACGACCGGCACTTCCTGAACGCGGTCTGCACCCACATGGCGGACCTCGACTACGGCGAGCTGCGCATCTACCCGGGCAACTACGACGACTACATGCTGGCGTCGGCCCAGGCGCGCCAGCGTACGCTCGCGGCCAACGAGCGGGCCAAGGAGCGCATCGCCGACCTGCAGGAGTTCGTCCAGCGCTTCGCGGCCAACAAGGCGAAGGCGCGCCAGGCCACCTCGCGCCAGAAGCTGATCGCCAAGATCCGCAGCGAGGCGGTCGAGGTGAAGCCCTCGTCGCGCCAGAACCCCTACATCCGCTTCGAGCAGGCCAAGGCGATGCACCGGCAGGCGGTCGAGGTCGAGGGGCTGGGCTACCGCTACGAGGAGGCCGCGCAGCCCGTGTTCGAGAAGTTCTCGACCATCGTCGAGGCCGGCGACCGGGTGGCGATCGTCGGCGCGAGCGGCGCCGGCAAGACCACGCTGCTGCGCTGCCTGGCCGGGGCCGCGCTGGGGGGGCTCGCGCCGACGCGCGGGACGGTGAAGTGGTCCGAGAACGCCGACGTCGGCTACATGGCGCAGGACGTGCACCCCGACTTCGACCGCGACGACACGGTGACCGACTGGATCGGGCGCTACACCAAGGCCGGCGACGACGACCAGGCGGTGCGCAGCGTGCTCGGCCGGCTGCTGTTCTCCGGCGACGACGTGCGCAAGCCGGTGCGCGTGCTCTCCGGCGGCGAGCGGCACCGGATGAGCTTCGGCCGCCTGATGCTGGGCCGGCACAACGTCCTGATGCTCGACGAACCGACCAACCATCTCGACATGGAGTCGATCGAGTCGCTGCAGCTGGCGCTCGAGAAGTTCCCGGGCACGCTGTTCGTGGTCTCGCACGATCGCCAGTTCGTCGGCGCGGTGGCCACCCGGGTGCTCGAGGTGCGCGCCGGCGGCGGGATCGTCGACTATCGCGGCGACTACGAGTCTTACCTGTCCAGCCAGGGAATCGAGTAGGGGCGCGGCGGCCGCCGCCGAGGGAGCCCGGAGCATGGCGCGGATACTGGTGGTCGAGGACGATCCGGTCATCGGCGGCAACGTCTGCGATTTCCTCGACGGCCGGGGCCACGAGAGCCATTGGGCCGGCGACGGCTACACCGGGCTCGCGCTGGCGGCGCGCGAGGCGCCCGAGCTGGTGGTGCTCGACCTGAACCTGCCGCGGATGGACGGCCTCGCCTGGTGCCGGCGCTATCGCGACGAGCTGCGGGGCGAGGCGCCGGTGATCATGCTCACCGCGCGCGACGAGCTGCAGGACAAGCTGGCCGGCTTCGACGCGGGCGCCGACGACTACCTGGTCAAGCCGTTCCAGCTGGCCGAGCTCTCGGTGCGCGTCGAGGCCCTGCTGCGCCGCGCGCAGGGACGGCCGTTCGAGCGCCTCCTCCGGCAGGGGCGGCTCGAGATCGATCGCGAGGCCCGCAGCGTGGCGGTCGACGGCCGGCCGGTGCGCCTGCCGCCCAAGCCGTTCCGGCTGCTCGAGCTGCTCGCCGAGCGTCCCGGCAAGGTGTACGCGCGCGAGGAGCTGGAGCAGGCGCTCTGGGGCAGCGAGGGTTTCCATGCCGAGGCGCTGCGCACGCTGGTCGCGGCGACCCGGCGCCTGTTCGCGCAGGCCGGCTGCAGCCTCGACCCGGTCGAGACGCTGCACGGCCACGGCTATCGGCTGCGGGCGCGATGAACCCGCGGCGCCCGTCGCTGCGGCGGCAGCTCGCCTGGACGCTCACCGCGCTGGCGCTGGTCGTGGCGATCGCCCAGGCCGCCTTCGTCTACCTGACCGGCGAGCGGGCCGAGGAGGCGATGATCGACGACACCGCCACCGAGCAGCTGCGCCTGAGCATGGCGCAGTACCTCCGGGACCCGGCGCTGGCGCAGCCCAATACCCCCAGCATGCGGCTTTATGTCGCGAGCGAGGATGACCGGCCGGCGCTGCCGGCGTTCCTGGCTTCGTTGCCGAAGGCTCCGGGCAACTACGAGGTCTTCCCCGAGACGGCGATCGAGTACCACGTCGCGGTCGACCGCAGCGACGGACGCTGGTTCTACCTGGTCTACGACGTCGAGGCCCACGAGCGGCGCCAGCGCAATGTCATCGCGGTGCTCGCGCTGTCGGTCCTCGCGATCGCGCTCGCCGTGCTGGCGGCGAGCGACCGCATCGCGCGCCGGCTGACCGGAGACCTCGAACGGCTGTCGAACGCGGTGGGCGAGGACGGCGGCGCGGCGGCTGCGCCGGCGGGGCCGCGATCCGGAACGCCGCCGGCGCTGCGCGAGCTCGCCCGGCACGAGGAATCGTTCCGGCTGGCCGAGGCGCTGGACCGGGACCGGTCGCGGCTGGCCGAGGCGCTGGCGCGCGAGCGTGCCTTCTCCGCCGCGGCCAGTCACGAGCTTCGCACGCCGCTGATGCGGGCCGGCAGCACGCTCGAGCTGTTGCGCCAGGACGTGCAGGATCCCCGGCTGCGCGAGCAGCTCGACCGGGTCGATGCGAGCCTGACCGAGATCGGGAGGCTCACGGCGGGCCTGTTGCGCGTCGCGCGCGGCACCGCGCACGAGGTGCGCGAGCCGATCGGGCTGGCCGGCCTGGTCGCCGAGGTCGTCGCCCATCTCGAGCACGAGGCGCAGACGCGCGGCCTGCGCATCGACGCGCAAGTGCCGGCCGACGCCCAGGTCCGGGGCGATCGCGACGCGCTGTGGATCGTGCTGACGAACCTGCTGCGCAACGCGATCCGCCACAGCGGCGGGCGCTGCGTCGCGATCGAATGGCGCGCGGGCCGGCTGACGGTGCGCGACGACGGCAGGGGGTTCGACCCCGCCGGCCGCCCGGGCGCGGGCCGCGCCGACGTCGAGGCCGAGCCGGCGCACGGCGCCGACGACGACAGCCTGGGCCTGGGGCTGAGCATCGTCGAACGCATCTGCGAGGCGGCCGGCTGGCGCCTCGCCATCGACGGCCGCGCGATGCACGGCGCCCGCATCGAGATCGACCTGTCTCCGCCGGCATAGCGCGTCACGCGCCGGCGCGACGTCTCACGCTTTTCTCACGGGATCGGCACGCGCCGCTCACCGGGCCGCCGGCATCCTGCCGCGGATGAACCACGGCACCGACTCCTCCCGCGATCCGTCCTTCCGCGATCCGTCCTTCCACGGCCCGTCCTTCCGTGGCCTGTCCTCCCGCGATCCGGCTTCCCGTGCCGCGCCGGGCCCGCTCTCGCACCAGGCGGTCGGCACGGCGCTGTCGCTGCTGGTCGCACTCTGGACGACCTTCATGCTCACCCGCGTCGTATTGGCCGGAATCGCCTGGCACGACCTCGATCGCGACCCGTCTTCGCTGCTGGCGGCATTCGTGCACGGCGCGGTCCTCGATGCGCTCGCGGCGGCGGCGGCCGCCTCGATCGCGCTGGCCTTCGGCGCGCTCGTGCATCGAGGGCCGCCCGACAGCGCGCTGCGCCGCCTGTCGCGCGCATCGGGCTTCGCGCTGCTGCTCGCGGCGGCGGGCTTCGTCGCCGTGGCCGAGCTGCTGTTCTGGGACGAATTCGACGCGCGCTTCAACTTCATCGCCGTCGACTACCTGATCTACACCGTCGAGGTCGTCGGCAACATCCGTGAATCCTATCCGCTGCCGTGGCTGCTCGCCGCGGTGGCGGCGTTCGGCCTGGGCGCGGCGCTCCTGCGCGAGCGCGTCTGGCCGTCGCGAGTGGGCGCGGCGTGGCCGTGGCGCGAGCGCATCGTCGTCGCCTCGTTCGCGCTCGTCGCGGCGGCCATCGCCGGCAGCGGGGCGATGCGCCTGGGAGCGGCGATCGAGGATCATCCGGCGTTGCGCGCCAACGTGCGCAACCAGGAGCTGGCGCGCAACGGGCCGGTGGGCTTCGTGGCCGCGTTCCGCGACAACGCCCTGTCGTTCCGGCACTTCTACCCGACGCTGGACGAAGCCCGGGTCGCCCGCCTGGCGGGCCCCTGGCCGAAGGCGCCACGGCCATCGACGCCCGACCTGCGGCCGGTGTCCACGGACCGCGCCGCGGCGCGCCCCCGCCCGCGCCACGTGATCGTGGTCCAGGTGGAGAGCCTGAGTGCCGACTTCCTGGGCGTGTTCGGCGATGCGCGCGGCCTGACGCCGAACCTGGACCGGCTGGCGGGGCAGGGGCTGCTTTTCACGCAGATGTACGCGATCGGCACCCGCACGGTCCGGGGCCTCGAGGCGCTTTCCACCGGCCTGCCGCCGCTGCCCGGCCAGTCGCTGGTGCGCCGCCCGAGGATCGAGGGCCTGCAGACGCTCGGGGCGGCGCTGCGCGGGCATGGCCTCGACGCCGCTTTCCTCTACGGCGGGTACGGATACTTCGACAACATGAACGCGTACTTCTCGGCCAACGGCTACCGGGTGCGCGACCGCAGCGACATCCCGGCGGCGAAGGTCGGGTTCGCCAACATCTGGGGGATCGCCGACGAGTACCTGTTCGACGAGGCGATCGACTGGATGGATCGCGCCACGGCCGATGGCCGCGGCCAGCTGCTCCACCTGATGACGACCTCCAATCACCGGCCCTACACCTATCCGGAGCAGCGGATCGACCTGCCGTCCGGGAGCGGACGCGCCGGCGCGGTCAAGTACACCGACTGGGCGATCGGGCGCTTCATCGCGCGCGCCCGCGCGCGCCCCTGGTTCGGCGACACGCTGTTCGTGATCGTCGCCGACCACTGCGCATCGGTGGCCGGCAAGACGCGGATCCCGCCCTCGCGCTACCACATCCCGGCGCTGCTCTATGCGCCGGCGCATATCGCGCCCGGCCGCGTGTCGACGCTGGCGAGCCAGATCGACCTGGTGCCGACGATCCTCGGCCGGCTGGGGCTGGACGGGGCCGAGCGCTTCTTCGGCCAGGACCTGCTCGGGCCGGCGGTACGCGAGCGCGCCTACCTCGCCAACTACCAGGAGATCGGCCTGCTCACGCCGGGCCGGGACGGGACGCGCGATCTCGTGGTGCTCGCCCCGCCGCGCAGGGTGAGCCAGTACCGCATCGACGCCGACGGCAGCCCGCATCCGGTACCGGTGGATCCGGACAAGGCCGGGCAGGCCATCGCCGAGTACCAGCTCGCCGACGACCTGGTGCGCGAGGGGCGCTACCGCAGCGAAGGGTCCGGTGACGTGACGGCTGCCGCGCGCGCATCGTCCCGGGTCGGCGGCCGATCGTGACCCTGAGGAAGGGGGCGGGGCCGGCCTTCGGCCGCTGGCCGGCAGGCCGGGCCTGGGCCGGGTTCCTGCTGGTCGCGCTGGCGCTGCTCGCGCTCGAGTTCAGCGGCATCGATCTGGCATTGCAGCGCGCCCTGTTCGATCCGGCGGCGCAGCGCTTTCCCTGGCGGGGCGTGCCCGTCGTCGAGCTGTGGCTGCACCAGGGGGCGCGACGGGCGCTGTCCCTCTTCCCGGCCTACGCGCTGGGGGGCTGGATCGTCTGTGCCGTCCGGGCGCGGCGCGGCGCGCGCGCCGCGGCACGCGCGCGCTCCGGGCGGCATGCCCGGCGCTGGCGCTACCTGTTCGTGGCGATGCTGCTGGCGCCGGCCGCGGTGTCGCTGGCCAAGCAGCTGACCGATCGCCCCTGCCCCTGGGACCTGGCCGAGTTCGGCGGCGCGAGCGCGCGCCGGCCGGGTCTGTTCCAGCCCGCCGTTCCGGGCGAACGCGCGCTGGCCTGCTTCCCGGCCGGGCATGCCTCGGGGGGCTTCGCGTTGTTCGCGCTGGGCCTGGCCGGCGGCGTGCCGGGGCTGCGGCGGCCGCGCGCGGGCACGTGGTGCGTCGTCGCGGCGGCCGGCGGCCTGCTGCTGGGGGCGATCCGGGTCATGCAGGGGGCCCATTTCGCTTCGCACGTGCTGTGGTCGGCCTGGCTGGTGTGCCTGGTGCAGTGGGGGCTGGCGCGTTGTCTGTTGCGGCCCGAGGGCCGGCGAGCCGGGCGTGCGCGCGCCGCGCCGGCCAGCCTTGCCTGAGGGCATTGCGCAGCGCCGCGGCGGCGGCGGCCGGGCTTTCGTGCTGCAGCAGCCGGACCGGCCAGCTGCCGAGCGCGGGCAGCGCCCGCGTCGCGGCGGGTTCGAGCAGATGGCGGATGGCGAGCGGGGCGGGCAGCGCGATCAGGCCGAACCCCGCGCGGGCGGCGTCGATCGCGCTGCCCAGGCTGGCGGCTTCGACCACGATGCGGTGCGGCGTCGCGGCGCCCAGCGCGGCATCGACCCGGGCGCGCAGCGCCTCGTCCCGGGGCAGGCCGATGAGCGGCCAGCGGCCGTCCGGCGGCGCCTTCGGCAGGGTGCCGTACCAGCCGAGTCGATCGCGACCGAGCACGCTGCCGGCCGGCGACGGGGCCGGACCATCGTGTCCGGCCGCGAACGGCTCGCCGTGGAGCAGCACGAGATCGAGCGCGCCCGCCGCGAAGCGCCGGAGCAGCGGCGTGGCCGGGGCCAGGTCGAGCCGCAGCGCGACCCCAGGCCAGGTGTCGGCGAAGTCCCGGACCAGCTCGAGGGCCGCATGCGAGAGCGCGACGGACTCGTCGATGCCGAGGCTTGCCGCGCCGGAGAGCGGCGCGGCGTCGAGCCGGTGCAAGGCGAGCCGCTGCAGGCGCAGCAGCTCGCGGGCGATCGGCAGCAGGCGCTGCGCCGCCGCGGTCGGCCTGACCGAGCGGGTGGTGCGCTCGATCAGGGTCGTGCCGACGCGTTCCTCGAGCTTGCGGATCTGCGTGCTGACCGTCGATTGGCGCGTGCCCAGGCGTTGCGCGGCCCGCGAGAAGCTGCGGGTCTCGATCACCGCCAACAGCGCCTGCAACGATGAAAGGGGTAGCTCATCCATCCGATTCACCGATGAATGATCGAATCGATCGATTCATGGAATATCAACTATCGCACTCAACAGACTGGTTTTCAACGATATTCATCGATCGATCATTGTTCCGATAACGGGATATCGATGCCATGTGGAGGGATGAGCCGGCCCGGGCCGCGGCGCTCAGCCCGGGTCCCGGCGGCGCAGGTGGCGCTTGACGCATCGCGCCGGATCGATCGCGCGCAGCAGGTCGGCTTCCAGGGGAAGCGGCTCGCCTTGCGCCAAGGCGGGCAGCAACTCGGCCGCCAGCGTCGCCCACAGCAGGCCCCGCGCGCCGAACCCGAAGGCGCCGAACAGCCCCGGCGCCCGCGGCAGCGCAATCCGGTCGTTGCGCAGCAGCTCCGGCGCCGCGAGTAGCGCGGCGGCCTCGTCCGGCAGCGGACCGATCAGCGGCAGCCGGTCGGTCGCGGCGAACCGGTAACCGACCGGCCCGGACCGGGCGGCGGCGGACCAGGGGCGCGGATCGCCGCCGATCGTGCGCGCCAGACGGGCCAGGTTCGCGGCGTCGACCTCGGGCGACGGACACAGGGCTTCGCCCTCGTCGAAACTGGCCCCCACCAGGATCGACGCGCCGAGCGGCGCGGCATAGGCCGCGCCGCCGAGGGCCGTGCGCAGCGTGCCGATCGCGGCGCGATCGACGAGGGTGCTCTGCCCCCGTATCCGGCGCAGCCGGACGGAGGCGAGCTGCCCGAGGCGCGGCGCGTCGCCCGCGTTGGCGAGGACGACCAGCGGCGCGCGACCCAGCGCTCGCCCGTCGGCGTCGCAGGCGATCCAGCCGTCGCCGTCCGGCCGCAGTGTTGCGACCGGAGCGGTCCGGTGGACGGACACGCCCGGCGTCCCCAGCCAGCGTGCGGCCAGCGCGACCGGGTCCAGGGCGTCGCAGTCCGGCAGCCAGAGGCCGCCGCGAGGCAGGAGCAGCCCGCTGGCGTCGGACGCTTCGTCGCGCGAGAGCTGGCGGACGAACCCGGACGGAAACCCGAGCCGGGCGAGCATCGTCGCGCGACGTTCGCGCTCGCGCTCGTCGGCGTCGACCAGCAGCTTGCCCAGTGGCGCGCGGGCGGCGAGCGCCGGATCGAGGCGGCGCCAGCCGAGCGCGGCCCGCGTGAGTCGCGCCAGCGGGTTGTCGTCGGGCGACAGGTGCAGATGGTCGGCGCACAGCGGCTGCGCCGAGCCGCCGCCCAGCGGCTGGGCGGCCTCGAGGACGGCGCTGCGCCAGCCGCGACGCGCGAAACCGGCCGCGACCGCGGCGCCGGCGAGCCCGGC
>JBDHRX010000075.1:0-15713 GCA_039807785.1 Burkholderiaceae bacterium
GCAGCGCCTTGATCACCCGGTGCGTCAGCAGGTCGGGATAACGCCGGATCGGCGAGGTGAAGTGCGTGTAGGCATCGTAGGCGAGCCCGAAGTGGCCGCTGTTGTCGGGCGCGTAGATCGCCTGCTGCATCGAGCGCAGCAGCATTGTCTGCAGCAGCGCCGAGTCGGGGCGCGCGCGGATCACCGCGGCGAGCTCGGCGTAATCGCGCGGCGACGGCTCGTCGCCCCCGCCCAGGGCCAGCCCGACGCTGCGCAGGAACTCGCGCAGCAGTTGCAGCCGCTCGGGCGTCGGGCCTTCGTGGACCCGGAACAGCCCGGGGTGGCCGCTGCGGCGCATGAAGTCGGCCGTGCAGACGTTGGCGGCCAGCATGCATTCCTCGATCAGCCGGTGCGCGTCGTTGCGCTGGCTCGGCACGATCCGCTCGATGCGGCCGGCCGGATCGCAGACGATCTTCGTCTCGACCGTCTCGAAGTCGATCGCGCCGCGCGCCTGGCGCGCCGCGGCGAGCGCGCGGTACAGCTCGTGCAGCGTGCGCAGCCCCGGCAGCAGGGCCGCGCGCGCCGGCGTGGGCGACTGCGCCGTGCTGCCCGACAGCAGGCCCCATACCTCGTCGTAGGTGAGGCGCGCGGCCGAATGCATCACCGCTTCGTAGAACTGGTAGGCGCGGATCCGGCCGCCCGCGTCGATCACCATGTCGCAGACCAGCACCAGCCGGTCGACCTGCGGGTTCAGCGAGCACAGGCCGTTGGAGAGCTTCTCGGGCAGCATCGGGATCACGCGCCGCGGGAAGTAGACCGAGGTGCTGCGCTCCAGCGCGTCGACGTCGAGGGGGTCGCCGGGCCTGACGTAGTGCGCGACGTCGGCGATCGCGACGATCAGGCGAAAGCCGCTCGCGCGCCGCGCGCGCGCGCCGGGCGTGCGCGGCGCATCGCCGGACGGCGCCACGCCGATCGACGCCCCGTGCGCGGGCACCGCGTCGATCGGCTCGCAGTAGACCGCGTCGTCGAAGTCGCGCGCGTCCTCGCCGTCGATCGTCACCAGCGGCACGTCGCGCAGGTCGACGCGGCCCTTCAGGTCGGCCGGCCGCACCGCGACCGGCAGCGCCGCGGCCTGGGCGACCGCCGCCTCGCCGAAGGCGTGCGGCACGTCGAACTTGCGCACCGCGATCTCGATCTCCATGCCGGGATCGCCGATCTCGCCCAGCACCTCGACCACGCGGCCGATCGGCGGCGCCTGCCCGGACGGCGGGTCGACGATCGCCACCGTCACCACCTGGCCGTGCTGGGCCCGGTGGGTATCGCCAGGCGGGATCAGGATGTCGTGCTTGATGCGCTTGTCCTCGGGCACGACGATGTGCACGCCGCGCTCGTTGAGGAAGCGCCCGACCAGGCGCCGGTGCGCGCGCTCGGTGACCTCGACGATGCGCCCCTCGGGGCGGCCGCGGGAATCGTAGCCGGTGCGCTTGACCAGGGCGCGGTCGCCGTGCATCACCTTCTGCATCTCGCGCGGCGAGAGGAACACGTCGGGGCCCCCGGCATCCGGGATCAGGAAACCGAAGCCGTCGCGGTGGCCCTGTACCCGCCCCGCGGTCAGGTCGAGCTTGCTCGCGAGCAGCAGCACGCCCTTGCGGTTCGGCAGCAACTGGCCGTCGCGCTCCATCGCGAGCAGGCGCCGGTTGAGGTTGTCGAAGTGGGTCGCCGGCACCTCGAGCCGCTCGGCCAGCTCGGCCGGCGTCATCGGCACGTCGGCGGCGCGCAGGCACTCGAGGATCGCCTCCCGCGTCGGCGCGAACCAGGTCGGGGAAATCGGGCGTCGCGTCACGGGCTCACCGGAAATTTGACAAATCGCTCCGCTCGATTAAACTCGCGGGCTCTACGCGTGTCGGGCTCGTTCCCGGCACTGCCCGCCGGGAACGCCCGGCAGGCCCGTCGCCCAGATGGCGGAATTGGTAGACGCACCAGGTTCAGGTCCTGGCGGTGGCAACACTGTGGAGGTTCGAGTCCTCTTCTGGGCACCATCGAAACAGCCCGCGCGAGCGGGCTTTTTCGTGCGCGGCGCGCGTCGACGCGCGATCCGCCGGCCCGCGAGGCGTTCCGGCCCGCATGCCGGGCGAGCGCGCCGCCGCTCAGGCCCCGCGCGCCTTCAGGCCGGCCGGCCGCAGGCGATCGTACTGCTCGAACGGCTGATGGATCCACGGATTGGTCGGCAGGTATTCGACGCAGTAGTCGGGCTGCGCCGCCGAGGCGCCCTTGCGCCATAGTACCGCCGAGCGGATCTCCTCGGCCTGCGGATACCGTGCGCGCAGCACCGGTAGCACCTGCACCAGCGTCGCGCCGGTGTCCACCAGGTCGTCGACCAGCAGCCAGCGCGGCCCCGGCAGCGGCTGCGCCGATGCCAGGTGCTCGCCGACCAGCAACCGGCCCTGGGTGGTGCCGGCCGCGGCGCGATAGGAACTGGTGAACAGCACCCCCAGCGGCCGCTCGAACAGGCGCGAGAACACGTCGCCGACGCGCAACCCGCCGCGCGCCAGGCAGACCACCGCATCGAAGCGCCAGCCCGATTCCCAGACCTGGAGCGCGAGCCGCTCGACCAGCCGGTTGTAGTCGTCCCAGGAGACGTGCAGGTCCTTCATCGGGGCGCGCGGGCACGGGGGTCAGTGGAACGGATGCCGCAGCAGGATCGTCTCGTCGCGGTCCGGGCCGGTCGAGACGATGTCGATCGGGGCGCCCGCCACTTCAGAGAGGCGCTCCAGGTAGCGGCGCGCGTTGACCGGCAGCGCGTTCCAGTCGCGCAGCCCCACCGTGCTCTCGCTCCAGCCCGGCATCTCCTCGTAGACCGGCTCGCAGTCGCCCACCGCGTCGGCGCCGAACGGCAGCAGGTCGAGCGTGCGCCCGCCGCTGCGGTAAGCGGTGCACAGCTTCACCACCGGCAGGCCGTCGAGCACGTCGAGCTTGGTGACCACCAGCCCCGAGATGCCGTTGAGCTGGATCGAGCGCTTCAGCGCGGGCGCATCGAACCAGCCGCAGCGGCGCGCCCTGCCGGTCACCGATCCGAATTCCTTGCCCACCGTCGCCAGATGGCGCCCGACCTCGTCGTGCAGCTCGGTCGGGAACGGTCCCGAGCCGACCCGGGTCGTGTATGCCTTCACGATCCCCAGCACGTAGTGCAGCGACTGCGGACCCACGCCCGCGCCCGCGGCGGCCGAGCCGGCCACGCAGTTGCTGCTGGTGACGAACGGATAGGTGCCGTGGTCGACGTCGAGCAGCGCGCCCTGGGCGCCCTCGAACAGCAGCGAATCGCCGCGCGCCATCGCCTGCGCGAGCAGCGCCGGCACGTCGGCCACCATCGGCGCGATCCGCTCGCCCAGGGCAAGCGCCTCGTCGGCGACCTGCGCGCCGTCGACCGGCTGCGCGCCCAGGTAGTGCTTCAGCGTGAAGTTGTGGAGGTCGAGGACCTCCTCGAGCCGGGCGCGAAAGCGCGCCGGATCGGCCAGGTCCTGGACGCGCAGCGCGCGGCGCGCCACCTTGTCCTCGTAGGCGGGGCCGATGCCGCGCCCGGTCGTGCCGATCTTGGCCTCGCCGCGCCGCGCCTCGCGCGCCTGGTCGAGCGCGACGTGGTACGGAAGGATCAGCGTCGAGGCTTCGCTGATGCGCAGGCGCGAGCGCACCGAGACGCCCGCCGCCTCGAGCTCGCCGATCTCCTGCAGCAGCGCCGACGGCGACACCACCACGCCGTTGCCGATGTAGCAGATCACGCCCTCGCGCAGGATCCCCGACGGGATCAGCCGCAGCACCTGCTTGCGCCCGCCGATCACCAGCGTGTGGCCGGCGTTGTGCCCGCCCTGGAAGCGCACCACGCCGCGCGCGGTGTCGGTCAGCCAGTCGACCACCTTGCCCTTGCCTTCGTCGCCCCACTGGGTCCCGATGATGACTACGTTCTTTGCCATGTCCGGCTCTTGTCTCGAAGAGATGGGATCGGCCCGGCCGTTCAGGCCGGGTCGATGCGGCGCAGGGTCCAGCGCCCTGCCTGCATGACCAGCTCGCGGTCGCAGGCGAATTCCTGTTGCTCCTGCTCGTGGCCGGGCAGCGCCTGGATCACGATCTCGCCGGCGACCCGCAGCGCGGCCACGGTCTCGAGCAGCGCCGGGTCGTCGGACCACGGGGCGCGGATCGCCGGCACCGGCTCCGCGTCGGCCCCCAGCCCGGCCAGCGCGCGCAGCTCGATCGAGAATCCGGTCGCGGGGCGCGCGCGCCCGAACGCCCGGCCGACGTCGTCGTAGCGGCCGCCGCGCGCGATCGCGTTCGGCAGCCCTTCGACATACGCGGCGAAAGTGATCCCGTTGTGGTAACGGTAGCCGCGCAGGTCGGCCAGGTCGACCGACAGCTCGACGCCGGGCCAGGAGCGCCACAGCGGCGAGGCGCACAGGCGCTCGAGCTGGTCGAGCGCGGCGGTGATCGGCGCCGCCGGCGGCAGCGCCGCGCGCGCGCGCGCGAGCGGCGATTCGCCCTGCGCCGGCGACCCGGCGTCCTCGCCCGCCACCCGTCCGTGCAGGCCGGGCAGCGCGCGCAGCGCGGCGCGCAGCGACGGCGAGGCGTCGCACAGCCACTCGTCGAGCCCCGGAACGTCCCGGCCGCGCAGCAGGCCGTACAGCGCCTCGACGTCGCGCCCGCGGGCGCCGCCGTCGAGCTCGAGCAGCGCCGGAACGATCGCCGCGTGGCACAGGTCGATGCGCACCCGGCCGACTCCGGCCGACGCGAGCGAGCGCACCAGCAGCTCGATCACCTCGAGGTCGGCCTCGATCCCCGCGTGGCCGTACAGCTCGGCGCCGGCATGGATCGGCTCGCGGGTGGCGAACAGCCCCTGCGGCCGCGTGTGCAGCACCGACCCGGCGTAGCACAGCCGCGTGACGCCCGCCCGGTTGAGCAGGTGCGCGTCGATGCGCGCCACCTGCGGCGTGATGTCGGCGCGCAGGCCCAGCGTGCGCCCGGAGAGCTGGTCAACCAGCTGGAACGTGCGCAGGCCGAGGTCCTGGCCCGAACCGGTGAGCAGCGAATCGAGGTGCTCGATCAGCGGCGGCATGACCAGCTCGTAGCCGTACGACCGGTACAGGTCGAGCAGGCGCCGGCGCAGCTCCTCGATGCGGCGCGCTTCCGACGGCAGGACGTCGGCGATGTTCTCGGGCAGCAGCCAACGCAACATGGGTGATCTCGTCGTGCTCCATACGGGTCCGGACGGCGGGTCCGGACGGCCTGCGAACGGGGTCCGGGCGGCGTCCGGACGGGGCTCGACCGGCACCGGCGCCCGCCGCGGGCGGCGCCCCGGGCGCGATCGGCAAAACTCGTTATTGTAGGGCTTCTCGGCGCCTGCCGGGGCCATCCGGCGCGAGCGCCGCAAGCCCGGGTCAGGACAGCAGCAGCAGGAGCACCCCCGCCAGCGCCGCGCCGATCCCGACGAAGCGGATCTGCCCGTCGCGCAGGCGCGCCACCTGCAGGAACATCTCGCGCCAGCGCGCCGGCGCGAGCAGCGGCATCAGCCCCTCCAGCACCAGCAGCAGGCCGATCGCCCTCAGCCAGTCGTCCGACGACACGACGGCCGCCCGCCGATGCTCAACGCGGCCGGTCGCCCGGCGCCTTGAAGAACCGGAAGAACTCGGACGAGGGATCCACCACCATCAGGTCGCCGCGCGTGCGGAACGACGCCCGGTACGCCTCGAGGCTGCGATAGAAGTTGGCGAACTCGGGGTTCTGCCCGAACGCGGCCGCGAACAGCGCCACCGACTTGGCGTCGCCGTCACCCTTGGTGCGCTGCGCGTCGCGGTAGGCCTCGGCGAGGATCACCTCGCGCTGCCGGTCGGCATCGGCGCGGATCTTCTCGGACTCGGCGGCGCCGGTGGCGCGCCGCTCGTTCGCGACCTGCTTGCGCTCCGACTCCATCCGCGCGAACACGCGCTCGGACACCTCGGGCGCGAAGTCGACCCGCTTGAGCCGCACGTCGATGATCTCGGCGCCGATCTGGCGCGAATCCTCGTCGACCTTGGCGCGCACGTTCTCGACCACGCGCTCGCGCTCGCCCGAGATCATGTCGGCGACGGTACGCCGCGCGACCTCGTTGTTGAGCGCGTCGCGCAGGCTGCGGTTGATCCGGTCGACCGCGACCTGCTCGCTCCCGGACACCGACCGGATGTACGCGCGCGGGTCGACGATGCGCCACTTCACGAAGGTGTCGATCATCACGTTCAGCTTCTCGGACGTGATGAAGCGGTCGCTCTCGGCGGTGTCGATGGTGAGGATCCGCTTGTCGTAGTACGCGACGTTCTGGAACGGCGGCGGCAGCTTGAAATAGAGGCCGGGCTGGTCGGTCACCTGGCGGATCTCGCCGAGCGCGTAGACGACCGCGAACTGGCGCTGGTCGACGACGAAGACGCACGACATGAAGACCACCAGCGCGACCAGCGCGCCGATCACCGCGGGGACGATTCGATTCATGGGTCGGGGCTCCGTGGCGCGTCAGCGGCTGTCGCGGTCGCGATTGCGCAGGCCGCTGGCACGGGCGTTGGCCGGCGTCTCGGTCGCGGGCGGCGCGGCGGCCGGGGCGCTCGGCGCCGGTCGCGCCAGGTCGGCGGCGCCGGACTGCTGGATCAGGCGGTCGAGCGGCAGGTACAGCAGGTTGTTGCTGGCGCGCGAATCGACGTAGACCTTACTGGTATTGGCGAGGATCTCCTGCATCGTCTCGATGTACAGGCGGTCGCGCGTGACCTGCGGCGCCTTCGCGTATTCGGACAGCACCTGCCGGAAGCGGGCGGTGTCGCCCTCGGCCGAGGCGATCACGCGCTGGCGGTAGCCCTCGGCCTCCTGGGTCAGCCGCGCGGCGGTACCGCGCGCCTTCGGGATCACGTCGTTGGCGTAGGCCCGCCCCTCGTTGATCAGGCGCTCGCGGTCCTGCGCCGCCTTGTTGGCGTCCTCGAACGCCGCCTGCACCTGCTCGGGCGGCTGCACCTGCTGGATCGTCACGTCGACGATCGAGATGCCTGCCCGGTAGCGGTCCACCAGCGACTGGATCATCTTGCGGGCGCCCTGCGCGACCTGCTCCTTCTCCTCGTAGAGCACCTGGTCGACCCCGGTGCGCCCCACCACCTCGCGCATCGCGGTCTCGGCGCCCTGCCGGACGATCTCCTCGGGCACCGGGCCGAAGTCGTTGTTGAACAGGTAGTCTTTCGCGTCGCCGATCCGGTACTGCACCGTGAACTGCATGTCGACGATGCTCTGGTCCTGGGTGAGCATCAGCGATTCGCGCAGCGTCTTGTTGCGCACGCCGTTGCGGTAGCCCACCTCGACGGTGCGCAGTTGCTGGACGTTGACGATCTCGTTGCTCTCGATCGGGTACGGCAGCCGCCAGGTGAAGCCGGCGCGGTCGATCATCTGCTTGTACTCGCCGAAGCGCAGCACCACGGATGCCTGGCCTTCCTGGACGATATAGAAGCCGCTGGCCAGCCACAGCAGCAGCGCGACCAGCGCCAGCAGGCCCAGGCCGGCGCCCGCCCCCTTCATCGAGGGTCCGTCGCGCTCGCCGTCGCCGGGCGGACGCCCGCCCGCGCCGCCGCGCCGGAACATGCCGCCCAGGCGACGGTTGAAATCGCGCCACAGCTCGTCGAGGTCGGGCGGGCTGTCGTTGCCGGGTCGCTGCGGGGGGCGCGAATCGCCTCCCCCGCCGCGCCCCCAGCCGGGATCATTGAGCGAGAAGATCGAGCGGACTGACTTCCACATGGTCGGGAAACGGACTTGGAGAGGATGGGTTCAGGCAGCCCGGTGCTCGGGGGCTTCGTGATGCGCCGGTGCCTCGGCGCCGGCGGCCTCGGTGCCGGCGTCGCCGGCAGGCCGGTGCAGGCGCGCCTCGCGCCAGACGGCGACCTGCTGGTCGATCGCTTCGCGCAGCAGCTCCAGCCCCTGGCCGGTCGTCGCGCTCACCCAGACCCGGCCGATCCTACCATAGCGATCCGAGGCGGCTTCGGGTGCCCGCCCGGCGCGGTCGATCTTGTTGTGCACCAGGATGCGCGGGACCTCGGCGGCGCCGATCTCCTCGAGCACCCGGTCGACCTGGGCGATCTGCTCGTCCCGGTCGGGCGCCGACGCGTCGACGACGTGCAGCAGCAGGTCGGCCTGCGCGGTTTCCTCGAGCGTCGCGGTGAACGCCTCGACCAGCTGGTGCGGCAGGTCGCGCACGAACCCCACGGTGTCGGACACCACCGCCTCGGCGCCCGAGGGCAGGCGCAGCCGCCGGGTCAGCGTATCGAGGGTGGCGAACAGCTGGTCGGCGGCGTAGGCGCCGGCGCCGGTGAGCGCATTGAACAGCGTCGACTTGCCGGCGTTGGTATAGCCGACGATCGAGACGGTGAAGGCCGGGCGGCGGTCACGCGCGCGCCGCCGCGTGCGGCGCTGCTTGCGCAACTGCGCGAGCTGCGCGCGCAGCCGCTTGACCCGGATCGACAGCATCCGGCGGTCGAGCTCGAGCTGCGTCTCCCCGGGGCCGCCGCGCACGCCGATGCCCCCGCGCTGGCGCTCGAGGTGGGTCCAGCCGCGCACCAGCCGGGCCGACAGGTGCTCGAGCCGGGCCAGCTCGACCTGCAGCTTGCCCTCGTGGCTGCGCGCCCGGCGCGCGAAGATGTCCAGGATCAGCTCGGTGCGGTCCATCACCGGCAGGTCCCAGAGGCGGCTCAGGTTGCGCTGCTGGATCGGCGACAGCTCGTGGTCGAACAGCACCAGCGAGACGCCCGCCAGCCGGGCGCCGATCTCCGCGGCCTTGCCCGAGCCGATGAACAGCGCCGCGTCGGGGCGGGCACGGCGCACGACGATCCTGTCCGCGGGCGACAGTCCTGCGGACGCCGCGAGCGCCGCCAGTTCGTCCAGCGAGTCGTCGGACCGGGCGGCGCCGCCGAAGGCGACGCCGACGAGAACGCAAGAAACGGGCGTGTCGGAGGCGCTCAGCTTTCGGGACCTTCTTGGTGGAAGTTGACCGCGCGACCCGGCACGACGGTCGAGATCGCATGCTTGTAGACCATCTGGGTCACCGTATTGCGCAACAGCACGACGTACTGGTCGAACGATTCGATCTGACCTTGCAGCTTGATGCCGTTGACCAGGTAGATCGACACCGGGACGTGCTCCTTGCGAAGCAGGTTCAGGAACGGGTCTTGTAGCAGCTGCCCTTTGTTGCTCATGGCGACTCCGGTTGTTGTGTTTCGGTCGGCCGCGGGTCTGCGCCCGCCTCGGCAACTCTATCGCAATTTGGGAGCGACCGTCGCCGATTCAAGCCCGCGCGCGGGAAACGCCCGGGCACCGCGATCAGTCGCGCGGCGCATACGGGTTAGCCCCCGAGCGGAACTCGATCCGCAGCGGCGTGCCGAGCAGGTCGAAGCGCTCGCGGAACCAGCCCTCCAGGTAGCGCCGGTACGCCTCCGGCACGTTGTCCAGCGAGCTGCCGTGGATCACCACGATCGGCGGGTTCTGGCCGCCCTGGTGCGCGTAGCGCAGCTTCGGGCGGATCGGGCCGCGGCGCGGCGGCGCCTGCCGTTCGACCGCCTCGTGCAGCGCCCGCGTGAGCCGCGGCGTCGAGAGACGGCTCGTCGCCGCCGCGTAGGCGGCATCGACCGAGCGCATCAGCGCGCCGATGCCGAAGCCCTCGCGCGCCGAGATGAAATGCTGCCGCGCGAAGCGCAGGAAATGGAGCTTGCGCTCCAGCTCGGACTTGATGCGCTCGCGCGCCTCCGCGTCGGCGACGTCCCACTTGTTGACCGCCACCACCAGCGCGCGGCCCGCTTCGAGGATATGGCCGGCGATGGTCGCGTCCTGGTCGGACACCTGCTCGGACGCGTCGAGCACCAGCACGCAGACGTGGGCATCCTCGATCGCCTGCAGCGTCTTGACGACCGAGAACTTCTCGACCGTGTCGGTCACCTTGCCCCGGCGCCGCAACCCGGCGGTATCGACCAGCGTGTAGGGACGTCCCGCGCGCTCGAAATCGACCGCCACCGCGTCGCGGGTGGTGCCGGGCTGGTCGAAAGCGATCAGCCGTTCCTCGCCCAGCAAGGCATTGATCAGCGTGGACTTGCCGGCGTTCGGTCGCCCGACGACCGCGACCCGGATGCGCCGCGGCGCCGCCTCGGCCGCGTCCCCGGCGGCGCCGGCCTCGTCCGCCCCGTCCGCCCCGTCTGCCTCGCTTGCCTCGCTTGCCTCGTCCGCCGCGCCGATCTCGTCCGCCGCGCCGGTCTCGCCGGCCGCCGCGGCGGCCTCCGCCGCAGGCTCGGGGCCGAGCGCGCTCTCGACCAGGTCGTGGACGCCGTCGCCGTGCGCGGCCGAGATCGGCCGGGGGTCTCCCAGCCCGAGCGCGTGGAACTCGGCCGCCACCTGTTCGCGCGGCATGCCCTCGGTCTTGTTCACCGCCAGCAGCACCCGCCGCGCGGTGCGGCGCAGCTCGTCGGCGATCTCCCGGTCGCGCGGCGCGAGTCCCTCGCGTCCGTCGACCACGAACACGACCACGTCGGCCTCGACGACCGCCTGCCGGGTCTGCCGCGCCATCTCAGCGGCGATGCCCGACCGGGCCACCGGCTCGAAACCGCCGCTGTCGATCACGATGAACGGGCGCTCGCCCAGGCGGCCGCGCCCGTACTGCCGGTCGCGGGTCAGGCCCGGGATGTCGGCGACCAGCGCTGCCCGGGACCGGGTCAGCCGGTTGAACAGGGTCGACTTGCCGACGTTGGGCCGGCCGACCAGCGCCAGCACCGGCAAGCGTGCCATCGGATCAGTCCACGCCGAGCGCGTAGAGCGCGCCTGCGGTCGTCTGCACCACGGCCAGCCCGGCCGAGGCGACCGGCGCGGCGACGATCGCCGAACCGTCGGTGGCCAGCCGGGCCGCGAGCGCGCCGTCGTCGCGGGCCAGCCCGTGCACCAGCCCGGTACGGTCGCCGACCAGCACGAAGCGCGGCAGCAGCAGCGGCGCCGACAGGCCGCGACGCCGCAGCTTGTCCTGCCGCCACACGCTCGCGCCGCTGCGCGAGAACGCCTGCACCTCGCCGCGGTCGTCCGGCGCCACCACCAGGTTGCCGTCGAGGTCCAGGCCCGACGGCGAGGACAGGTCGCGCGCCCAGCGCGCCTGCCCGGAGGTGGCGTCGAAGCAGCCCAGGCGCCCCTGGAAGGTGACCGCGCAGATCTCGCGGCCGCTTACCAGCGGCGAGCCGACGACGTCGGCCACGCGCTCGATCTCGTTGGAGCCGCGCGGGATCGAGACCGCCGACTCCCAGCGCAGCGCCCCGGTCTCGAGCGACAGGGACACCAGCCGCCCGCCGGGCAGGCCGACATAGGCCGAACCGGCGTCCATCGCGATCAGCGAGGTCTGCCGGAGCACCAGCGGCGGGCTCTGGCGCTGGAACGTCCAGCGGCGCCGGCCGGTGTCGGCATCGAAGGCCGCCACCCGGTTGTCGCTGGTGCGCACCAGGACCAGCCCGAGCGCCACGCTCGGCACGGTCACCACCTCGGCGCCGGTCGGCACGGTCCACTTGGGCCGCCCGTTGCCGTCCAGGGCGATCAGCGCGCCATCGAGCCCGCCGACGACCACCGTCTCGCCGTCGCTGCCGACGCCGCCGATCAGCCGCTGGCCCGCGTTCGAGCGCCATTGCACCTGGCCGCTGGCGGCGTCGACGCGGACCACGGTGCCGTCGCGGGCGGCGGCGAACACGCTGGCGCCGACGGCCACCGGCTGGAAGCCCACGCCGGCCCCGGGCAGCGGCAGCGACCAGGCGACCCGCGCGCCGGCCGGCGCCGTCAGGGGCGCAAGCGCGGGCAGCGGATCCTTCGTCTTCGACCACGGCCAGATCCCGCACCCGCCGAGCGTGGCCAGCGCCAGCGCGCCGGCCAGCAGCGCCGCGCGGCGGCGCATCGGGACCACGCGCGGCCTCATTGCCCGCCCTCCTTGCCCAGTGAATCGAGCTTGAGCTGCACCAGGCGCCGCATCGGGCTCTCCGGCCCGAGCGCCTCCAGGGCCTGCCGGTACGCGGCCCGCGCCTCGCCGGCCTTGCCCTGCGCGACCAGCAGGTCGCCACGCCGGTCGGCATACTCGCCGGCGAAGCGGCCGGTCGCATCGACCGCGAGCCACCGGCCCGCCTCGTCGTAGGCCCGCTCGTCGATCAGCAGCGCAGCCAGGCGCAGGCGCGCCGCATGGCGGAACGCCTCGTCCTCCGCGTTCGAGACCGCCCACTCGAGCGTCATCTTCGCGGCCTTCGCATCACCGGCCTCCACATAGGCACGGGCCGCGACCATGGCCGCCATCTGACCGTAGGCCGTCCCGCCGTAGCGGTCGAACAGCGTGCCGGCCGCCGCCCGCACCTTGTCGGCATCCCGCGCCGAAGCCGCCTCGCGCAGCTGCTCGTACACGGCCGCCGCCTCGACGCCCTGGCGCGCCTGGTACCAGCCCCAGCCGCGCCACCCGGCGACGGTCAGCGCCGCCACCGTGACCACTGTCAGGATGAAGTTGCCGTACCGCTTCCAGAACGCCTTCAGGTTCTCGAGCTGTTCCTGCTCTTCGAGGTTGTAGGCCATCGACCGTCCCTGTTCCTAGTGCCCCGGATCGTCCGGATGCCGTTCGTCCGCCGCGATGCCGTCGACGACCCACTCCGCGAGCCGCGCCAGCGCCACCGATTGCTGGGATCCCGCAGCGCCGGCATCGCCGGCGCGCAGCCACTTCACCGATACCTCGCCGCGCGCCAGTTCGTCGCCGCCGACGATCACCGCGAGCCGCGCACCGCTGGCGTCGGCGCGCCGGAACTGCGACTTGAAGCTGCCGCCGCCGGCATGGAGGATCACGTCGAGCCCGGCATCGCGCAGTCGCTCGGCCGCCTGCAGCGCCGGCTCGAGCGTGGCGTCGCCCTGGTGGACGACGTAGACCTCGCACTGCGGCGCCGCGTCGCCCTCGCCGCGCGCGCGCATCATCTCGAGGATGCGCTCGACGCCGAGCGCGAACCCGCAGGCAGGCGCCGGCTTGCCGCCGAGCATCTCGACCAGCGGATCGTAGCGTCCGCCGCCGCATACCGTGAGCGACGCGCCGCCGACGTCGGCGACCCATTCGAACACGGTCAGGTTGTAGTAGTCGAGGCCGCGTACCAGCCGCGGGTTGATCCGGAACGGCAGGTTCTGGGCGCGCAACAGCGCCTGGAGTCGCTCGAAGTGCGCGAGCGACTCGGCGCCCAGGTGGTCGATCAGGCGCGGCGCCTGCTCGGCCAGCGCCTGCATGGCCGGGTTCTTGGTGTCGAGGATGCGCAGCGGATTGCTGTGCAGGCGCCGGCGCGCCTCGTCGTCGAGCGTGTCGCGGTGCGCCTCGAAGTAGGCCACCAGCGCCTCGCGGTGCGCGCGGCGCTCGTGCGCGGCCCCGAGCGAATTGATCTCCAGGCGCACCCCGTCGAGCCCGAGCTCGTCCCACAGCCGCTGGCACAGCAGGATCACCTCGACGTCCGCGTCGGGGCCGGCCAGGCCGAGCGCCTCGGCCCCGACCTGGTGGAACTGGCGGTAGCGGCCCTTCTGGGGGCGCTCGTGCCGGAACATCGGGCCCGTGTACCAGAGCCGCTTCGGCCCGTCGTACAGCAGGTTGTGCTCGATCGCCGCGCGCACCACGCCGGCGGTACTCTCGGGGCGCAGCGTCAGCGCCTCGCCGTTGAGCTGGTCGGTGAAGGAATACATTTCCTTCTCGACGATGTCGGTGACCTCGCCGATGCCGCGCACGAACAGGCGCGTGTGCTCGACGATCGGCGTGCGGATGCGGCGATAGCCGTAGGCTCGCATCACGCCGGCCACGGTGTCCTCGAGGCGCTGCCACAGCGCCTCGTCGGCCGGCAGCACGTCGTTCATGCCGCGCACGCCGGTCAGCCGCTCGGGCTGCGTCTTCTTCACGGGAGTCGATCGGTCCATGCGGGTAGGCGCGCGGATCGCGCGGCGTCAGGCGACGCCCGGCGAATCCTCTCGAGAGCGTGGTTCGGCGCCGGCGCCGCCGTAGCGGCGCCTGACGTAGTCGTCGACGATCGCCTGGAACTCCTCGGCGATGCGGTCGCCCTTGAGCGTCACGGTGCGCTGGCCGTCGACGAACACCGGCGCCACCGGCGCCTCGTCGGCCCCGGGCAGCGAAATGCCGATGTCGGCGTGCCGGCTCTCGCCGGGGCCGTTCACCACGCAGCCCATCACCGCCACCTGCAGCGTCTCGACGCCCGGATAGCGCGCCCTCCAGGCCGGCATCTGCTCGCGCAGCCAGGCCTGGATCTTCGCGGCAAGCTCCTGGAAGAAAGTGCTGCTGGTGCGGCCGCACCCCGGGCAGGCGACGACCATCGGCGCGAAGGCACGCAGGCCCATGGTCTGCAGGATCTCCTGGGCCACCACGACCTCGCGCGCGCGATCGCCGCCGGGCTCGGGCGTGAGCGAGACGCGGATCGTGTCGCCGATGCCCTGCTGCAGCAGCACCGCCATCGCGGCGGTCGAGGCCACGATGCCCTTGCTGCCCATGCCGGCCTCGGTCAGCCCGAGATGCAACGGCCAGTCGCAGCGCGCCGCGAGATCGCGGTAGACCGCGATCAGGTCCTGCACGCTCGAGACCTTCGCCGACAGGCAGATCGCGTCGCCGGGCAGCCCGAGCGCCTCGGCACGCCGGGCGCTGTCGATCGCCGACGCGACCAGCGCCTCGCGCATCACCTCGCGCGCGTCCCAGGGGCGCGCGCGCGCCGCGTTCTCGTCCATCAGCCGCGCGAGCAGCCCCTGGTCGAGGCTGCCCCAGTTCACGCCGATGCGCACCGGCTTGCCGTGCCGGCAGGCGATCTCGATCATCTGCGCGAAGTTGTCGTCGCGCGTACGGCCGGTCCCGACGTTGCCCGGGTTGATCCGGTACTTCGACAACGCCTGCGCGCAATCGGCGTGCTGGGCCAGCAGCTTGTGGCCGTTGTAATGGAAGTCGCCCACCAGCGGCACGTCGACGCGCATCCGGTCGAGCCGTTCGCGGATCGGGCCCACGGCGGCGGCCGCGGCCGGCGTGTTCACCGTGATGCGCACCAGCTCGGACCCGGCGCGCGCGAGCGCCGCGACCTGGGCGGCGGTGGCCGCCACGTCGGCAGTGTCGGTGTTCGTCATCGACTGGACGACCACCGGCGCGCCGCCGCCCACGCGCACCGCGCGGCTCCCCCAGTCGACGCGCATCGCGCGCGCGGCGCGGCGCGGCGCAGGACCGGCGGGCATCGGCAGGCAGGGATCGCGCATCACGTCAGTCGATCCTCAGGCGGGCCACGCCCTGGCGCGCGATGGGCGCCAGCTCGACGCGGCGGCCATCGTGCTCGAGCTGCACCCGCTCGGCGTTGCCGATCACCAGCGTGTAAGGGCGCCGCCCGGCGAGCTCGCGCGCGCTGCCGGCGGGCTGCAGCCCGTGCAACAGGACCTTGCCGCCGGCATCGCGCACGTCGACCCATGCTTCGGCGTCGAAGCGGAAACGCAGCCCCGAGGCCGGCGTATCGGTACCGGTATCGGTACCGGTATCGGCCGACGCGGCAGCGGAAGCGGTCGCGGAAGCGGCGACCGCGGCCCGTCCGGACACCGGCGCGGCAGGGCCGGGCGCTGCCGGGGATTCGTCGGCCGCACGCCGGCCGGCCGCGGCGGCTCCGCCGGTCCCCGCTGCCGCGGACGCAGCGTCGCGGCCC
>JBDHRX010000076.1:0-15445 GCA_039807785.1 Burkholderiaceae bacterium
AGCGCCGGCCGTTGGCGCGGCCCACCCGGATGGGCCGCAAGGGGCCGTGCGCCAGGACACGCGCGACCTCGCGCGGGCGGACGGTCGAGGCGCAGGCTCCGCGGGACGGTCGTTGCCGGGACGGGCATGCCAGAATGCCGCCATGGAACCCGATCCGCACGGCGAGCCGCGGCGCCGTTTCCGCGACCCCTCCTATCGCCCGCTGGCCCACGATCTCGCCGAGGTGCGCGCCGCGATCGACCGGCTCGATGCGCAGCTCGTCGAGCTGATCGCGCAGCGCGCCATGTACGTGAAGGACGCTGCGCGCTTCAAGGCCGATGCCGGCCAGGTCAGCGCGCCGGCACGCCAGGCCCGGGTGTTCGCGAACGCGCGCGCGCTCGCGGCCCGTTCGAATCGCGGGTTCGACGGGCTCGAGGACGTCGTCGAGGCGACCTGGCGCGCGATGGTCGCCGCGTTCGTCGCCCAGGAGGGCCGCTACTTCGACGACATGGAGCCGATCGAACCCGGGTAGAGGCGCTCGAGCGCGTCCAGCGCCGCGGCGCCAAGCACCGGCTGCAGCGCCGACCGGATCGCGCTCTCGGTCTGCGCGGCATCGTCGTGGCGGCGCAGCGCCCAGGCCGCGTCGAACGCGTGCCGCTGCCCGGCCAGCGCGTCGGCCACGACGGCGCGCCAGTGGGGCGGGTATTCCGAGGCGGCCCAGTCGCCGCGCCCGCGTCCGTAGTGCGCCACGGCCAGGTAGGCCAGCAGGGCGGCCGCCGCGAGTTCGTCGAGCGCGGCATCGGTCCAGGCGACCGACGGGGCGCGGGGCCCCCGGACCACGTTGTAGCCGCGCGCCAGGCCGAACGCGCCGAGCGCGCCGACGATGCCGCCGGTGAGCAGGCCGGCGCCGAAAGTCAGGCCTCCGGTGGCGAGATCGGCCTTCAGGCCCGCCAGCGCGCCGGTCACCACCCCGCCCAGCATGGCCGCCTTGCCTTCGTCGAGCCGGGCATCGATCGCGTAGTGCTGCGCGATCCGGGCCAGCACGTCGCCCGAGGCCCGGCCTTCGAGGCCGTGCCGGGCGATCAGGCCGGCGGTGGCGGTGCGGATTCCCTCGTCGAGGCGCTCCGCCAGGCGCCGCATCGCCCGGCGTCGCGCCGGCGTCGCGTCCTCGGGTCCGGCGTCGCCCGCGCCCTCGTTCCGATGCCTGCTGCCGAGCTTCGCGCGCGCGCCGCCCAGGACGGTGCCGACCTCGCGCAGCCGGCCGAGCAGGCCGTCGTCGGGCAACGGCTCGCGATCGACGGCCGCGTGCGCGATCTGCCCGGCGAGCACGGCCATCGACGCATCGAACACGGCCCTGCCGCGCGCGAGCCACGCGTCGACCAGCCGTGCGCACGCGGCCCGCTTGGCCTCGGGCAGCAGTGGCTCGATCGTGCGCAGCAGCGCGGCTTCCTGGACCCAGCAGCGCGCGAAGGCGTCCAGCGGCAGGACGGCGCGGACCTGCCGCGATCCGGCGAGCTGCGCCTGCCAGCGTCGCACTTCCGCAGCCTCGTCGTCGGCCGGGCGCGGCGGCCCGAGCTGGTTCAGGAGCACCACCACGGGCTTGCCGATCCAGTCGAGGATCCGCATCTCGCTCGCGACGTAGCCGGCGCCCTCGGGCTGTTCGGAGGCATTCACCAGGTACAGCACCAGGTCCGCGTGGTCGCGCACGTTGCGGACCGCCTCCTGGTTCGACCAGAGCGCGCGGTCGCGGAAGCGGTCCCAGACCTGGCTCAACAGCCATTGGAGCGGCTGCCCCGAGGCGGCGAGCCGCCGCGCCAGCCGCGCGCTGTCGCCGAAGCCGGGCGTGTCCCAGAGCTCCATCCGGTCGCCATCCGGGGTCTCGATCATCGGGTACGACTCGGGCGCTCCGGTCACGTGCGCTTCGTCGCGGACGACGCCGATGTCGCGGCCCAGCAGGGTGCGGGCCAGCGTCGTCTTCCCGACGTTGGTGTGCGAGACCAGGCTGAGCGCGATCGTTTCGGGCATCAGCGCGCCCGTGCGGGAGCCGGACTGCGGGCCAGGCCGTCGAGGCGCTCGCGCAGCAGGCGCGCCGCCTGCTGCGTCCCGGCGCGCTCGAGGTCGACGACCAGCGCGGAGTGGCCGCGCTCGGCGAGGAAGCGCGTCCAGGCGGCCTGGCGCTCCTCGCGACGCGCGGGGGCATGGCTCGTCGTCTCCCCGAAGCGGGTCACGAAGGCCGATTCGTCGACCAGCGGCAGCAGCGCGGCGCCGGCGGGCAGCGCCGACGACAGCGCGTCGACGAAGGCGCCCTGGGCCTGGGGTTCGGGAGTCGCGGTCGAGGCCATCAGCGCCAGGACCAGCGTCGGCGGTTCTGCCGCGACGGCCTGTGCGAGCGCCGCGGCCGCGGTCTCCTCGTCGCCGTAGGCGACCGGCGGCAGCATCGCGAGCCGGGTCCCGGCGCCCAGCGCGGCGGCGAGCAGTTCGCGCAGCGCCTGCAGCGCCTGCGGCGACGGCGACTGCATGTGCGGGATCGCGACCACCCGGGCCGCTTCGCCGCGATGCGCGCGCGCCAGGGCGGCGAAGTACGCGTCGTCCAGCCGCAGCGGGAACCGCGTCGCGAGACGGTGCTCGCGCAGGCGGCTCAGCGCGGCGAGCGCCAGTCGCGGCAATATCACGGCGAGCCCGACGGTGACTGCGTACAGGTGGATCCACGGCCCGGCGGGTTCCCCCGTCGATCCGGGCAGGCGCATCGCCTCGAGGCGCGCGGCATCGGGCAGGGCGATGCCGGTGAGCGCGGAAGCCGGGCCGAGCGTGAACTCGAGCAGCGCCCGGACCGCGGACGCGCCCAGGAACGTGCTTTCCCAGCCGGCCCGGAACTCGAGCCCGAGGCCGCGCAGGTACATCCCGGCCAGCGCGCCGAGGGCGAAGGCGATCGCGCCCGCGTGCAGGACGCGCGCCGCGCGCGCGGTATTGAGCGGGGCGCTGGCCCGCGTCCATTCGGTCGCGAAGTGCGCCAGCGGCCCGGACGGCGCATCCGGTCGGCGCCGGGCGAGGATCCGGGCGACCAGGCGCGAGATCGGGCCGACCAGCGGACCGCCGCCCGGGGCGTCGAGCGGAGTGCCGGCCGGACTGCTCACCGGACCGGGGGCGGCCGGCCGATGTCGCCGGGGCATGGCGAGGCGCAGCGCGATCCCCGCGTAGACCGCGAGGTTCCAGGCCAACAGGGCCAGCAGCGGCGGCGCCAGCACGTTGATCCGCTGTTGCCGGCCGATGGCATCTCCGGCCACCCCCAGCGCGAAGGCGATCGCGGCCAGTGCCCACCCGATCCACGGGCGCCAGGCCAGCGCGCGCAGCGCGCGCCCCGCGCTCGCGTCCGCGACCGACAGCCGCCCGGCGGCCAGGTGCGCGCGCCGCGCGATGAAGGCGTCGGCCTCGGCTCGCTCGCCCTCGACCTCGGCCGCCGCCCGGCTGGCCCAGGCGGCGTCGTCCTCGCCCCAGGCGGTCGATCGGGGGTCTGCGGTCTCGAAGGCGCGCACCAGCAGCGCGCTACGGGCATCGTTCTCGGTCATCGGGCTCGGTCGTCGTCTTCCGTCGCGTTCAGCCGCGTTCAGCCGCGGCATCGGCCAGCGGCAACGTTACCCTGAAGCAGGCGCCCGGCGCGGAGCCCGGCACCAGCGTCAGCGTGCCGCCCAGGCGCCGCATGATCTGCCAGCTGATCGCCAGGCCGAGCCCGGCGCCCGAGGCGGAGGTCTGGGTGTGGGCCCAGCCGCGCAGGAACTTGGAGAAGATCAGCTCGCGCTCTTCGGGCCGGATTCCCGGGCCGTTGTCCTCGACCAGCACTTCGTAGACGTCGTCCGCGATCCGGCTGCGCACCCGCACCCAGGGATCGGGGTCGGTGTTGTACTTGATCGCGTTCGACAGCAGGTTGATGAATACCTGGCTCAGGCGGTCGCTGTTGGCCTCGACGCGCGCATCGCGCGCGCCGGCCTCGCCGAGCAGTCGCACGCCGGCCTTGGCCGCCAGCCCCTGGCAGGCGCGGATCGAATGCTCGAGCGCCGCCTCGGGGTCGACGCGCGCGAGCTGCAGCGGCGTCTCGCCGCGCTCGAGCAGGCTCAGGTCGAGGATGCTGTCGAGCAGCCGCGTGAGCCGGATGCTCTCCTCGTGAATGATGCGCATGAAGCGCTCCGACTGGGCCGGATCGAGATCTTCGGCATCGAGCAGGATCTCCGAGAACGAGCGGATCGACGTCATCGGCGTGCGCACTTCGTGGCTCACCTGGCTCAGGAAATCGTCCTTCTCCGCGTCGAGCCGGGTGAGCCGTTCGTTCGCGTCGCTGAGCTGCCGGGCGGTGGCCTCGAGCTGGTGCGACTTCTCCTCCAGCTGCCGGCTGTAGTCCCGCACCCGCTGCGTCTCGTCGGCGATCTTCATCAGCGCGTCGAGGCTGATGGTCTCCCCGGTGACCACCTGGGAGATCATCGCGTGCGCCGATGCCGCGCCGACGCTGCCCGCCAGCCTGCGCTCGAGCCGGGTGATGAACGCATCGTCGACGATCTGGCTCTCCCAGCGCTGGCCTGGCGCACGGCCGGCTTCGCGGAACAGGCGCATCGCCTCGTCGGGGCCGAGGATGCGCTGCGCGAGGATGCTCAGGTCGGAGGCCGTCGCCGAGCGCTGCACGAGGCCGCCCGCGGCCGCCGCCGGAGCGCGGAACACGTCGACGAACAGCGTGGCCTGGAGCCGTTCGAGCGGCTTCGGGTCGCGCCACAGCGACAGCAGCACGAACAGCAGGGTATTGACCGACAGGCTCCAGAAGAGCGAATGCATCAGCGGATCGAGGCCGCCGAGGCCGAACAGCGCGTACGGCCTCAGCATCGACTGGCCGAACAATCCGTCCGCGATCACCCGGGACGAAACCAGGAAGTCGCCGCCGAAGCTGGGGAGGAACAAGGTGTATGCCCACAGCAGGGCGCCGGCGGTCAGGCCGGCGAGCGCGCCGTTCGCGCTCGCCCGCCGCCAGAACAGGCCGCCGATCAGGCTCGGCATCACCTGCGTGACGCCGGCGAACGAGATCAGCCCGATCGACGCCAGTGCGTCGGAGTTTCCCTTGACCCTGAAATAGAGGAATCCGAGCAGCAGCATCAGGCAGATGCTGGCGCGGCGGCTCGCCAGCAGGAAGCGACGGATCTCGCCGTCGGCGTTCAGCGATACCCAGCCGAAGCGCAGCGCCACCGGCATCACCAGGTGGTTCGAGACCATGGTCGACAGCGCGATGCAGGCGACGATCACCATCGAGGTGGCCGACGAGAAGCCGCCGAGGAAGGCCAGCAGCGCGATCGATTCCTGGCCTGCCCACATCGGCAGCGTCAGGACGAACATGTCGGGATTGGATCCCTCGGGCAGGAAGCTCAGGCCGGCGATCGCGATCGGCAGCACGAACAGCGAGATCAGCATCAGGTACAGCGGGAACAGCCACGCTGCGGTGCGCAGGTGACGCTCGTCGGTGTTCTCGACCACTGTCACCTGGAACTCGCGCGGCAGGCAGACGATCGCCGCGGCCGACAGCAGCGTGACCACTACCCAGCGCGGGCCGAACACGTCGTGCGCGTGCAGGATCTCGGGCGAGGCACGGGCGAAGATGTCGTGCGGGCCGCCCGAGATCCCGTAGACGGCCATCAGGCCCACCACGAGCAGCGCCACCAGCTTGACCACCGCCTCGAGCGCGATCGCCGCGACCACGCCATGGTGGCGCTCCTTGGCGTCGATGTTGCGCGTGCCGAACAGGATCGTGAACACCGCCATGCCCACCGCGATCCAGAAGCCCAGGCGGAAGTCGGGTGTCGCGGCGGGAAGGCCCGACAGCGGGTCCGGGCCGGCGTTGCCGATCACCTGGAAGCTGATCGTGACCGCGCGCAATTGCAGCGCGATGTAGGGCGTGACGCCGACGACCCCGATCAGCGTGACCAGCGCCGCGAGGCTGGGGCTCTTGCCGTAGCGTGACGAGATCATGTCGGCGATCGAGGTGATGCCGTGCACGTGCCCGATGCGCACCAGCTTGCGCAGGAACACCCACCAGCCGACGAAAACCAGCGTCGGCCCGATGTAGATCGTCGCGAACTCCAGGCCGTTGCGCGCCGCCGATCCGACCGCGCCGTAGAAGGTCCAGGAGGTGCAATAGACCGAGATCGACAGCGTGTAGACGAGAGGCGACTGCAGCCATCCGAGCCGCCCGGTGCGGGCGCGCCGGTCGCCGACGAAGGCCACCGCGAACAGCAGCGCGACGTACATCAGCGCGATCGTCAGCACCAGGTTGGCCGAGAGCATCATTCGGCCGCATCCCGATGCCCGGCAGGGTTGCGCGTCGGGCCGGCGGCCCGGTTGCCGCGCGCGATGCCGCGCGCCAGCAGCGCGGCGCACCCGATCAGCGCGATCCACACGCCGAACAGGTAGGCCACGATCAGCGGCACGCCGGCGACCTGGTACCGGTCGGCGAACAGCGTGATCGTCGGCGGCATCAGCAGGAACAGCCCGACCAGCGGCAGCACCACCGCCGCGTCGCGCAGCCGGGGCGGCGGTGGGGGCGGCGGCGAGGAAGAGGGCGGATTCACGGCTCGGGTGGGTCGGCCGGCGCCGGCGCGCGCTTCAGCGGCGCGCCAGCCGCCGCACCTGCTCCACGATCTCGCGATTCGAGAACGGCTTGGTCATGAAGCCGTCGACGCCGAGTTCCTCGGCCATGCGGCGGTCGTGCGCCTGTCCCTTCGCGGTGAGCACGATGACCGGGATCGATTTCAGCGACGGGTCGGACTTGACCAGCTTGAGCACCTCGAAGCCGTTGAGCCGCGGCAACATCACGTCGAGGATCATCAGGTCGGGCGGGTCGGCGTACAGCCGCTCGAGCGCCGCCTGGCCATCGAGCGCCGCCGACACCTCGAAGCCGGCCCGGCCGAGCATGAAGCTCAGCGATTCGACGATGTTCGGCTCGTCTTCGGCGATCAACACCCGCGTCGCCATGCCTGGTCTCCCCCTCGGATTGTCGATTCCGGGCTTGGGCGCGAGTGTAGCGCCTGGCCGGTCCCGCGTGGGAGCGGGCCCCGCTCGCATCGATGTCGCGGCGCCGGATCAGGCATCGATGATCGGATCCTCCTCGCGATAGGCGCAGTCGCGTCGCACGCACAGCCGGCAGTTCGGTCCGACCGGCACCGCCGGTGCCGTCGACGACAGGTCGAGCCCGTCGCCGTACACCGTGAGGTCGGCATGCAGCGCGTGACAGGCAAGCATCACCGATACCAGCCGGCGCGGCATCGTGAACGCCGGACGGGGCTTCTCGACCGTCCGGGCCAGGAACAGGTAGCGATCCCCGGTGGGGAAGGCGGCGAGCTGGCGCACGATCGCGCCGGGGTTCTGGAACGCTTCGTACACCGCCCACATCGGGCACGCGTTGCCGTGGCGCGGCAGCAGCAGGTGCGGCAACGGGAAGCGCTTGGTGACGAAGCCGGCGGGGTCGGCGCGCATCAGGCCGAACGGAATGCCCTCGGCCCCGGGCCGGCGCAGCGTGGCCAGGCGGTGACAGACCTGTTCGTAGCTGGCGCCGAAGCGGCGGCCGAGGCTCTCGAGGTCATAGCGCGAGCGCCGCGCCGCGTCGAGGAACGCCTCGTAGGGCATCAGCACGGCGGCGGCCAGGTACGAGGAAAGCGCGCGCCGGGCCCGCCGGCGCGCCGCCTCGCTGGTCAGGCGCGGGGCCGCATCGACTTCGGCTGCGACCGGCCGGCCCTGGCGGAACCGTTCGACGGCGGCGCGCGCGAGCCAGAAGCGCCGCGTCGGGCGCGGCGCGGTGTCGGCCACGAACAGCGTGCGGCCGTCGGCCGAGAAGGCGGTGCCCCCGTCCGGCGCGAGCGCCTCGACCGCGATCGCCGGACGGATCTCGACGCGCACCGAGTGCGTCCGCAGCAGGTAGTCGGCCAGCGTGCTTTCGCGGCAGTCGCCCTCGATCGCCGCGGCGGCGCGGAAATCGGCGGCCGCCTGCTCGAGCGCGGCGAAGTGGTTGTCGTGATCGAACAGGAAGTCGTCGACCTCGTCGGCCGGCGTGATCGAGCGCGTCACGGTGTGCGCCTTGTCGAAGAACGCGGCGAGCGCCTGCGCGAGGTCGGACAGGCGCGTGCTCTCGGTGCAGATGATCGAGACGAAGCGCTCGCGTTGCGCCGGCTCGAGGTCGGCGACGCTTTCGAGAATCTCGGAAGACGAGCGGATCGCGGCCACGCGGCTGAGCACGTTGTGGACCGCGTCGCCGAGGAACGGGTCCTGGCTGAGCCGGTCCGACAGCGCCGCGACCGCGCGGTCGCGATCGAGCAGCGCGCGATGCAGCATGATCAGGGCCCGTGCCCAGCCCGGATGCCGGCCCGCGAGGTCGTCGACCGCGGCCGGGTCGAGCCGCAGCGCCGCGAGCCGGGCGTCCCCGGCGAGCTCGCCCAGGTCGTCGAGCAGTCGTCGCCCCGCGGCGCCGTCGAGCTCGTCGATGCCCATGCCGAGCGCGTCCGCGATGCGCTTGAGCAGCGCCCCGCCGATGTTGCGCTTGTTGCGCTCGATCAGGTTCAGGTACGAGGCCGAGATGCCGATCGCGGCCGCCAGGCCCGCCTGCGTCAGGCCCAGCGAACGTCGCCGCTCGCGGATGCGCGCGCCGGTCAGCGAGCGCGGCATGTCGGCAACGGCGCGTTCCGATGTTGCGCCGCAAGGTCAATAATCGACAAATTTCCATTTGCCATAATTCATTATTGACAAGATTCTTCAATGAAGTCAATTGGATATTGATGTGTTGACTTTGTAAGCCCATTCTTGCCGCAAGACCCGGCTGCGTTCTCGAAGGTCCTTCAGGCCCCGCCGGGCCCCGGGTGAAACGATCGACACAGTCATGGAGGAGGCGAGATGAGCGGATTCGACAGCGACGGCCGCCGGACGTTGCTCGAGGCGGTGGCGGCAGCGAGGAGAGGGGGGCCGGGGTTCGCGGTCGGGACGGTGTCGGCCCCTTCGCGCCGCCGGGTGCTGCGCGTGGGCGCGGGCGTCGCCGGCGCGACCCTGATCCCCGGCCTGGGCAACATCGGCTGGGTCCACGCGGCCGACAAGCCGGCGATCGGCACCTGGCCGGCCGGCTCGCAGGGCGGCACGGTCTACCTGGGCGCCGCGGTGCCGCTCACGGGCACCTACGCCGTGCAGGGCGAGGACGAGCGCAAGGGGATGGAACTGGCCATCGACCACATCAACACGAACCACGAGTTGATGAAGAAGCTGGCGCCGAAGGTGAACAACGGCGTGCTCGGGAAGAAGGTCGGGTTCCTGTCGGCCGATTCCGCGGCCAAGCCGAACCAGGCGTTGCAGGTCGAGCAGACCTTCATCAACCAGAACAAGATCGTCGCGATGATCGGCTCGACCTCGTCGGCGGTGGCGGTGGCGCTCAACAAGTTCGCGCAGCGCGAGAAGATCCTGTACATGGCCGGCATCTCCGGCTCGAACGACACCACCGGCAAGGACTGCGTGCGCTATGGATTCCGCCAGGGCTTCTTCGGCGAGATGGCGGCGAACGCGATCGGTCCGGTCCTGGTGAAGAGCTTCGGCAAGAACCGGAAGGCGGCGTTCATGACGCCCGACTACACCTACGGCCACACCACGACGAAGTCGGTCAACGACTACCTGACCGAGAAGGCCGGCTGGACGATGGTGACCAACCAGGTGTCGCCGCTCGGCACGCAGGACTTCAGCCAGTACCTGACCAACATCGCGAACTCCGGCGCCGAGTTCCTGATCAACGTGAACTGGGGCCGCGACGCGGTGCTGTCGAGCCAGCAGGCGCGGCAATTCGGCCTGCTGCCGAAGATGACGCTGGTGATTCCCTACCAGATTCCGTTCCTCGCCCGGGAGGCGGGCGTGGACATCACCGCCGGCGTCTTCGCAGCTACCGACTTCTGGTGGACGCTGGAGGACCAGTACCCGCTGGCGAAGATGTTCGTCGAGACGTTCCGGAAGAAGTACGGCTACCGGCCGGAATGGGGCGCCGAGAACGGCTACGTCAGCTTCGCGCACTGGGCCCGGATGGTCACCGAGGCGGGCAGCTTCTATCCGCCCGACGTCATCCGGCAGTACGAGAAGGGCGAGACCATCCCGTCGCTCATCGGGGACGTGCGCTACCGGCCGCAGGATCACCAGTGCGTGCGCCCGGTGATCCTGGTGCGCGGCAAGGCCAAGAAGGACATGAAGAACGACGAGGACTTCTGGGAGGTGCTCGAGGTGGTGCCCGGCGACAAGGTGATCCAGTCGCCCGACGCGTTCGGCTGCAAGCTGGGCGACTACACCTGACGGGCCGCACGCGCCCGCGGCCGTCGGCGGCCGGGGCGCGTGCGCGGCACGCCTGCCGTCGCGCCCGACGGCGGGTTTCGCGCCCCCGGCACTGCGCCGCGGGCAGGGGCAACTCGGATCCGGGCAGGACAGCGTGGTCAACTGGAGCAACTTCGTATCGCAGTGCTTCAACGGGCTGGTGCTCGGCGCGCTGCTGGCACTGATCTCGTCGGGCCTGACGATCATCTACGGCACGCTCGGGGTGCTCAACCTCGCGCACGGCGCGATGTTCATGCTGGGCGGCTACGCCGGCTGGGTGGCCTATGCCCATACCGGCTCCTTCGTCGTCGCGGTCCTCGCCGGGTCGCTGTTCGTGATGCTGGTGGGCGTGGTCACCGAGCGGACGATCATCCGTCATTTCTACTCGCGGCCACCCGAGGACCAGCTCCTCGTCACCTTCGGGCTCGGCATCGTCTTCGTCGAGGCGGTGCGCTTCGTGTTCGGGAGCCTGTCCCAGAGGGTGCCGCCGCCGGAGTCGCTGGTCGGCATCACGCCGCTCGGCTTCATGGTCTACCCGACCTACCGGCTCGCCCTGCTCGGCATCGTGTCGGTGGCGCTGCTGGCGCTCTACCTGGTGCTCTACCGCACGCGCATCGGGATGATCGTGCGCGCCGGCATCGAGGACTCGGGGATGGTCGATGCGCTGGGCATCAACGTCCACAGGGTCTTCATGCTGGTGTTCGGCATCGGCGCCATGGCGGCCGGGTTCGCCGGCATCGTCAACGCGCCGGTGGTCGCCATCGCGCCCGACGTCGGCGAGGCGATCCTGGTGCAGACCTTCGTCGTCGTCGTCATCGGGGGCGTCGGCTCGTTCCCGGGCGCGGTGCTCGGCGGCCTGATCGCCGGCGAGATCATCAGCATCACCTCGATGTTCGACCCCGCCTACTCCTACGTCATGCTGTTCATCGCCATGACGCTCGTGCTGGTGCTCCGTCCCCACGGATTGCTCGGCACGGCCGGCCGCGAGTGAACGAAGTCCAGCGATGCCTACCAGACAACGCCCCTTCGTCGTCGAGATCGTGGCGGCGCTCGCCCTGATCGCCGCCCCGTTCGTGCTGCCGTACCTCGGCTTCACGCCCACCACCATCAACCGCATCCTGATCTGGGCCCTGGTCGGGATCGGCTTCGATCTCCTGTTCGGGTTCACCGGCCTGTTGTCGTTCGGCCAGTCGGCGTTCTTCGGAACCGGCGGCATGTTCGCCGCCTACCTGCTGACGCAGACCTCGTTCACCAACACCGTCGCGGCCCTGTTCCTCGGGACCCTCGTCGCGGGCGTGGTCGGCTACCTGGTCGGGCTGGTCGCGCTGCGGCGCACCGGCATCTACTTCGCGATGATCACGGTGGCGATCGCCGAGGTGTTCTTCTTCGTGGAGTTCAACCCGCTGTCGGCCTACACCGGCGGCGAGAACGGGCTGCCGGGCGTGCCGACGCCGAACCTGGCCCTGGGCTTCACCACCATCGAGTTCGACGACAACCTGTCGATGTACGCGTTCTTCGCGTTCTGGTACTTCGTCGGGCTGGTGATCGCGCTGCGCATCGTCCGCTCGCCGGTCGGCCTGCTGTTGCGCGCGATCCGCGACAATCCGCAGCGCGCGCAGGCGCTCGGCCACGACATCCACGGCTACAAGCTCGCCGTCTTCGTGGTCGCCGCGATGTACTCCGGGTTCGCGGGCGGCCTGCTCGGCATGATGCAGGGTTTCATGCCACCGGATGCCTTCATGTTCGCGACCTCGGGCGAGATCGTGATGCAGACCGCGATCGGCGGCGCCGGCTGGCTGTTCGGCCCGCTGCTCGGGGCTACCACCTGGCTGTACCTGAGCGACTTCTTCCAGACGACGCTGAACCTCGGCGCCACCTGGAAGCTGGTCCTCGGCATCGTGTTCGTGCTGCTGGTGGTGTTCCTGCGCCGCGGCCTGGTCGGCGCCATCGTCGACCTGTATCGGCTCGCGCGTCGCGGCGGGGGGGCCGTGCAGCAGCCGGCCGGGTCTGCGGCCCCGGCGGCAGCGACGCCGGGACGCCCGCTCGCCACCGTCGTGGCCATGCCCGCGCGGCGCAAGCCCACGGGCAGTCACGCCGGGCCGATCCTCCAGGTGACCGGCCTGACCAAGCGCTACGGTGGCCTGGTGGCGAACCTCGACATCGATTTCTCCGTCGACCACGGCGAGATCCGCGGCATCATCGGGCCCAACGGCGCCGGCAAGAGCACCTTCTTCAAGATGCTCACCTGCGAAGTGCTGCCGACCTCCGGCCGGATCGTGTTCGATGGCCGCGACATCACCAGCCTCGGCGTGGCCGACGCGTGCCAGCTGGGGTTGACCAAGAGCTACCAGATCAACCAGCTGTTCGACCGGCTCACCGTGCGGCAGAACCTGGCGATCGCCGCGCTCGGCGAGCTGCGCGGCAAGTTCAGGCTCGACATGCTCAGGGCCCTGCCGAAGGTCGCCGGCCTCGACGCCCAGGTCGAGAGCACCGCGGCGCTGGTGCACCTGGCGGAGCGGCTCGACACGCCGGTGTCCGAGCTCGCCTACGGCGAGAAGCGGCGACTCGAGATCGGGCTGGCGCTCGCCACCTCGCCCAGCCTGCTCCTGCTCGACGAGCCGCTCGCCGGCATGAGCCCGCAGGAGCGCGTCGAGACGGTGGCGCTGCTGAAGTCGATCGCCCAGGGACGCACGATGATCGTCATCGACCACGACATGGATTCGCTGTTCGAGCTGGTCGAGAAGGTCACCGTGCTGCAGGAGGGGTGCGTGCTCGTCGAGGGGACGCCCGAGGAGATCAAGGCCAACGCCCGGGTCCAGGAAGCCTATCTCGGCGGCGTGCATGGAGAGACGGCATGAGCCTGCTCGAGGTCAGCGGCCTGAACAGCTACTACGGCGACAGCCACATCCTGTTCGACGTCTCGCTGCGGGTGGAGAAGAACGAAGTGGTGGCGCTGCTCGGGCGCAACGGCGCCGGGAAGTCGACCACGCTGAAGAGCCTCATGGGCATGGTCAAGCCCAGGACCGGCAGCGTCCGGCTCGACGGCGCCGAGCTCGCCGGCAGCAAGGCGCACGACATCGCCCGGGCCGGCATGCAGCTCGTTCCCGAGGAGCGGCGCATCTTCGGCAGCCTGAACGTGGAGGAGAACATCGTTCTCGCCGGGCTGACCGCCGGGAACCGGTGGCCGCTCGAGCGCATCTACGCGATGTTCCCGCGCCTGAAGCGGCGGCGCACCAGCCGCGGCACCGATCTCTCGGGCGGGGAGCAGCAGATGCTGGCGATCGCGCGCGCGCTGGTGCGCGACCCGAAGATCGTGCTGCTCGACGAACCGTTCGAGGGGCTCGCCCCGGTCATCGTGCAGGACCTCGTGCGCGCCTGCCGCGACCTCGCGCAGTCCGGACAGACCATCGTCCTGGTCGAGCAGAATCTCGCCGCGACGCTGGCGCTGGCGACCCGCGTCTACATCATCAACAACGGCCACATCGCCCACGAGGGGCCCGCCGCCGAGCTCAAGGCGCAGCCGGACCTGCTGCGGCGCCACCTGGGCGTCTAGGGACGGCTCGCCCCCCGGCCGCCTCCGCGTGCGCCCGGAGCTCAGCGACCGGCGCCGAACAGCCCCGCGGGCACCCGGAGCTCGCCCTTCGATTCGAAGCGATGTCCGCCCCAGGCCGGCGCCGACAGCTTGCCCTGGATCCGGTAGTCGGCGCGGATCCGCTCCCCGGTCGCGATCCCGATCGCCTGCCGGATCATGGCGCCGAGCGGCACGCTCATCGGCAGCGTGATCACGGTCTCGCCGAAGCGCGGCACCACGCCCGCCCGGTCGCTGACCCCGCTCGCGAGCCGCGCGCCGCGCAGGTCGAGCTGGACGAACACGCCGTCGTACTCGATCGGCAGGTCGTTGGGGTTCTGGACCCGCAGCTTCAGCGCGAAGCGGGTCTCCATGCCTTCGCCCTGGATCGGTTCGATGCCGACGACGTCGACGTTGACCGGGTCGCGCAGGCCCAGGCCCGCGCAGCCCGCCAGCACGAGGCACAGCGCGGCGAGGGGGGCGAGGAGGCGGGCGAGGGGGCGGACGGCGCGCGCCCCGGGGCGGCGCAGGATCGGCAGGCGCATGAGGGACTCCCGTGGGTTGCGGCACGCGGCGCCCGGCGCAGGCCGGCGCGGCATGCACGGAGACGGTAACATGTCCGCCGGGACAGCACGGCACGGAAGGACGCGGGATGGACATCGGGTACGACGCCGGACCGGGCTGCTGAGATGGCCTCGAGCCTGTTGCTGCTGGTCGACGACATCGCCAGCGTGCTCGACGACGTCGCGACGCTGACCAAGATCGCCACGAAGAAGACCGCCGGCGTGCTGGGCGACGACCTCGCGCTCAATGCGCAGCAGGTCTCCGGGGTGCGGGCCGATCGCGAGCTGCCGGTGGTCTGGGCCGTCGCCAAGGGGTCGCTGCGCAACAAGGCGATCCTGGTGCCCGCCGCCCTCGCCGTCAGTGCCTTCGCGCCGCGCGCGGTCACGCCGCTGCTGATGGCGGGCGGCCTGTTCCTCTGCTACGAGGGGTTCGAGAAGATCGCCCACCGGATGCTGCACGGCCGGGCCGGCGAGGAGGCGCATCGCGCCGAGCTTGCCCGGGCGCTGGCGGACCCGGCCGTCGACCTGATGGCGGTCGAGGCGGCGCGCATCCGCGGCGCGGTGCGCACCGACTTCATCCTGTCGGCCGAGATCATCGTCATCACGCTGGGCACCGTCGCGTCGGCCGGGCTCGGAACGCGGATCGCGGTGCTGGTCGGCATCGCGCTGCTGATGACCGTCGGCGTCTACGGACTGGTCGCCGGCATCGTCAAGCTCGACGATGCCGGGCTGCATCTCGCGCGCCGTCCCGGCGACGGCGTCGGCGCGCGCGGGCTGCGCGGGGCCGGCCGGACGATCGTGCGCGCAGCCCCCTGGCTGATGAAGGGCCTGTCGGTGGCCGGCACGGCGGCGATGTTCCTGGTGGGCGGCGGCATCCTGGTGCACGGGCTGCCGCAGGCGCAGGCCTGGGTCGACGCCGGCGCGCAGGCGCTGCGGTCGTCGGCCGCGCTCGGCGGGCTGGCCGAGGCGCTGGTCCCGCTGC
>JBDHRX010000077.1:0-15197 GCA_039807785.1 Burkholderiaceae bacterium
CGGCCGCGCCGGAACCGGCGGGCACGGCGTCCCCGGAAGCAGCGCCGGAGATGCGGGTCCCGGAGGCGCTGGCCCCGGAAACGCCGCCGATCCTCGTCGTGCCGCAGGCCGGCTCGGTGCGCTATCGCGTCCACTACGGCGACCCCGCCGAGGGCAACGTGGTGGCCACGCTCGAGCAGTCGTTCGAGATCGACGCCGAACGCTACCGGCTGCACAGCGAGGGCCGCGCGAAAGGGCTGGTCGCCTGGTTCTACCGGGGCACGCTGGTCCAGGACAGCGTCGGCGCCGTCTCGTCCGGAGGGCTCGCGCCGGCGCGCTACCGCGAGCAGCGGGGCGACCGTGCGCCGCGCTCGGCCGTCATCGACGCGCAGCGCGGGGAGGTGGTGTTCGGATCCGGCGTGCGCCGGCCGGCGCCGCCCGGGGTGCAGGACCGGCTGTCGGCCGCGATCCAGCTGGCGCTGCTGCGGCAGTCGCGCCCGGCGCTGTTCGGGCCGGGCGCGACGATCCGCCTGCCGATGCTCGGCAACTCGAGCGTCGATCCGGTGGACTGGCGTGTGCTCGGCGAGGAGCCGGTGCAGACGGACGAGGGCGTGGTGCCGGCACTGCGCCTGAGCCGCGCCGGCAGCAGCGAAGACGATCCGGCGATCGATCTCTGGCTGGCGCTGGACGCGCGCATCGTGCCGGTGCGGATGCGGATCACCGAGCCCAGCGGGCGCGCCCTCGACCAGGTGCTCGCGACGCGCTGACTGCGCTATCCTGCACGGCATGACGCGCGTCTTCCATCGCTCGCTCGGCCGCCGGTTCCCGGTCGCGGTCTCCGGCAACGGAGCATGGCTGCACGACGCCGACGGCAAGGCCTACCTGGACGCCTCGGGCGGCGCCGCCGTCTCGTGCCTCGGCCACGGGCACCCGGACGTGCTCGCCGCGATGCACGCGCAGATCGACCGGCTGGCGTACGCGCACACCAGCTTCTTCACCACCGAGGCGGCCGAGGCGCTGGGCGAGACGCTGGTGGCCGGCGCGCCGCCCGGCATCGGCAGCGCCTACTTCGTCTCGGGGGGCTCGGAGGCGGTCGAGGCGGCACTGAAGATGGCGCGCCAGTACTTCGTCGAGATCGGCCAGCCGGAACGGCGCCACTTCATCGCGCGCCGGCAGAGTTACCACGGCAACACTCTGGGCGCGCTCGCGGTCGGCGGCAACGAATGGCGGCGTGCCCAGTTCGCGCCGCTGCTGATCGACGTGGCCCACGTCTCGCCCTGCTACGAATACCGCGACCGGCGCCCCGGCGAAGCCGCCGAGGCCTATGGCCGCCGGCTGGTCGACGAGCTGGCCGCCGAGATCGAGCGGCTCGGGCCCCGCAACGTGATCGCGTTCATCGCCGAGACGGTGGGCGGCGCGACCTCGGGGGCGCTCACGGCGGTGCCGGGCTACTTCAGCGGCGTGCGCGAGCTGTGCGACCGCCACGGCATCCTGCTGATCCTCGACGAGGTCATGTGCGGGATGGGCCGCACCGGCACCCTGCATGCCTGCGAGCAGGAGGGGATCGCACCCGACCTGATGACGATCGCCAAGGGCCTGGGCGGGGGGTACCAGCCGATCGGCGCCGTGCTGGTCCAGCAGCGCATCGTCGACACCTTCGCGCGCGGCAGCGGCTTCTTCCAGCACGGCCACACCTACCTGGGCCACGCGGCGGCCTGCGCGGCAGCGCTCGCGGTGCAGCAGGTGATCCGGCGCGACGGCCTGCTCGAGGCCGGCGCCGCGCGCGAGCAGGCGCTGCGCGCGGCGCTCGGGCGGCGCTTCGGGGCGCACCCGCGCGTCGGCGACATCCGCGGCCGGGGCCTGTTCATGGCGATCGAGCTGGTCGCCGATCGCGCCACGCAGGCGCCGTTCGACCCGGCCCTCAAGCTGCACGCGCGCATCAAGCAGGAAGCGATGGCGCGCGGCCTGATGGTCTACCCGATGGGCGGGACGATCGACGGGCGGCGCGGCGACCACGTGCTGCTCGCGCCGCCCTTCATCGTCACCGAGCAGGAGATCGGGCTGATCGTCGAGCGGCTCGGCGAGGCGGTCGACGCATCGATCGCGGCGCTTGCGCCCGACTTGCCAGCCGCGACGGGATCGGCATAATGGACCGGTCCCGACACGAGCCCTTCCAGGAGCCCCACCGCATGAAGCCCAATCTCCGTGCCGCCCGACTCGCCGCGATCGCTGGCGCGATGTTGTCCGCAGCCGCATTCTCCACGCCGGTCGCCGCGCAGACCAAGTTCATCACGATCGGCACCGGCGGGGTCACCGGCGTCTACTACGCGGCCGGCGGCGCCATCTGCCGGCTCGTGAACAAGGACCGTTCCAAGCACGGCATCCGCTGCTCGGTCGAGTCCACCGGCGGCTCGGTGTTCAACGTCAACACGATCAAGGCGGGCGAGCTCGACCTGGGCTTCGCGCAGTCCGATGTGCAGTACAACGGTCTGAAGGGCGTGGGCCAGTTCAAGGATGCCGGCGCCTACGGCGACCTGCGCGCGGTGTTCTCGGTCCACCCCGAGCCGTTCACGGTGGTGGCGCGCAAGGAGGCCAACATCCAGTCGTTCGCCGACTTCAAGGGCAAGCGCTTCAACGTCGGCAACCCCGGTTCGGGCACCCGTGCCTCGATGGAGGAACTGCTCGGCGGGCTGGGCTGGAAGATGAGCGACTTCGGCCTGGCGGCCGAGCTGAAGGCCGACGAGCACGGCCCGGCGCTGTGCGACGGCAAGATCGACGGCTTCTTCTACGCGGTCGGCCATCCGTCGGCCAACATCCAGGACCCGACCACCTCGTGCGGCGCCAAGCTGGTCTCGCTCACCGGCCCGGCGGTCGACAAGCTGCTCGCCGACAAGCCTTACTACGCGAAGGCGACGATTCCCGCGGGCCTGTATCCGTCCAACCCCCAGGCGACCGAAACCTACGGCGTGCTGGCGACGGTGGTGGCTTCCAGCAAGGTGCCGGCCGACACCGTGTACCAGGTCGTGAAGGCGGTGTTCGACAACTTCGACGAGTTCAAGCGGCTGCATCCCGCGCTCGCCAGCCTCAAGCCCGAGAGCATGACCAAGGACGGGCTGTCGGCGCCGCTGCACGAGGGTGCGCTGCGCTACTACAAGGAAAAGGGCTGGGTGAAGTAGTCCCCTCCGGCGCAGCGAGGAAGCGGGCCCAGCGCCCGCTTTTTCGTATGGGCGCCACGCACGCCGGGCGTCCGGGGGCCGGCCGGGCCCGCGGCCGTCGTGTCGCCCCGGGGGAATCGAAGCGCGGGGTGGCCGGAACATCAGGGAGACCAGGATGAGCGAACCCGTCAAGCCGTCCGCCGAGCTGCAGCAGATCGTCGCCGACGCCGATACCGGCGGCCGTGCCGCTTCGGGCCTCTCGGGCGCCATCATCTCGGCGGTGGCGATCGGCTGGTCGCTGTTCCAGCTGTGGTATGCCTCCCCGCTGCCGTTCTCGCTCGGCGTGGGCCTGCTCAACGACACCGAGGCGCGCGCGTTGCACCTGGGCATCGCGCTGTTCCTCGCGTTCCTCGCGTATCCGGGCTCGCGCAGGAAGGGCGTGCGCTACCGGGTGCCGCTCGCCGACTGGGTGTTCGCGGCGGTGGGCGCGTTCGCCGGCGCCTACCTGCTGCTGTTCTACGGCGAGCTCGCTACCCGGCCGGGCGTGCCGACCACGATGGACATCGTGGTGGCCACCATCGGCATGGTGCTGCTGCTCGAAGCCACGCGCCGCTCGGTCGGCGCGCCGATGGCGATCCTCGCGCTGGTCTTCCTCGGCTACATCTTCCTCGGCCCGTACCTGCCCGACGTGATCTCGCACAAGGGCGCCTCGCTACAGCGGATGCTGTCGCACATGTGGCTGACCACCGAGGGCGTGTACGGCGTGGCGCTCGGCGTGTCGGTGGCCTTCATCTTCATCTACGTGCTGTTCGGCTCGCTGCTCGACCGCGCGGGCGCGGGCAACTACATGATGCAGGTGTCGTTCGCGATGCTCGGGCACCTGCGCGGCGGGCCGGCCAAGGTGGCGGTGGTGTCGTCGGCGCTGAACGGCATGATTTCCGGCTCGTCGGTGTCCAACGTCGTCTCGGGCGGCATCTTCACGATTCCGCTGATGAAGAAGGCCGGCTACGGCGGCGTCAAGGCTGGCGCGATCGAGACCGCGTCGTCGGTCAACGGCCAGATCATGCCGCCGGTGATGGGCGCGGCGGCGTTCCTGATGGTCGAGTACGTCGGCATCCCGTACTCCGACATCGTCAAGCACGCGTTCCTGCCGGCGACGATCTCGTACATCTCGCTGTTCTACATCGTGCATCTCGAGGCGCTGAAGATGGGCATGCAGCCGGCCGCGTCGCGGCGCCCGCGCAGCGCGCGCGAGAAGGCGCTCGGCTGGGCGCTCGGCCTGTCGGGCACGATCGCCGTGTGCGCGCTGATCTACTGGATCGCCCTCGGCACGCAGATGCTGTTCGGCGCGGCCGCGCCGTGGATCCTCGGCGGGCTGCTGCTGGCGCTGCACGTGGTGCTGCTGCGCGCGGCCAGCCGCTACCCCGACCTGCCGCAGGACATCGACATCGAGAATCCGGTGCTGCCCGACACCTGGCCGACGGTGAGGGCCGGCCTGCACTTCCTGATCCCGATCGGCATGCTGATCTGGTGCCTGATGATCGAGGAGCTGAGCCCGGCGCTGAGCGCGTTCTGGGCCACGGTGACGCTGATCGGGCTGATGCTCACGCAGCGGCCGCTGATCGCGCTGTTCCGCGGCGCGGACATGAAAGGCAGCTGGCGCCTGGGCTTCGACGAGGTGGTGCAGGGCCTGAACGACGGCGCGCGCAACATGATCGGCATCGGCGTGGCCACCGCCACCGCCGGCATCATCGTCGGCGGCATCACGCTCACCGGCCTGGGCTTCCGGATGACCGACTTCGTCGAGGTGGTCTCGCAGGGCAACGTGATCGCGATGCTGCTGTTCACCGCCTTCGTCTGCCTGGTGCTCGGGCTGGGTGTGCCCACCACCGCGAACTACATCCTGGTCGCCTCGCTGATGGCGCCGGTGATCGTCGAGCTCGGCGCGCGCGGCGGCTACATCATCCCGCTGATCGCGGTGCACCTGTTCGTCTTCTATTTCGGCATCATGGGCGACATCACGCCGCCGGTCGGGCTGGCCACGTTCGCGGCCGCCGCGATCTCGGGCGAGGACCCGATCCGCACCGGCCTGCAGGGCTCGGTCTATGCGCTGCGCACGGTGGTGCTGCCGTTCGTGTTCGTGTTCAACCCGGCGCTGCTGCTGATCGACGTCGAGAGCTGGTGGGAGCTGCTCCTCGTGGCGTTCGCATCGACCGTCGCCTCGCTCACCTTCGCGGCGGCCAGCATGGCGTGGTTTCGCGAGCGCTGCCGCTGGTGGGAGGTGGCGGTGCTGCTGCTGGCCACCTTCGCGCTGTTCCGGCCGGACTTCTTCATGAACCGGATCGCGCCCAAGTACACCGAAGTGCCGGCCGCGCGCATCGTCGAGGTCGCCGGCAGCCTGCCCGAGGACGCGCGGCTCGCGCTGATCATCGAGGGGGTCACGCTCGAGGGCGAGGATGTGCGCAAGACCGTCGGCGTCCAGCTCGCCGCACCGGGCGAGGGCCGCGCCCGCCTCCAGGAGGCGGGGATCACCGTCACGTCGCTCGGCGACCAGGTCCGGATCGGCAACGTGCGTTTCGGCAGCCGGGCGCGGAAGTCGGGCTTCGAGCCCGGCTGGCAGGTCGGCGGCGTCCTGGTGCCCGCCGATCGCCCGTCCGAGTACTGGATCTACCTGCCGGCGCTGCTGCTGGTCGCGGGGATCTGGTGGAGGCAGGGCCGCCGCGCCGCCGCGCCGCCGCGGCCCGCCGTCCCCTGAACCGGCGCGGCCGGCTCAGGCGTCGCCGGCCGCGAGCCAGCGCCCGTAGGCAGCGAGGTCGACGTTGCCGCCGCTGACGATCACGCCGATCCGGCGCCCCTGCCACCGGGGCGCCGCGGCGAACGCGGCGGCGGCCGCGAGGCAGCCGGTTGGCTCGACGACCATCTTCATCCGCTCGGCGAAGAAGCGCATCGTCGACAGCAGCTCGGCATCGGAGACGGTCAGGATGTCGCGCACCCGTTCGCGGATGATCGGGAAGGTGAGCATCCCGAGATGGGTCGTCATCGCGCCGTCCGCGATCGTCTTCGGGACCGGGATGGTCACGATGCGGCCTGCGCGCAGCGACTGGCGGCCGTCGTCGCCGGCCTCCGGCTCCACGCCGAACACCGCGCAGCCGGGCGCCAGCGCGGCGGCCGAGAGCGCGCTGCCGGCCAGCAGGCCGCCGCCACCCAGGCAGACGAACAGCGCGTCGAGCGGACCGGTTTCCTCGAGCAGCTCCAGCGCCGCCGTTCCCTGGCCGGCGATCACGTCCGCGTGGTCGTAGGGCGGGATCAGCGTCAGGCCGCGTTCGGCGGCGATGCGGCGCGCCAGCGCCTCGCGGTCCTCGGCGAAGCGGTCGTAGGTCACGACCTCGCCGCCGTAGCCGAGGGTCGCGGCCCGCTTGGCGGCCGGGGCATCCGAGGGCATCACGAGGGTCGCGGCGACGCCGAGCTCGCGCGCCGCCAGCGCGATCGCCTGGGCATGGTTGCCCGACGAGAAGGCGATCACCCCGGCGCGGCGCCGGGCGGGCGCGAGCGCGGCGATCGCGTTGAAGGCGCCGCGGAACTTGAACGCGCCCATGCGCTGCAGGTTCTCGCACTTGAAGAAGAGCCGGGCTCCGGCGCGCGTGTCGGCGGTGGCCGAGCGCTGCACCGGCGTGCGGCGGGCATGGCCGAGCAGCCGTCCGGCGGCGGTCCGCACGTCGGCGAAACCGGGCGGAAGGGTCGGGGGCGGCGTGGCTGCGGGAAGCGGGGGCTCGGGGCGGGGCATCGCGGTTCGGGGGGAGGTTCGGGGGGCGGGTCGGGGTGGTCAGGGCCGGATACGCGCGGCGAGCGCCTGCAACTGGGCGAACGGCGGGTCGCGGCGCGGCCAGCCGAGCGTGACCGCGTCGCCGGCCCGGCGGGGCAGCACGTGCAGGTGCAAGTGGGGGACCGTCTGCCAGCCCGCGACCCGGTTGGCCTGCAGGATCGTGACGCCGTCGGCGCCGAACTCGCGCTCGACCGCGATCGCGATCCGGCGCGCCGCGCGCATCATGGCCGCGGCGGTGTCCTCGTCGGCATCCATCAGCGTCGCGTAGGGCCGGATCGAGGCGACGATCACGTGCCCATCGTTGACCTGACCGGCATCCATGAAGGCGAATACGTGCGCGTCGGCGTACACGCGCGCGCAGGGCAGCTCGCCGGCGTAGAGCCGCTCGAAGAGCGTGGGCATGCTGGGTTCTCCGCAGAGTGGGGCGCCAGGGGTCAATACCCGTACTGGAAGCATACCCGAGCGCGCCCCTCTAGAATCCGCGCATGACGAGTCCAGACGCCTTCGCCGCCGTGTCCGCCGCTTCCCCTGCCGCAGCGCAGGCGGAAGCCTCCCGCTTCTCGGTTCCCAAGGACAGGCTCCGGATCGTCCTGCTCGAGGGCGTCCATGCCTCGGCGGTCGAGACGCTGCACCAGGGCGGGTACACCAACGTCGAGTCGCTCCGGCAGTCGCTGTCCGGCGACGACCTGGCGCGCGCGATCGAGGGCGCCCATTTCGTCGGCATCCGCTCGCGCACGCAGCTGACCGGGGCGGTCATCGAGCGCGCGCCGAAGCTGATGGCGATCGGCTGTTTCTGCATCGGCACGAACCAGGTCGACCTCGATGCCGCCGCCCGGCGCGGCATCCCGGTGTTCAACGCGCCGTTCTCGAACACGCGCAGCGTCGCCGAGCTGGTGCTCGGCGAGATCATCATGCTGATGCGGGGGATCCCGGCGAAGAACGCGAAGCTGCACCGCGGCGGCTGGGACAAGAGCGCCGCGGGCGCCTTCGAGGTGCGCGGCAAGACGCTCGGGATCGTCGGCTACGGCCACATCGGCACGCAGATCGGCATCCTCGCCGAGCAGCTCGGCATGTCGGTGCTGTTCCACGACATCGAGAAGAAGCTGCCGCTGGGCAACGCCCGCCAGGCGGCTTCGCTCGAGACGCTGCTGGCGGAGTCCGACATCGTGACGCTGCACGTGCCGGCCACGCCCGCCACCCGGAACATGATCGCGGCGCCGCAGCTCGCGCGGATGCGCCGCGGCGCCCACCTGGTCAACGCCTCGCGCGGCAATGTCGTCGACATCGACGCGCTCGCCGCGGCGCTCGAGAGCGGCCAGGTCGCCGGGGCGGCGATCGACGTGTTCCCGGCCGAGCCGAAGAGCAACGACGGCGCGTTCGAGTCGCCGCTGACCCGCTTCGACAACGTGATCCTGACGCCGCACATCGGCGGCTCGACCTCGGAGGCGCAGGCCAACATCGGCGGCGAGGTGGCCGCGAAGCTGCTGCGCTACAGCGACAACGGCTCGACCGTCTCGGCGGTCAATTTCCCGGAGGTGTCGCTGCCCGAGCACCTGGGCAAGAGCCGGCTGCTGCACATCCACCGGAACGTCCCGGGCATCATCGCCGGGATCAACGAGCGCTTCTCGCGCGCCGGCATCAACATCGCCGCGCAGTACCTGCAGACCGACTCGCGGCTCGGCTACGTGGTGATCGACGTCGACGCCGCCGCCAGCCAGGTGGCCCTCGACGAGCTCGGCGCGATCGAGGGAACGATCCGCTGCCGGATCCTCTACTGACGCGCGGAGCGGGCGCATGGACGAGCTGCAACTGAAGCGACCCGGACCGGCGGCGCCGGCGCCGGCGGTCCCGGCCTTCGCCCTGTGGCAGCTGGGCTTCCGGCCGTTCTACCTGCTGGCGAGCGTCTTCAGCGCCGCCAGCGTCGCGCTGTGGGCGCTGCAGTACTCGGGCTGGCTGGGCAGTGCCTACCTGAAGGGCCCGCAGTGGCATGGCCACGAGATGCTGTTCGGGTACACCCTGGCGATCATCGCGGGCTTCCTGCTGACCGCGGTGCGCAACTGGACCGGCCTGCCGACCCCGGTCGGCGCGCCGCTGATGGCGCTCGCGGCGCTCTGGGTCGCGGGCCGGGTGCTGGTGCTGACCCCCTGGGGCCTGGCGGCGGCGATCGCCAACGCCGCGTTCCCGGTCGCGGTGGCGGCGGCGATCGCGGTGCCGATCATCCGGTCGCGCAACCGGCGCAACTACTTCTTCATCGCGCTGCTCGCGCTGATGGGCGTGCTCGCCGCCGGCGTGCATGCGATGCTCAACGGCGCGGTGCCGGCGCCGCCCGCCTTCGGGCTGCAACTGGCGCTCGACGTGGTGCTGTTCGTGATGGCGGTGATGGCCGGGCGCGTGGTGCCGATGTTCACCAACAACGGCATTCCCGGCACCCAGGCGCGGCGCCATCCATGGATCGAGCGGCTCGCGCTGGGCTCGGTGATCGCGCTGTTCCTCGCCGATCACGTGCCCGAGGTCCCGGCGCTCGCCGCAGGCGTGGCGCTGGCGGCCGCGATCGTCCACGGCGTGCGGCTGTTCCTGTGGCAGCCCTGGCGCACTCCGGGCACGCCGCTGGTGTGGGTGCTGCACCTCGCCTATGCCTGGATCGTCGTGCACCTGCTGCTGCGCGCCCTGGCGGCGGCCGGATCAGTGCCGCCGACGCTGGCGCTGCACGCGCTGACGCTGGGCGCGATCGGCGGGCTGACGATGGGCATGATCACCCGCACCGCGCGCGGGCATACGGCACGGCCGCTCGTGGCCGACGGTTACGAAACCGCCGCTTACCTGCTAGTCTTCGCCGCGGCGCTCGTCCGGGTGTTCGGTCCGCTCCTGTTCCCCGGCCTGTACGCCGCCTGCGTCCAGGCTTCCGGGCTGCTCTGGTGCATGGCCTTCACCCTCTATGCGGTCCGCTATTGGCCGATCCTTACCCGGCCCCGGCTCGACGGCAAGCCGGGCTGAGCGGATTCGGCCGGCTCCGTCGCCGGACGGAACTGGAGTCTCGATGAACCGTGCGCCCACTCGCGTCGAGCACGACCTGCTCGGCGACCGCGCCGTTCCGGATGCGGTGTACTACGGCGTGCACACGCTGCGCGCGCTGGAGAACTTCCCGATCACCGGCACCCCGATCTCGATCTACCCGGCGCTGATCCGGGCGCTGGCCTGCATCAAGCAGGCGTCGGCGATGGCCAACAACGAGCTCGGCCTGCTCGACGACGCGCGCGCCGACGCGATCGCGCGCGCCTGCGAGGAGCTGCGCGAGGGCGCGCTGCACGAGCAGTTCGTGGTCGACGTGATCCAGGGAGGCGCCGGCACCTCGACGAACATGAACGCGAACGAGGTGATCTGCAATCGCGCGCTGGAGCTGATCGGCCGCCCGCGCGGCGACTACGCGGCGCTGCACCCGATCGAGCACGTGAACATGAGCCAGAGCACCAACGACGTCTACCCGACGGCGCTGAAGCTGGCGGCCTGGTTCGGCATCGCCGAGCTGGTCGAGGCGATGGAGGTGCTGCGCCTCGCGTTCGCGGACAAGGCGGTCGAGTTCGGCGACGTGCTGAAGATGGGCCGCACCCAGCTCCAGGACGCGGTCCCGATGACGCTGGGGCAGGAGTTCTCGACCTACGCGATCATGCTCGGCGAGGATCAGCAGCGGCTGCGCGAGGCGGCCGCGCTGGTGCGCGAGATCAACCTCGGCGGGACGGCGATCGGCACCGGCATCGCCGCGCCACCCGACTACGCGGCGGTGGTCTGCCGCCGGCTGTCCGAGATCACGGGCGTGGCGCTGAGCACCGCTCCCGACCTGATCGAGGCGACCCAGGACTGCGGCGCCTTCGTCCAGGTGTCCGGCGTGCTCAAGCGGGTGGCGGTGAAGCTGTCGAAGACCTGCAGCGACCTGCGCCTGCTCTCGTCGGGTCCGCGCGCCGGCCTCAACGAGATCGACCTGCCCGCGGTGCAGGCGGGCTCCTCGATCATGCCGGGCAAGGTCAACCCGGTGATCCCCGAGGTGGTGAACCAGATCGCCTACGAGGTGATCGGCAACGACGTCACGATCACCTACGCGGCCGAGGCGGGGCAGCTTCAGCTCAACGCGTTCGAGCCGATCATCGCCCACAGCCTGTTCAAGAGCCTGACCCACCTGCGCAGCGGGTGCCTGACGCTCGCCGAGCGCTGCGTGCGCGGCATCGTCGCCAACCGCGAGCGCCTGCGGGCGATGGTCGAGGACTCGATCGGCATCGTCACCGCGCTCAATCCGTATATCGGCTACGCCAACGCGACGGCGGTGGCGGCCGAGGCGCATGCCACCGGAGGCTCGGTGTACCGGATCGTCCTGGAGCGCGGCCTGATGTCGAAGGAGGCGCTCGACCGGGTGCTGCGCCCGGAAGCGCTCACCCGGCCGCAGCCGATCCGCGGCGGCGCCGGCTGAACCCCGTCCGCGGTGCGCGGCCCGCCCGGCGTCGCCGGATCGGGCCGGATCGGGCACGCGCCGCGACGGTCATTTCAGCTTCGTGCCCTGCGCGTCGTAGACCTCGACGCTCACGGGAATTCCCGCCGCGACGCTCTGCGTGACCGTGCAGAAGGGCTCGAACTGCGCCAGCACGCGATCGAGGTGCTCGACCGTCGCCCCCGGCACGCCGAGCGTCAGCCGCGCATGCAGATGCAGCACCCGCAGCCGGTTCTCCGCGTTGCGTCCCACCTCGACGGCGACCTCGGCGGTCAGCGGCTCGGGCTTCTGCTTGAACTTGCGCAGCGCGAACAGCAGCGAGCTCGACAGGCAGTTGCCGACGGCCGAGGCGAGCAGCTGGATCGGCGACGGGCCGGCGCCCTGGCCGAGCGGGGCGGGCTCGTCGCCGAGCAGGTCGGGGATGCCGGCGCCGTAGGCCACCTCGAACTGGTAGTCCTGTCGCTGGGTGAAGCGCACCGTCACGCTGTCGGAACTCATTCGCGAAACCTCCAGGGAAGATCGTGCATGGGGCAGTGGGGTACCGGAGCCTCAGCCCCGGTTGGCCGGCGGCGCGTTGCGATAGGGTTCCTCGAACGCGATGAAGTCCTTCTCGGCCAGCGCGGCGTCGACCCACTCGCGGACCGCCACGCACTCGAGGACGCGCCGGGCGTAGCCGACGCAGGTCGCGTCCAGCGGCACGCCGTAGGTCTGGAAGCGCAGCACCACCGGGGCGTAGAAGGCGTCGACGATGCCGAAACCCCCGAACAGGAACGGCCCGCCGGAGGCGGCGAGGCACTCGCTCCAGAGCCGCGTGATGCGCGCGACGTCGGCGCGCAGCGCCGCATGCTCGGCCAGCATCCGCTGGCCGATCTGGGGCAGGTGGGCCTCGACGTTGAACGCGAAGTGGCTGCGCAGCGCCCCGAAGCCGGCGTGCATCTCGGCGGTGATCGCGCGCGCGCGGGCCCGCGAGGCCGGCTGGACCGGCCACAGGTGCAGCGCGGGGAAGCGCTCGGCGAAGTATTCGGCGATCGCGAGCGTGTCCCAGATGACGGTCGGCGTGCCGTCGATCGTGGCCTGCAGCACCGGTACCTTGCCGGTCGGGCTGACGCCGGCCAGCCGGCGCTTGAATTCGGAATCGGGCGCGAACGAGTCGAACCGCAGGCACACCTCGTCGAACGCGATCCCCGCCTGGCGCATCAGCACCCAGGGCCGCATCGACCACGATGAGTAGTTCCGGTTCCCGATGTAGAGCGTGAACGCCTCGGCCATCGTCTTCGCGCCTCCCTGGTCTGCCCGCCGCGCCGGCTCCGTCGTGGCCGGATCGACCCGGAGGCCGTGCGGACGGCGCATCGTAGCGCCGTCCGTACCGGCCCCGGCGATTGTCCATGAACGCCGCGCGTCGATCCGCCCGGCGCCCGCCGGGGCCGGGGACGGCGCGGGCACCCCGCCCGCGCTACTGCGCCAGGTACCCTCCGTCGACGGGGTAGTAGCTGCCGGTGACGAACGAGGCGCGCGGCCCGCTCAGCCACAGGACCAGTTCCGCCACCTCCGGCGCCTGCCCCAGCCGGCCGATCGGGTGCAGGCCGGTCAGTGCCTGATGCGCCTCCTCGGGCAGGTTCGCGAGCAGCGGGGTCTCGATGAAGCCCGGGCCGATCGCGTTGATGCGCAGCCCCCGCGCCGCGTACTCGAGCGCGGCGGTGCGCGTCAGGCCGATCAGGCCATGCTTGGCGGCGACATAGGCGGCGTGGCCGCGAAAGCCCACCTGGGACAGGATCGAGGCCATGTTGACGATCGCCCCGCCTCCGGCGGCCAGCATCGCGGGAATCTGGTAGCGCATCCCGTAGAACACGCCGCTGAGGTTGATGCCGATGATGCGCTGCCATTCGTCGAGCGGGTAGTCGCCCACGTCGGCGCCGCTGCCGCCGACGCCGGCGTTGTTGCAGGTGATGTGCAGGGCGCCGTAGCGCTCGACCGCGGCGGCCACGAGCCGCTGGTTGTCGGCCGCGCTGGCGGCGTCGGCTTGCACGAAGTGGGCCTCGCCGCCGGCGGCGACGATCTGCGCCACGGTCTCGCGGCCCCCCGCCTCGGCGATGTCGGAGACGAGCACCCGCGCGCCGGCCGAGGCGTAGGCGAGGGCGACCGCCCTCCCGATCCCCGAGGCCGCGCCGGTGACGAGCGCCACCCGCCCGTCGAGTTCGGTTGACATGTCGATCACTCCTCTCGAATCCGTCGAGTGTAGCCGCGCGGGACGGACGCACCTTGCGCCCGGTCAGCCCCGGGGCACCCGGCCCGCCCCGGGGCACTCGGCCCGCCCCGGGGCACCAGGTCCGCCTTCCGGCCGGGGATTCCCCGCCGCCTGTCGGGGTCGGAGCGAGCGGGTAAGATCGGGGCGGACGCCGTATCCCGACGGACGCCGCGACGGCTCCGGACCGAATGGAGCCTAGCCCTTGAGTCGCCTGACACACCGCCTCAGCCTGCTGCCGCCCGAGATCCTCGGCGCCCTCGCTCGCGGCATCGAGAAGGAGAGCCTGCGCACCCGGCCCGACGGGAGGCTCGCCGACACCCCGCATCCGGGGGCGCTCGGCTCGGCCCTGACGCATCCGCACATCACCACCGATTTCAGCGAGTCGCAGCTCGAGCTGATCACCGGCGTGCATCGCGGCGCGGACGCCTGTCTGGCCGAGCTGACCGAGATCCACCAGGCGGTCCATCGCGGCATCGGCGACGAGCTCCTCTGGGCGGCGAGCATGCCTTGCGGGCTGCCCGCCGACGACGCGATCCCGCTGGCCCGCTACGGCGGCTCCAACGTGGGGCGCGCCAAGACGGTCTATCGCCAGGGCCTGTCGCACCGCTACGGGCGTCGCATGCAGACGATCTCCGGCATCCACTACAACTTCTCGATCCCCGAGGCCGCATGGCCGGTCCTGTCGCGCGCCGATGCCTGGAGCGGGTCGGAGCAGGACTATCGCACCGCTTCGTATTTCTCGCTGATCCGCAACTTCCGGCGCCGTTCGTGGCTGCTGCTGTACCTGTTCGGCGCCTCGCCGGCGGCCTGCGGCAGCTTCCTGGACGGGCATGCCCACGACCTGCAGCGGCTCGGCAGCGACACCCTGTACCGGCCCTACGCGACCTCGCTGCGCATGGGCCCGCTGGGCTACCAGAGCGATGCCCAGGCGACGCTCGCCGTGAGCTTCAACAGCCTCGAGCGCTACGCCGCCTCGCTGTCGCGCGCGCTCGGCGAGCCGTACCCGGCCTACGAGCGGATCGGCATCCACGACGGCAACGGCCTGTATCGCCAGCTCGCCACCACGCTGCTGCAGATCGAGAACGAGTTCTACGGCACGATCCGGCCGAAGCGCGGCATCCGCCCGGGGGAACGGCCGCTGCGCGCGCTCGCCGCCCGCGGCGTCGAGTACGTGGAGGTGCGCTGCCTCGATCTCGATCCGTTCGAGCCGATCGGCATCGGCGCCGGGGTGCTGCATTTCCTCGACGTGTTCCTGCTGCACTGCCTGCTCGACGACAGCCCGCCCGACACGCCGGAGGAGATCGCCGCGATGTCGCGCAACCAGCACCAGGTGGCGCAGAACGGGCGCCAGCCGGGACTGCGCCTGGAACGCGACGGCACCGCGATCGGCCTGACGGAATGGGGGCGCGAGCTGCTGCGCGAATGCGCGCCGATCGCGGCGGCGCTCGATGCGGCGACCGCCGCGCGCGGCGCGGCCGGGCAGGCCGGTGCCGCCCCGCATCGCGACGCGCTGGCGGC
>JBDHRX010000078.1:0-15108 GCA_039807785.1 Burkholderiaceae bacterium
GGCGCCCGGACCGGGCGCCCCGGCCCCGGCTTCGAAACCGGTGCCGGCATCGGTGCCCGCGCTGGCTCCCCTGCCGGCGGTGCCGGTGCCCGCGGACAACCCGATGAGCGCCGCGAAAGTCGACCTCGGCCGGCTGCTGTTCTTCGACGCCCGCCTGTCCGGCAACACGTCGACCTCGTGCGCGTCCTGCCATGTCGCCCAGATGGGCTGGACCCACGGCGACGCGCTCGCGCCCGGCTACCCCGGGCACCGCCTGTGGCGCAACAACCCCACGGTTCTCAACGCCGCGCACTTCAGGCGGCTGATGTGGGACGGCAGCATCGACCGGCTCGAAGTGCAGGCGCGCTCGGCGATGCAGGCGCCGGTCGAGGGCAACGGCAACGCCTCGATCGTGGAGATGCGGCTGCGGCTGGTGCCCGAGTACGTCGATCGCTTCCGCGAGGTGTTCGGCACCGAGTGGCCGAAGCTCGATGACGCATGGCGGGCGATCGCCGCCTTCGAGCGCACGCTGGTCTCCGACCCCGGCAAGGTGCCGTTCGACCGCTTCGTCAACGGCGACGCGAAGGCACTGACCGCCGAGGCGCGGCGCGGCTATGCGCTGTTCACCGGCAAGGCGGGCTGCATCGCCTGCCACCACGGCCCCCTGGCCAGCGACCAGGACTACCACGCGCTCGGCGTGCCGCGCCAGCCGCTGTACGACTCCAGCGCGCTGGTGCAGATCGCCGTGCGCTGGCAGAACGCGCAGCGCGACGCGCCGCGCGCGCTGTACCGCGGCGCGGAGGAGGACCTGGGCCGCTATTACCGGACCCGCGACCGCGCCGACATCGGCAAGTTCCGCACGCCCTCGCTGCGCGAGCTGCGCTACACCGCGCCCTACATGCACAACGGCGTGTTCGCGACGCTCCAGGAGGTGGTCGACTTCTTCGATCGCGGCGGCGGCGACGCGCCCGGCAAGTCGCCGTTGCTGCGCCCGCTCGGGCTGAGCGCCGGCGAGAAGCGCGACCTGGTGGCCTTCCTCGAGTCGCTGAGCATGGACGAGCCGCTGCTTGTCGCCACGCCCGAGCTGCCGCCGATGCGCCCCCTGGTCGAGGAAGCCGCGGGCAGTTGCGATGCCGGGGATGGCCCCCGGGAAGGACACGGATGAGCGCCGCCGGACGATTCTGGAACCGCTTCGTGATGAACCCGCGCGGCTGGTGGCTGCCGCTGCTCGCGGTCCTCGCGATCGGCCTCGGCAGCATGCTGTACATGGGCACGCGCACCTATCTCGACGCGCCGCCGGTGCCCGACTTCGTCGACGAGCGCGGCGCCGTCGTGATTCCCGCCGCGGCGATCGTCCGTGGGCAGGCGGTGTTCCTGAAGCGCGGCCTGATGAACTACGGCAGCATGTTCGGCGACGGCGCGGGGCGCGGCCCCGACTTCACCGCCGATGCGTTGCACTGGATGGCGCGCTCGATGCGCGACCATCACGCCTCGGCCGACGGCGTCGACGCCGATTCGGCGCTGGCGGTCGCGCAGCGCGAGATCAAGCGCAACCGCCACGACCCGGCCGCCAATGTCGTGACCGTCGGCGCCGCCCAGGCCTACGCGGCGCGCGAGATCGAGCGCCGCATCGCCGCGATGTTCCGCGGCGAGGGCGGCGAGGCTTTCCATCCCGCCGGCTTCCTGTCGGACGAGGCCGAGCTGCGCGACCTCGCGGCGTTCTTCTTCTGGGGCGCCTGGGTCTGCGGCGCCGAGCGGCCCGGCAAGTCCTACACCTACACGCACAACTGGCCCTACGACGAGCTGGCCGGGAACCGGCCCGGCGCGCACGTGGTGCTCTGGAGCGTGGTCGCGGTGCTGGCGCTCGTGGCCGCCCTGGGAGCGGTGCTGTTCCTCTACGGACGCTATGCGTCGATCGCCGGCTGGCGCCCGGCGCAGCGCGCCGACCCGTTCCCGCAGGCCGGGTCGATGGCGGGCGCCGCCGGCGTCGACGCGCTGCGCCCGCAGCCGCTGCAGCTCGCCACCTACCGGTTCTTCGCCGCGGCCGTGGTCCTGTTCGTGCTGCAGATCGTCGCCGGCGTCCTGACGGTGCACGACTTCCTCGGCATCACGCGCGTGTTCGGCATCGACCTGGCCCAGGCGCTGCCGATCCCGGTGGTGCGCGGCTGGCACCTGCAGCTCGCGCTGCTGTGGATCAGCGCCTGCTGGGTCGGGGCGTCGATCTTCGTCGTGTCGACGGCGGCGCCGCGCGCGCCGGCCGGTCAGCTGCGGCTGGTCCGGCTCCTGTTCCGGCTGTTCGTCTTCACCACGGTCGGCGGCCTCGCCGGCGTGGCGCTCGGCCCGCACGGCGCGCTCGGCGACTGGTGGCACCTGCTCGGCAGCCAGGGATGGGAGTTCGTCGAGCAGGGCCGGCTCTGGCAGGCGCTGCTGTTCGTGGTGTTCGCGCTATGGTGCGTGGTGCTCGCGCGGGCGGTCGGCCCGATCCGGCGCCCGGGCGAGACCTGGATGCTTCCCAGGTGGCTGCTCTACTGCGTCGCCTGCGTGCTGGTGCTGTTCGTCTCGGGGTTCGTCGCCACGCCCGAAACCAATTTCGTGGTGGCCGACTTCTGGCGCTGGGCGGTGATCCACATGTGGGTCGAGGCCTTCTTCGAGGTCTTCACCACCGCGGTGCTGGCGTACTTCATGGTGCTGATGGGCCTGGTGAGCCACGCGGCGGCCTCGCGCATCGTCTATCTCGCCGCGCTGCTGTTCCTCGGCTCGGGCCTGCTCGGAATCTCGCACAACTTCTACTGGAACGCCAAGCCGGTCGAGACGCTCGCGATCGGCAGCGTCTTCTCGACGCTCCAGGTGGTGCCGCTGATCCTGCTCACGCTCGAAGCCTGGCAGTTCCGCGATGCGCCGCGGCGCGCGGCCGGGCAGGCGGTGGGTGGCTTCGGTCAGTCCGAGGCATTCCTGTTCCTGCTCGGCGTCAACTTCTGGAACTTCCTCGGCGCCGGCATGTTCGGCTTCATGATCAACCTGCCGATCGTCAACTACTACGAACATGGCACCTACCTGACGGTGAACCACGGCCACGCGGCGCTGATGGGCGTCTACGGCAACCTGGCGATCGCGACCATCGTCTTCTGCGCGCGCTGCCTGGTCGAACCGTCCCGATGGAATGCCGCGCTGCTGCGCCGCGTCTTCTGGTCGCTCAACGTCGGGCTGATGCTGATGGTCGCCCTGGACCTCTTCCCGGTCGGCATCGCGCAGTTCCTCGACGTCCTCGAGAACGGCTTCTGGCACGCGCGCTCGCAGGCGTTCATCGGCGGCGACCTGTTCCAGGCGCTGACCTGGGCCCGGATCGCCGGCGGCGCGCTGTTCGTGCTGGGCGGGGTGCTGCCGCTGGCCTGGTTCGTCCTGAGCCGCGCGCGGGCCCTGAAGCCGCCGCTGGCGCAGCCGTGCGCCGAGGCAGCGGCCGCTGCCGCGCCGGCAGCGCCGCAGGTCCGGCACGCCTGACGGCGCCGGCGAGTCGCCGCGCCCGATGGCGCTGCGTCGTGTGCCGCTCCAGACGCCGCCCCAGGCGCCGCCTCAGGCGTCGCAGCTCGCGAGCGCGGCCTCCAGGGCGTCGACCACGAGATCGATCTCGGCCCGCTGGATCACCAGCGGCGGCGAGAGGATCAGGTTGCCGCCCGAGACCCGGATCATCGCGCCGTTGCGGAACGCCTGCGCGGCCACCGCCGCGGGCAGGGGCGCCTTGCGGTCGAGCGGAGTGCGCTTTTCCTTGTCGGCCACCAGCTCGACGCAGGCCATCAGCCCGATGCCCCGCACGTCGCCCACCGCGCGGAACCTGTGCTCGAGCGGCTTCAGCCGCGACATCAGGTACTCGCCCTGCACGCGGGCGTTCTCGGGCACGTTCTCGCGCTCGACGATGTCGAGGGCCGCCAGCGCCGACGCGCAGGCCACCGGGTGGCCACTGTAGGTGTAGCCGTGCATGATCGCGCCGCTGCCGGTCTCGTCGCCGAGGAAGGCATCGGCGACGCGCGCCGACACCGCGGTCGCGCCCAGCGGCACGTAGCCCGAGTTGATGCCCTTGGCGAGGCACATCAGGTCCGGCCGCACGCCCCAGAGCCGTGCGCCGAACATCGCGCCGGTGCGCCCGAAGCCGGTCACCACCTCGTCGGCGATCAGCAGCACGCCGTGCGCATCGCAGACCTGGCGCACCAGCGGCCAGTAGTTCGGCGGCGGCACGATCACGCCGCCGGCGCCCTGCACCGGCTCGGCGATGAACGCCGCGACCGTGTCGGCCCCCTGGAAGCGGATCTCGCGATCCAGCAGCTCGGCGCAGATCTCGCCCAGGCGCCGGGGGTCGTCAGTGTACGGATTGCGGTAGGTCCAGGGCGCGTCGACGTGGAAGCAGCCCGGGAGCAGCGGTTCGTAGGCGCGCCGGAACGCGGTGTTGCCGTTCACCGACATGCCGCCGAAGTGCACGCCATGGTAGCCGTACCGGAGCGCGATGAACTTGTGGCGATCGGCCTGGCCGGCCAGCTTCCAGTACTGGCGCGCGATCTTCAGGGCGCCTTCGACGGCGTCCGAGCCGCCGCTCGAGAACGCCACGCGCGCCATGCCTTCGGGCTTCAGCATCGTCGCCAGCCGCTCGGACAGCTCGATCGCGCGCGGATGCGTCGTGCCGCGGAAGCACGAATAGAACGCCAGCTCGTCGAGCTGGTCGGCGATCGCCTGCTTGATCTCCGGCCGGCCGTAGCCGAGGTTGATGTTCCACAGGCCGCCCACGGCGTCGACGACCCGATGGCCGTCGACATCGGTGACCCAGACGCCGTCTCCGCGGGCGATGATGATCGGCGGCTGCTCCTGCATCTGGCGCGGATGCGCCATCGGGTGCAGCATGTACCGCGCGTTGCTCGCGCGCAGGGCATCGGGGCCGGTCATGAACGCTCTCCGCAGACGGGACGGCCGACGCCGAGCCGGGCGCGCACGCGCCCGAAGCTGCCGTCGGGGTCGGACAGGTCGAAGTAGATCGCTTCCATGCCCACCGAACGCGCGCCCTCGACGTTGCGCGGCTGGTCGTCCACGAACAGCGCACGCCCGGCGCTCACGCCCAGCGCGTCGAGCGCGGCACGGTAGGCGCGGGGGTCGGGCTTGAGCACGCCGGTGTGCGTGGCGTCGACCAGCACGTCGATCTCGCGCAGCAGGTCGAGCCGGTCCATGAACGGCCGTCCCCAGAACAGCTCGAGCTCGTTCGAGACGATCCCTACCTTCAGCCCCGCGGCGCGCGCGGCGCCGATCGTGGACCGCGCGGACTCGCGCACGGCCCGGTCCGGATCCGTGCCGCGGATCGCCTTGAAGAAGTCCAGCGGGGTCCAGGCGGCGTGGCCGAGCATGCGGCCGACCTCGGCCGCGCGGATCGCCCAGTACTCGCGCTCGCTGATCCGGCCCCCGGCCATCTCCCGCCACACCGGGTCGGTGGCGGGGTCGACCGGCCCGAGCCAGTCGAGCACCCCCGGCGCGAGCCCGAGCATCGCCTCGATCTCGCGCTGGCGCTCGAAGGCCGAGATCGTGATCACGCTGCCGAAGTCGAGCAGCAGCGCGTCGAACAGGCGCTCGTCGACGCGGTGGACCGGGGCTTCGGGGGCGTTCATGACATCCTGGCTCCATAGCGCAGCGCATAGCGCACCGGATCCCATTGCGGGGGGTCCGTCAGGCCGGCGCCGGCCGCCGTGACCGGCCGCGCCTGCACCAGCACGATCGTGTCGCCTTCGCGCCGTCCGCGCTGCAACACCCATTCGATGTCGACCGGGTGGCCGTAGTGGGCCTCGACGGCGATCGCGCAGCGCGCGATCGCGCCGACCTCGTCGTCGTCGAGCACGCGCGCGCCGGCGAAGGCGGGCGGCATCGGGCGCTCGACGACCGCGCCGCGCCGGTAGTCCATCACCGAGGCCACCGTCTTGTCGGCGATCCGGTAGTCGAGCAGCGCCAGGCCGTCCTTGTCGAGCTCGGCGTGGTCCGGCACGACCAGCCCGCCGACCACCGCCTCGCCGTATCCCCAGGAGCCCTCGACGACCACCCGGTCGCGCCGCCCGGTGAGCGGGTGCACCGAGAACGCCACGCCGGCGGCCCGGGCGCGCACCAGCTCGAGCACGCCGACCGCCATCGGCATCGCCGCCGCGCCCAGCCCCGAGCGGGCGCGATAGTCGATCGCGCGGGCGCCGAACAGGCTCGACCAGGCGCCCTTGACGCTGTCGACGACGTCGTCGAGCCCGGACACCCCGAGGAAGGTCTCGTACTGCCCCGCGAAGCTGTGGTCGGCCGCATCCTCGCCGACCGCCGAGCTGCGCACCGCCACCGGCTTGTCGACCTCGCGCACCTCGAAGCACAGCGCATCGTAGGCGCGCGCCAGGCAGGCTCGCATCGGCCCGGGCAGCGGCTCGGCGGCGAAGCGGGCGCGGATCCTCGACGACGCGGCTTCGAGCCGGTCGAGGTCGCCGGGATCGCCGAGCGCCGCGAGCTCGGCCGCGATCGCCGTGTCCAGCCGCGTCTCGCTCACGAAGTGCCGGTAGGCCTCGACCGTCACCGCGTAGCCGGTGGGTACCTGGAAACCCGCCCGGCCGAGCTCGGCCAGCCGCGCCAGCTTCGGGCCGACGACGTCGACGTCCGCGGCGCCCGGCTCGGCCATCGCGACCACCCACGGACTGCTGGCGACGCCGGTCATCGATCAGGCCGCCGCGAGCACGGTGACGGTGCCGGCGCTGCCGTCGACGTCGACCAGGTCGCCGTCGGCGATCACCCGGGTCGCCACCGCGGTCCCGACGACGCAGGGCACGTGGTATTCGCGGCTGATGATCGACGCATGCGCGAGCGTTCCGCCCTGGTCGCACACGCAGGCCGCGATGCGGGTGAAGGCCGGCGTCCAGCTCGGCGACGTGCCCTCGCAGACCAGCACCTCGCCGGCCTGCACGCGATGCAGGTCCTGCGGGCCGTGCAGCACGCGCGCGCGGCCGCGCGCGCGGCCGGGCGCGGCCCCGAGCCCGCGCAGCCGCTCGCCGGGCGCGACGCCGGTCCGGACGGCCGAGAGGAACTCGTCGGTCACGCCGTCGATCTCGATCAGGATCGGGTCGCTGATCGACTCGGGCGCCGCGCCGAGGTACTTCGGCATCGCCTTGCGGCACTCGCGCCAGGACGCATGGTAGGCGCGTCGCGCGTCGACCAGCGCGTCGAAGGCGGCGATCGGCGCGCCGCGCGCGACCTGCAGCAACTCGGGATAGAAGAGGAAGAACACGTCGCCCGGGTCGCGCGCCCGGGCCCGGGCCCCGATCGCCAGCGCCGCGCGGCGCAGCGGGATCGTCGCGCGCAGGTCGATGTAGTGGTTGTGGTCCTCGTTCCACCAGATGAAGTTGGCGCGCTCGCAACCGGCCAGCGCCGCGTCGAACGCGCTGCGCTCGGCGCGCGTGAGCCGCGCGCGCGCCGCGGCGATCGCGGCGTCGCGTTCGGCGCGCGCCGCCCCGACGCCGGCGTCGAAATCGCGCTCCTCGCCCCGGTCGAGCAGGAAGGTGCGGATGTTGCCGAGCGGCGTGGTCGGGTCCTCGATCCAGCTCGGCAGCATGGGATCGGCCATCCCGTCGGTCCGCCACCCCCATTCGTCGAGGAAGGCGCCGAAGCGCGCCAGCCAGCGCACGCCCTCGGCCCCCGCCCCGGCCAGCGCCGCGGCGATCGCCTCGGGCGGATTGCCGGTGAACGCTCCGGCGAGCGGCGTGTCGCGCAGCTCGCGCGCGAACCCCCACAACGCGCGGTCGCAGCGCGTCATCGGGGTTTCACGGCCCTGCAGGAAGCGCGGCACCTCCGAGCGCGCCACGCCCAGCTCGGCGCACAGGCCGTAGAAGCCCGCCTGGTTCAGCAGCAGCGGGTACATCAGGTCGAAATGCACTTCCCAGGCGCGACGCTGGAACGCGCGCGCGCGCTCGAGGTAGTCGGCCTGCGCGCCGGCGTCGTCGCCGCGCGGATCGTGGCGCTCGAGGACGCGCGCGGCATCGGAGAGGTCTTGCGCGGTCTGCGCCCACAACTCCGGGAAGCGCTCCAGGAACCCGGGCAGCGTCGCGCCGAGCGCGGCGGCGCGCGCGCGCGCCTCGTCGGCCGAAGGCTGCTCGATCTCGGTGAAGTAGACGTGCGTGCCGGCGCAACGGACGGTCAGGCCGTTGGAGGTGGGCAGCGGCACGGCCTGCGCCGAGCGCTGCGTCGCCCAGGCGTAACCGTCGTCGAGCAGGCACATCCCGAGCGGCGAGATGCCGTCGGGGAAGCGGTACTCGAGCAGCCAGAAGCGGTCCAGGTCGTCGCGCCGCAGCGGGGCGACGCGCTCGAAGCGCACCCGGTCGGGACGATGCGCGGCGTCGGCGCCGGGGTAGCCCGGGTCGTCGACGATTCGCTGCAGCAGGTCGGCGTGCATCGGTCGGATGGGAATGGCGCCGGGATGGCGCCCGGAACGGCACCGGAAATGGCGCCGGGGACGGCGCTCGCTGGCAGCGAGTGTGCAATGATCCGAAATGGTTGTCAATGCAACTAAAGATGCTATCTTGGCAACCAGTCCTCGAATTCGATTGGTTGCAAATAAAACATTTTTACGACTACCATCGAGCCCGGCGCAACGCAATGACGACGAGCATGCTTTCCGGATCCGAAGCCGCCCCGGATCGGGCGGCGCCCGCAGCCGCCTATCCCGCCCTGCGTCTGTTCATCGACGGCGCCTGGCTCGAACCGGCCGGGGCCGCGCGGGTCGCCGTCACCGATCCTGCGACCGGCACGCCGCTCGGCGAGCTGCCGCTGGCGAGCGACCCGGAAGTGCTCGCCGCGGCGGCGGCCGCGCAGCGCGCGCAGGCCGACTGGGCCGCGAGCACGCCCCTGGCCCGGTTCCAGGTGATCGTCCGTGCGACCGCGCTGCTGCGCGAGCGCGCCGAGGCGATCGCCCGCGCGATGACGCTCGAGCAGGGCAAGCCGCTGGCCGAATCGCGGCGCGAAGTGCTGCTTTCGGCGGACATCATCGATTTCCTCGCCGAGGAAGGGAAACGCGCCTACGGGCGACTGGTGCCGCCGCGCGCCGCGGGCATCGTCGCGCAGATCGTCACGCCGGTGCCGGTCGGCCCAGCGGCGCTCTTCACGCCCTGGAACTTCCCGCTCAACCTTCCGGCGCGCAAGGTCGGCGCCGCCCTGGCCGCCGGCTGCACCGCGGTGATCAAGCCGTCGGAGGAGACCCCCGCCAGCGCGGTCGCGCTGGTCCAGGCGTTCCACGACGCCGGCCTGCCCCCGGGCGTGCTCAACCTGGTCTGCGGCGTCCCCGCGCGCGTCTCGGAGCTGCTGATCGCCGCGCCGGCGATCCGCAAGGTCTCGTTCACCGGCTCGGTGCCGGTGGGCAAGGCGCTCGGCGTGCTGTGCGCGCAGCGCGTCAAGCGCTACACCGCCGAGCTCGGCGGCCACGCGCCGGTGCTGGTGCTGCCGCAGGTCGACGCCGGCGGCGTGGCCGCGCTCTCGGTCGCGGCCAAGTTCCGCAACGCCGGACAGATCTGCACCTCGCCGACCCGCTTCTTCGTGCACGAGTCGGTCGCCGATGCCTTCATCGACGCGTTCGCGGCGGGCGCCGCGGCGCTGCGGCTCGGGCACGGCCTCGATCCGGACACCACGATGGGTCCGCTGTCGAACGCGCGCCGCGTCGCGGAGATCGACGCGCTGGTGCGCGATGCGCTCGAGCGCGGCGCGCGGCTGGTCTGCGGCGGCGCCCGGCGCCCCGGGGCGGGCCACTTCTACGCGCCGACGCTGCTGACCGACGCCCCGGCCTCGGCCCGCATCATGAGCGAGGAGCCGTTCGGCCCGGTGGCGGTGGTCAACCGCTGGCACCGGCTCGACGACGCCATCGACCTCGCCAACGGCCTGCCGTACGGCCTCGCCGCCTACCTGTTCACCCAGGACCTGGGGCTCGCGCACCGCGTCGCGGGGCGGCTGCAGGCCGGCATGGTGGGCGTCAACCAGTTCGGCATCTCGCAGCCCGAGACCCCGTTCGGCGGCGTCAAGGAAAGCGGACATGGCTCGGAAAGCGGCAGCGAAGGGCTCGCCGCCTACTTCGACACGAAACTGATCACCATCGGCGCCGGTTGAACGGTCCGCGCAGACGGGCCGGGCGCGCCAGCGACACAGGGAAAGGGGGAGCGGGCATGGAGCAGGCATCGGAACCGGCGGCGCGGGCACGCGGCAGCCTGGGGCTCAGGGCGCTGGTCGCCACCGCGGTCGGCGTGGTCGTCGTGCAGAGCACGATGATCAGCATGCTCAACGGCGCGGGCCTGGGAGCGATCAACTACCTGGCGGCGATCGGCCTCGCCGCGCTGCTCGCGCTCAGCTACGTGCTGTCGTTCGCCGAGCTCGCGCTGATGCTGCCGCGCGCCGGGTCGGTCAGCGCGTACACCCAGGTCGCGCTGGGCCCGGGGCTGGCGATCGTGGCCGCGCTGTCCGGCTACGTCGCGGTCGCGCTGCTGGGCATCCCGGCCGAGCTGATCCTGGTCGATACGCTGCTCGGGCAGCTCGCGCCGCAGCTGACGCAGTGGGTGGGGCAGCCGAGCCTGCTGCTGCTCGCGCTGTTCTGCGTGCTCAACCTGCAGGGCATCGACATGTTCGCGCGCATCCAGAGCGGGCTGGTGGCGACGATGTTCACCGGCATCCTGCTGCTCGGAGCCATCGGCCTCGCCCAGGGCGACGCCTCGGCGCTGGCCTCGACCGCGCCGTTCGAGCCGGCCGCCGCGCTGTCGCTGGTGGCGCTGGCGATCTGGGGACTGGTCGGGCTCGAGTTCGTCTGCCCGATGATCGGCGAGGCGCGCGCGCCGGCGCGCGACGTGCCGCGCGCGATGTTCATCGGCCTGGCCCTGATCGTCGTCGCCTACGGACTGTACTGCGCGGCCGGGATCGCGACGCTCGCGCCCGAGGGGCTCCTCGCGGCGACTCCGCACATGGACCTGGCGGTCGCGATCGTCGGGCCCGCCGCGCGGATCGGCTTCGGCCTGCTCGCGATCCTGGGCAGCGCCACGCTGCTCAACACGGTGCTCGCCAGCGTGTCGCGGATGATCCAGGGAATGGCGCAGAGCGGCCAGTTGCCGGCGTTCCTGGGCCGGGAGAACCGGCGCGGCGCGCCCGCCCCGGCCCTGGCGGCGCTGGCGCTGGCGATCGCGGCGGTGCGCATCCCCCTGGGGATGGACGCCGGCTCGATCCTCACGCTCACGGTCGCGGCCGCGGGCTGCTGGCTGATCGCCTACATCATCGCGCACCTCGACCTGATCGTCCTGCGCTACCGGCTCGCGGCCGCGCCGCGGCCGTTCCGTTCCCCCTGGTTTCCGCTGCCCCAGGTCTTCGGGATCGTGGGGATGGCCTATATATTCGCTAACATCTCCCCGACGCCGGAACTGGCCGGCCCCATCTACCGCAACGTCGCGACCATGCTCGGAATCACCTGCGCGTACTCGCTGTTCTGGACCCTCTTCGTCATTCGCCGCAACCCGTTCAAGGCCGAGCCGCTGCCGGGCCCGGCGGCCGGGCGGCCGGGCGGTTGAGCGGCCGCATGCCGGCCCGCAAGACTGCCGCCGCCGGACGCGCCAGGCCCCCGTTCTCGGGAGACGGCGGCGCGCTGTGGCTGAACGAGTTCATTCCCTACAAGTTCGCGGTCGTCGCGAACCGCCTGAGCCAGTCGATCGGCTCGCTGTTCGAGGAACGCTTCGGCATCCAGATCCCCGAGTGGCGCATCCTGATGGCGCTGCACGCGCACGGGCCCACCGCGCCCAACGAGGTGGTCGAGCTCACCAGCATGGACAAGGCGCGGGTGAGCCGCGCCCAGCGGCGCCTGGTCGAGCAGGATCTCGTCGCGGTCAGCGAAGACCCGCGCGACCGGCGCCGGCTGGTCCTGTTCCTGACGCGCAAGGGGGCCGGCATCTGCCGCGACGTCATCCCCGAGGTGCGGCGCATGGAGGAATGGTTCCTCGCGGTGCTCGACGACCGCGAGCGCGCCGCGCTCGACCAGACGCTCAGCCGGCTGTTCGCGCGCAGCCAGGAGCTGCGCCGGCTGGGGGGCCGGATCCCCGGTACCGGAAGCCGCGAATGAGGGTGGCGCCGGGCGCGCGCGGCCCGGCCTTCGCTACGGCGCGCCGCGCGCGCCGGCGAGCCGCGCCAGGCGGCGCAGCAACCCGGCGCAGGCCGCCGTCCACGCCAGCAGCGCGGCCCCGAGGAACAGCGGCGGCAGGAACCCGAGGAAGCCGAACTCCATCGCGCGCGCCATCTCGTGCGTGCTCGCCGCGTACATGCCGAGCGGAAACACCGCGCCCCAGTACAGCGGGTCGTAGCGCAGCGGAAAGCGCTTGAAGACATAGCGCCACGCGGCCAGCACCAGCAGCATCGGGATCCACCAGGTGCCGGTCGCCCAGTAGAACACCGTGAAGCCCTTCAGGAACGGCAGCAGCGACCGCAGGAACGGCGCGTCGGGAGCGTTGGCGATCAGCAGCGACCCCGCGAGCGTGGAGATCGCCATCGCGCCCATGTTGATCCAGTACGGCGGCGCGAGGTCGCCGGGCGAGAACCGGAAGAACGCGTAGCGGTAGAAGATCAGCGACATCATCCAGATGTAGAGCATCCCGCCCCACAGCCACATCGACAGCGCGAAGAAGTTCAGCTCGAGCTTCCACGGCTGGTCGATGTGGGCCGCGAGCAGCGCGCTGAGCACCGCGATCGACTGCGTCGCGACGACCGCGAGCAGCCAGCCGCCGGTGATGCCGCGGTCCAGCGTCGGCTTGTCCTCCTTGATCGTGAACGCGGCGAACACGGTGTAGGTGAGGCCGACCCAGAGCACGATCGCGAGCCCCCACAGCGCCGCGGCGGCCCGGTAGTCGCCCGCCAGCAGCGCGCACTGGCTCCCGAGGACCGCCGTCCCGGCCACGGCGGTGAAGAAGCCCGGGCCGCGCAGGTGATCGACCATGTCGCCGAAGAAGCGCCGCCGGTGGCGGACCATCCGCAACAGGCTGAGCAGCCACAGCACGACCCATGCCACCGCGTTCAGGCCGAACAGCGCGATGGCGATCGCGTGCAGCCCGAGCTGCTGCGACGCCAGCGAGACGATGCCGGTGGCCATCACCAGCGCGAAATACGCCGGCGACATCCCGGCGAGCCCGGACGTCGCCCCGGCGACGGGCGGCGCCTCGGGCGGTCCTCCTGCGACGGGCGGCGACGCGCTCACGGGAACCGGCTCACCGGCGGCCGCGCCAGTGGCCCGACAGCCCGCCGCCGTAGCGGTACGCGATCCAGCCGCCCGCCATGCCGCCGAGGTGCGCGAAGTGCGCGACGCCGGTCGCCGTGCCGGTCACGCCGAGCGCGAGCTCGAGGGCCCCGTACAGCAGCACGAAGACGCGCGCCGGCAGCGGGATCGGCGGGATCAGCAGCATCACGGTCCGGTTCGGAAACACCAGCGCGTACCCGGCCAGCATCGCGAACACCCCGGCCGAGGCGCCCACGATCGGCGCGTTCGAGGCGCCGAACGCCACGCCGACGAAGACCTGCGCCAGCGCGCCGATGACGACTCCGCCGAAATAGCCCAGCGCCAGGCGCTTCGCGCCCCAGACGCGCTCGAGGTCGGCGCCGAACATCCACAGCGCGAACATGTTGAACAGCAGGTGCGTGAGGCCGGCATGCAGGAACGCGTAGCTCACCAGCGTCCAGGGCGCCATCAGCAGCGACGCCGCGTCGCCCGGCCACAGGGCGAACCACTGGATCAGGGGTGGCCCGAGCGCGCCCTGCGCCAGATAGGCGAGGACGTTCGCGACGATCAGCCACTGGACGAACGGAGGCAGCATGGCGCGGGCCGCCGGCCGCGCGTCGCGAACGGCCGCCCCGTGGGGCGGCGCGGGACGTCGCGGCGGCCGGCACTGGAAGGGATGGAGCCGTCATGAATACCCGATCGTCGCGCGCCAGGCAAATCGGCCGCGCCGCCGGGCGGATGGAACCGCCGCCGCGGCGGTCCGGGCCGGGGCGACGGCTAGAATGGCGCGTTCACTCCGGCCCCGTGCCCCCGACGCCTTGCGCACCACCCGCCTCCTCCGCATCGCCTTCGTCGCCTGGCGCTATGGCCTGGACGAGCTCGCCGCCGCCGGCGCCGCGGCGACCACCGGCTCGCGCTGGATGCTGGCCGCGGTGCGCGTGCTGCGCTTCGGCCGGCGCCTCGACGCCCCGCGCGGGGTGCGGCTGCGCCAGGCGCTCGAGCGCCTGGGCCCGATCTTCGTCAAGTTCGGCCAGGTGCTGTCGACGCGGCGCGATCTCCTGCCCCCGGACATCGCCGACGAGCTCGCCGGGCTGCAGGACCGCGTGCCGCCGTTCCCCGGCGAGGTCGCGGTGCGCGAGATCGAGCGCGGGCTCGGCCGGCCGCTCGACCTGCTGTTCGACGACTTCGACCGCACCCCGCAGGCCTCGGCGTCGATCGCCCAGGTCCATTTCGCGCGGCTGAAGGACGGCCACGAAGTGGCGGTCAAGGTGCTGCGGCCCGACATGGCCCCGGTCATCGAGCGCGACCTGGCGCTGCTGCGCACCGCCGGCGGCCTGCTGATGCGGCTCTCGGCCGATGCGCGCCGGCTGCGCCCGCTCGACGTGATCGACGAGTTCGACAAGTACCTGCACGACGAGCTCGACCTGATCCGGGAAGCCGCCAACGCCAACCAGTTGCGGCGCAACTTCGAGGGCTCGCAATTGCTGCGCGTGCCCGAGATGTACTGGGACTGGTGCGCGACCAACGTACTGACGATGGAGCGCATGCACGGCTTCCCGATCAGCCAGATCGAGCGCATGCGCGAGGCCGGCATCGACCTGAAGCGGCTGTCCCGGGACGGCGTCGAGATCTTCTTCACGCAGGTGTTCCGGCACGGCTTCTTCCATGCCGACATGCACCCCGGGAACATCCTGGTGGGCGATGCCGGCCCCGACTTCAACCGCTACATCGCCCTCGACTTCGGCATCGTCGGCACGTTGTCGGACTTCGACAAGAACTACCTCGCGCAGAACTTCCTCGCCTTCTTCCGGCGCGACTACCGGCGCGTGGCCGAGCTGCACGTCGAGTCGGGCTGGGTGCCGCCG
>JBDHRX010000079.1:0-14904 GCA_039807785.1 Burkholderiaceae bacterium
AGGCGCGATTGGACTCGAACCAACGACCCCCACCATGTCAAGGTGGTGCTCTAACCAGCTGAGCTACGCGCCTGCAAACGAAAATTATACAACAGGCCGGCGGCGCTCGGAGAGCGCGACGCGCGACAGCCAGACGACCGGGATCGTCCCGACCAGCACGATCAGCAGCGCCGGCAGCGCGGCCTCGGCCAGCCGCTCGTCGGAGGCGAACTGGAAGGTCACCACCGCCAGGGTGTCGAAATCGAACGGGCGCAGCACCAGCGTGGCGGGCAGCTCCTTCAGGCAATCGATCGCCACCAGCAGCGCCGCCGCCCCGACGCTGCGCCGCATCAGCGGCCAGTGGACCTCGCGCAGCACCTGCAGCGGGCGCCGGCCCAGGCTGCGCGCGCTGTGGTCCATCGAGGGGCTGATCCGCGCCAGTCCGGACTCGACGCCCTGGTAGGCGACCGAGAAGAAGCGCACCGCGTAGGCATAGACGATCGCCGCCATGCTGCCGCCGGCGAACAGCGCCGAGACCCCGAACCACCCGGTGAGCGGCGCCAGCAGGCGATCGACCGACCCCGACAGGACCAGCAGGCCCACGCCGAGCACCACGCCCGGCACCGCGTAGCCGGTATTGGCGAACACCAGCGCCGCCCGCAGCAGCGGGGACGCGGCCACGCGCGCCGAGTACGCGGCCACGAGCGCCAGCGGCAGCACGACGGCCGCGCCGCAGACCGCCAGCAGCGCGGTATTGCCCATCCAGCGCGGCAGCCGGGCATCGATCCCCGCGCCGCCGTCGATCCAGGCCGAGAACAACAGCGCCGCCGGCAGCACGAAGCCCAGCGCCACCGGCAGCGTGCAGGCCAGCGTCGCCCGCCAGGCCGCGGGTCCACGCAGCCGCTGCCGCGGCGCCGGGCGCGGATTCCGGACATGGAATTCCATGCGCCCCCGCTGGCCGCGCTCGATCGCGAGGGTGGCCAGTACGATCACCAGCAGCATCATCGCCAGGCGCGCGGCGCCGGTGCGGTCGCCCAGCCCCTGCCAGGCGCGGTAGATCCCGGCGGTAAAGCTGTCGACCGAGAAGTAGGCCACGGTGCCGAAGTCGGCCAGCGTCTCCATCATCGCCAGCGCGCAGCCGGCCACCACGGCCGGGCGCGCCACCGGCCAGATCACGCGCCACCAGACGCGCCGGCGCCCCAGCCCCAGCGAGCGGGCCGCCTCGCCCAGCGAGGGACTGCGGTCGGCGAACGCCGCGCGCGCCAGCAGGTAGACGTAGGGATACAGCGCCAGCCCGAGGAAGATCCCGGCGAACTGCCACGAATGGATCTCGGGGAACCAGTAGTCGCCGACCTCCCAGCCGGTCAGGCGCCTCAGCGTCACCTGCAGCGCACCGTGGCTCGCCAGGAAATCCGTGTACGCATAGGCCATCACGAAGGCCGGGGTCGACAGCGGCAGCACCAGCATCCAGGCGAAAGCGCCCCGTCCCGGGAAATCGTAGGCGGCGACCAGCCAGGCGGTGCCGACGCCGACCAGCAGCACCACCGCCAGCACCATCGCGGCCAGCTTCGCGGTGGTGAGCGCATAGCGCGGCAGGACCGTCCCGAACAGGTGCGCCAGCGTGCCCGGCTGCAGGTCCGCGGGCGCGGGCATGAACGCCAGCCACGCGATCGCCATCGTGCGCGCGGCGATCGCCAGGGCGGCGAGCACCGAACCGAGCGCCAGCACGCGCGGCGAGCTTCCCGGCAACGCATCGATGAGCGGCGCGGCCGGCGGAGGCGGGAGACCGGATTCGAGGCTGGACACGGGTCGCGAAGGCGGGACAGGCACTACAATCGGAAAACGAGAATTATAGGTATTCGTGATGTCCTCGAACCCGCCCGCGGCCATCGACGCCGCGACTCTCGAGGTCGACGACCTCCACGTCGCGTTTGCCCGGGCGCCGCGGGGCGCCCGCGTCCTGGACGGCCTGTCGTTCCGGTTGCAGGCCGGCGAGATCGGCTGCCTGCTGGGGGCCTCGGGCTGCGGCAAGACCACCGCGCTGCGCAGCATCGCCGGATTCGTGCGGCCCGACCGGGGCACGATCCGCATCGGCCATCGGCGCGTCGCCTCCCCGGTCGACTGGGTCGAGCCCGAGCGGCGCGGCGTGGGCGTCGTATTCCAGGACTACGCGCTGTTCCCCCACCTCGACGTCAGCGCCAACGTGGCGTTCGGGCTGCGTGCGCTGCCCGCGGCCGAACGCCCGGCCCGGGTGACGCGCATGCTCGAGCTGGTCGGCCTGCCCGAGATCGGGCGCCGCTTCCCGCACGAGCTCTCGGGGGGCCAGCAGCAGCGCGTCGCGCTGGCGCGCGCCCTCGCCCCCGCGCCGTCGGTGCTGCTGCTCGACGAACCGTTCTCGAATCTCGATCCCGACCTGCGCGAACGGCTGGCGCTCGACCTGCGCGAGATCCTGAAACGGCACGGCACGACAGCGCTCCTGGTGACCCACGACCAGTACGAGGCATTCGCGCTGGCCGACCGCGTCGGGGTGATGGCCGCGGGACGCATCGAGCAATGGGACACGCCCTACCGCCTCTACCATCGGCCGGCATCGCGGCTGGTCGCGGATTTCGTCGGCCTGGGCGCCTTCCTGCCCGGCCGGCTCGAGCAGCGGGACGACCGCATGCTGGTGCACCTGGAGCTCGGCACCCTGCCGATCCACGCGCGCAGCGACCTGGCGAGCGCCGGCGCGAGCGCGAACGCCCACGGCGAGGTGGACGTGCTGCTGCGCCCCGACGACGTGGTCCACGACGACGGCAGCCCGCTGCAGGCGGAGGTGGTCCGCAAGGCGTTCCGCGGCGCGCAGTTCCTGTACACGCTGCGCCTGGACAGCGGCCGCAGCCTGCTCGCACTGGTGCCGAGCCACCACGACCATGCGGTGGGCGAGCGCATCGGCGTGCGCTTCGACGCCGACCACGTGGTGACCTTCCCGCCCGGCGAACCGGCGCCCGGCGAATCGGCGCCCGCGAACGCGCGCCAGGCGTCGCGACCGCCGGCGACCGCCGGCGCCCCGGCTCAGACGCCCAGGTAGGCCTGCAGCGCCGCCTCGTCGGCCGCCAGCACCGGCGAGGTGCCCTCGAGCGCGACCTGTCCCCGCTCGAGCACGATGCAGCGATCGGTATGCGCCAGCACGGCGCGGTAGTTGCGATCCACCACCAGCGACGCGATCCCGCTCGCGCGGATGCCCGCGACGATGCCCCAGATCTCGCGCACCACCAGCGGCGCGAGGCCCTCGGTGGCTTCGTCGAGCACGATCAGGTCGGGGTTGGTCATCAGCGCGCGGCCGATCGCGAGCATCTGCTGCTCGCCTCCCGAGAGCTGGTTGCCGCCGTGGTGCAGGCGCTCGGTCAGGCGCGGGAACGTCTCCAGCACCCGCGTGAAGCTCCAGTCGGTCTGCCCGCGCACGCCGGAGCGCGCCGCCATCAGCAGATTCTCGCGAACCGACAGGTTGGGGAAGATGCCGCGCCCCTCCGGGACGTAGCCGATCCCGAGCCGGGCGACGCGATCGGGCCGCTCGGTGCTGCAGTCGCGACCGCGCACCGCGACCCGGCCGGTCGTGGCGCGCATCAACCGCAGCATGCCGCGGATCAGCGTGGTCTTGCCCATGCCGTTGCGCCCGAGCAGGCCCACCGCCTCGCCGGGATCGATGCGCAGGCTTACGCCGCGCAGGACGTGGCTCTCGCCGTAGTAGGCGTGCAGGTCGGAGATCTCGATCAGCGGTGCGGTCATGGTCGACACGATACGCGGGCGCCGGCCTGCCGGCGGCTAGTGCGCGCCCTCCTCGCCGAGATAGGCGGTCTGCACGTCCGGATTGGCGCGGATCGTCTCGGGAGTGCCGCTGGCAATCACGCGGCCGTTGACCATCACGGTGATCTCGTCCGAGACCCGGAAGACGGCATCCATGTCGTGCTCGACCAGCAGGATCGCGTGCGACGCCTTGAGCCCCTCGAGCAGCGAGAGCATCCGCTCCGACTCTTCCGCGCCCATGCCCGCCAGCGGCTCGTCGAGCACCAGCACCCGCGGGCCGGTGGCCAGGCACATCGCGATCTCGAGCTGCCGCTTCTGGCCGTGCGACAGCGCGCCGGCGAGCAGGTGCGCCTGCGCGGCGAGCCCGGCGCGCTCGAGCGCCTGCGTCGCCGCGGCGCGGCTGGTCGGGCAGGCGGCGGCCGGGGCGAGCCAGCTCCAGGGGCGCTGCAGGCCGGCCTGGGCGCTGAGCCGGCAGTTCTCGAACACGGTGAATGGCGCGTAGATCGTGTTGCGCTGGTAGCTGCGCCCGAGCCCCAGCCGGGCGCGGCGCGGCTGCGACCAGCGCGAGACGTCCTGGCCCAGCAGCTCGACGGCGCCCTCGCTGGCCTGGATCTCGCCGCACAGCAGGTTGATCAGCGTCGACTTGCCGGCGCCGTTGGTGCCGATCACCGCGTGCACCGTGCCCAGGCGCACCGCGACCGATACGTCGTCGACCGCCTTCAGCCCGCCGAAGCTGCGCGAGACGCCCCGTGCGCGCAGCAGGACCTCGCCGCCGGCCTCAGGCATGGCGCAGCCTCCGCAGGTGGGAGACGCGCCGCGCCAGCTGCTGGCCGATGCCGACGATCCCGTTCGGCATCAGCGCGACGCAGGCGATGATCGCGAAGCCCAGCGTCAGCTGCCAGTGGCGCGCCAGCCCGCCGAAGATCGCCTCGGACTGGAACAGCTCCTGCAGCAGGACGAACGCGAAGGCGCCGATCACCGCGCCGCGCAGATGGCCCAGGCCGCCGAGGATGATCATGATCAGGACCGCGCCCGACTGGTGCCACGACAGCAGCTCCGGATTCACGAAGCCGTCCTTCAGCGCATACAGGAACCCCGCCAGCCCGGCCAGCATCGCCGCCAGCACGAACGCGGCCAGCTTGTAGCGGAAGGTCGCGAAGCCGACCGCCCGCATGCGCTGCTCGTTCACGCGGATGCCGGCCAGCGCGCGCCCGAAGCGGCTGCGCACCAGCAGGGCCAGCAGCCCGAACACGCCGGCGAGCGAGGCCAGCACGAAGTAGTAGAACGTGTGGCCGCTGTCGAGGTCGAACGGCTGCCATCCGGCGATCGACAGCACCGGCCGGAAATACAGGTAGATCCCGTCGCTGCCGCCGCCCAGCTTCGTGTCGTGGAACACGTAGTAGGCCATCTGCGCGAACGCGAGCGTCACCATGATGAAGTAGATCCCGCGCGTGCGCAGCGACAGCGCGCCGACCGCCAGCGCATAGGCGCCGGCGGCGAGCACCGCGACCGGCAGCAGCACGAGGAGCGCGGCCGGCTCGCTCTGCGGGCTGAGCAGCGCCGCCGCATAGGCCGCGATGCCGAAGAACGCCGCGTGGCCGAAACACACCAGCCCGGTCTGGCCGACCAGCAGCTCGAGGCTCAGCGCGAAGATCGCGAGGATCATGATCTTGGTCATGAGGTCGAGCGCGAACTTGCCCCCGAACATCGGGAACAGCGCCAGCAACAGCCCGGCTGCGACGACCGGTAGCGCTCGCGAGACTTCGCTGCGGTTCATGCGGATGTACGCCTCAGGCCGTGCGGAACAGGCCCTCGGGCCGCCACAGCAGGATGATCGCCATCAGGAGGTAGACCAGCACGCCGGCCGCCTGCGGGAAGAACACGGTGCCGAAGGTGTCGACGAACCCGACCAGCAGCGCCGCCACGAGGGCGCCCCGGATCGACCCGATGCCGCCGATCACGACGACCACGAAACAGATGATCAGGACCTGGTTGCCCATCCCCGGGTAGACCGACGACACCGGCGCGGCGATCGCCCCCGCCAGCGCCGCCAGCGCGACCCCGACGGAGAAGACGACCCGGTACAGGAACTTGATGTCGATGCCCATCGCCTGGACCATCTCCCGGTTCGAGGCGCCGGCGCGGATGGTCATGCCCAGCCGCGTGCGCGTGATCACCCAGAACAGGCCCAGCGCCACCAGCACGCAGACGGCGGAAATGAACAGGCGATAGACGGGATAGGTCATGAGCCCGCCCAGCGGCACGGTGCCGGACAGCCACTGCGGCGCCTGGACCCCGTGCACGTCGTTGCCCACCAGGAGGCTGCGCGTCTCCTCGAAGACGAGGATCAGCGCGTAGGTCATCAGCACCTGCTGCAGGTGCTCGCGTTCGTACAGGTAGCTGAAGAAGCACCACTCGAGCAGGTAGCCCAGCGCGACCGAGATCGCGATGGCGAACGCCAGCGTCGTGAAGAATCCTCCGCCGACCCACTGCGCGACCGGCGGCGCGAGGGCGAACGCCATGTAGGCGCCGATCATGTAGAAGCTGCCGTGCGCCAGGTTGATCACGCCCATGATCCCGAAGATGAGCGTGAGCCCGCTGGCGACCAGGAACAGGAGCAGGCCGTACTGGACGGCGTTCAGGCACTGAACGAGAAAGACGACTGGATCCATGCGCTCGGTCCGCCGCGGTCGGGCGCCGCGGTCATCCGCCCCCGCGCGGTCGGCGGGGGCGGCCTCGACTTACATCCGGCAGCCGCGCCCCGGATCGGCGAGCGCCTTCACCGCCACGCCCTGCACCTGGTTCACTTTCCCGTCGACCTTGCGCAGGTAGATGTCCTGCACCGGATTGTGCGACTTCGACAGCGTAAACGCGCCACGCGGGCTGTCGATGCGCGCCTTCGACATCGCGGCGTACATCGGGTCACGCTTGCTCGCATCGCCCTTGACCGCACCCAGCCCGGCGCCGAGCAGCTGTGCCGCGTCGTAGCCCTGCACCGCGTAAACGTCGGGTTGCAGCTTGTAGGTCTTGGCATAGGCCAGGCGGAACGCCTTGTCCTTCGGATTGTCCAGGCCGTCGGCGTAGTGCAGCGTGGTCAGGAGCCCCTGCGCGGACGCCCCCTGCGCCTCGAGCGTGCCGTCGGTGAGGAAGCCCGCGCCGTACAGGGGAATCGTCTTGCCCAGCCCCGCAGCCGCGTAGTCCTTCGCGAACTTGACCGCCCCGCCGCCGGCGAAGAAGGTGTAGACCGCATCGGGCTTGAGCGCGGCGATCTCGGTCAGCAGCGCCTGGAACTCCACGTTCGGGAACGGCAGCGTGAGGTCCTTCAGCACCTTGCCGCCCGCCTTGGTGAAGCTCTCCTTGAAGCCGTTCACGCTCTCGTCGCCGGCCGCGTACTTCCAGGTGATCGTGACCGCGGTCTTGTGCCCGCGCTTGGCCACCACCTCGCCCATCGCGAAGCCCGGCTGCCAGTTCGAGAACGAGGTGCGGAAGATGTTCGGCGCGCACATCGGGCCGGTGACCGCGTCGGCGCCCGCGTTCGGGACGATCAGCAGGGTGCCGCTCTCCCGGGCCGCCTTCGCCATCGCCATCGCGACCCCGGAATGCACGGTCCCGACGATGACGTCGACCTGGTCGCGCTTGATCAGCTTGTTGACGTTGTCGGTGGCCTTCGAAGGATCGCTCTCGTCGTCGACCCGGACGAACTCGATCGCCTGGCCGCCCAGCTTGCCGCCGTTCTCGTCGACGAACAGGCGGAAGCCGTTCTCGATCGCCGTCCCGAGCGCGGCATAGGTACCGGTGTACGGCAGCATGAACCCGACCTTCACCGGCTTGCCCTGGGCAGCGACGCCCCCGGCCATCGCCGCGACCGCCGCGGCCGCGGCGAGCTTGACTGCGACTCTCCTGTCCATCGATCTCTCCTCTGCGTGTCTAACGGATGGGCTGCCGCCGCCCCGCATGGCGACGACCCCTCGCCGCGCGGGCCGCGCTCCGAACGATCACCGCCCAAGACTGCGCCATCGGCATGGCGAGCGCAACCATGGGGCTTCCCGGATGGATGCTTCAGGAGGACACGGCGACGAGCGAAGCGCCACTGGCCCGTGGCACGGGCGCCCGGCGCGTGAACCTTAATTCCCTTGTTACACCCTGTCAAGAAATATAGTGCAGCCCCCGGGAGCGCCCGGCAGGGCGTCGGCGCGCTGCGCTAGCCGGCGACGAGATGCGCGCGGCGCTGTGCGAAGCGCGCGCGCAGTTCCTCCATCGGCAGCGACATCGCCCTGCGGTCGGCATAGCGTACCAGCAGCGCCACCGTCCGGCGCCGGTTGATCCATGCCACCTTCAGGTAGGCGCCGCTGCCATCGCGCGCCACCAGCTCGATCCAGTCGCCCCGGCGCAACTGCTCCAGGGCTTCCTCCGCCGGCAGCTCGCGGCGGCGCGGATGCGCCGGCAGGTCGCCGAGGTCGAGCGAATCCAGGACCTCGAGCAGGCGGCGCTCGGTGCCTTCGTCGTCGGCACGCGCCACCTCCCGGCCGCGCGCCCCGGGGGGCGCCTGCGGCTCGGCCGGCACCGGTCCCGGCACCGGCGGTACCGAGGCCGGTTCCGGTGTCCGTGCCGGTCCGGGTGCCTGCGCCGGCTCCGGTCCGGCGGGCCGGGGCAGGTCCGGACGCTCGCCGGACGGCGCGGCCGGCACCTCGGCGGCGGGTGCGGAGTCGTCGTCCACCTGCTGGGCCAGCGTCGGCACCGCTCCAGCGGTGCTCGGGCCGGGCCCGGCGTCGCGCCGGACCCGCGTCGTCGCGCCGCGCTCGCGTTCGCGCCGCTGCATGCGTCGAAGATGGATCAGGAACAGCTCGTCGAAGAACGACTTGAACTCGTCGTCCTTCGCGCCGATCTCCCGGACGCCCTGAGTCATCAGGCGGATCAGCGGCGGAATGCGCTGCGCGAGCTCGCGACGGCTGCGGCGCTCGTCGGCCTCGTCCAGGCTCCACAGCAGGTCGTCGACCACCTGCAGCGAGACGCGGAACTCGCCGCTCTCCTCGCCGTTGCGCAGCGCAGCGGTGCGCATGCGCCGCAGCCAGACGTTGACCATGAACTCGCGCACCGACTCGGGCGGATGATGGCGTTCGAGCCGCTCCTCGAGCAGCGCGCGCAGCCGCTCGGTGACGGCGCGCTCGCGCTCGCGGCTCGGGCGCCGCGCGTAGTCGCGCCGGTTGCGACGCCCGGGCGCCTCCTCGAGCGTGCGCCGCTCGCGCACCACGCGATCGATCAGCTGCCCGACGCTGCGCGCGGCGCGCGAGTACTCCTTCTCGACCTGCTGCGCCATCACGGCGGAGCGCGACTGCAGCGCGCTCGACACGATCTCCACCGCGCGCACCACGGTTTCCAGGCGGCGATACAGCTCGCTGCCGCGCACGATGTCCTCGCCGAACGCGGTCGAGATCGCTCCGAAGTGCTCGACGAGCTTGCGCAGCGAGCGCGGGTCGTCGCCGAGATAGGCCGGATCGAGCAGGGCCAGCGCGACGGCGGGCTGCTGCAGGCGCCAGACCAGCGGCTTGGCCGCTTCCGGAAGCCTGCGGTCGTCGATCACGTAGTCGAACATCGCCGACACCAGGTCGACCACCGCGACCTGCGCCGGCGCGGCGCCGGCCTCGCGCATGCGCGTGCGCACGTTCCCGAAGAACTCGCCGCGTGCCTCGCGGCTGTAGGGCAGCGCGCCGATCGCGTGCGCGAAGGCGACCGCGTCGCGCTCGATCTCCGCGACCGGCTGCAGCATCGGCAGCGCACGCAGGCGCTGCCCCGCCGGCGCTCCGGCCAGCGGCGAGCTGCCCAGCGTCGCCGCATCGCGTTCCGCGCCGAGCACGAGGTCGACCGTCCGCGCAGGAGCCGGCACCGGCCAGTCGTCCTGCCCGCCGGGCGCCGCGAGGGCCGGCACGCCCCGGTCCGCATCGACGATTGCCGCGGAGCCGGAGGAACCCTCCGCCCCGGCGACATCGTCGGGCGGGAACGCCCCGCCGTCCGCCGGTTCAGCGGCCGGTTCGTCGACCGCGAGCGGATCGGGATGCGTCGTCGCGCAGGCCGGATCGGCGTCCGCCGTGCGCCCCGGCCCTCGAAGCCCGACCGCCGGCGCATCCGGCGGCTCCACGGCCGCGGGCGCCTGCGGCCGCGGGGCTTCCGGCTCCGGTTCGAGCGGGAGCACGCCCGCCTCGTCGAGCAGCCGGTCGGCGCGCTCGATCGATTCGGCGATCGGCGCGGCCAGCGCCGCCAGCACGAGCTGGCGCAGCACCGCGCGCGTGCGCGCGCCGTCGGCGATCCCGTGCAGCGAGGCGATCGCCGCGCCGGCCAGCGTGCGCGCGCCGAGCGGATTCATGTCGTCGTCGCCCCAGTCGCGATCGACCACCTGCCGCAGCCGGGCGATGTAGCGCGGATAAGCGAGGCCGGCGCGATCGCGCGCGGCGTTCGCCAGGTCGGCGGCCAGGATCTGGGTCTCGAGCTCCTCGTCGTCGATCAGCGCGAGCCCCTCCGCACCGGCGTCTTCCTCGGTCCGTCGGCTGGCTTCGAGGCAGCGACTCGCGCGGCGCGCCAGCGCGTCGGCCACCTGCGTCACCCGCGTCGCCGTTTCGCGCCGCAGCCGCACCGCGGCACCCAGCAGCGCCTGTCGCTCGTGCCCGTCCAGCGCGCGCTCGGCGGCGGCGTCGAGCTCGTCGGCGATCGCCGGCAACGCGTCGCTCGCCGCTGCCGACAGGCTGTCGGCGAGCGACTCGCGGGTGCGCGCGAACAGCAGCGATCGCGGCGGCCTGTGGAAGGAGGGATCCGGTCCGGTCATCGACGTCATCTGGCGCGAGCCCCGGATCGGCGGTCCCGGACACGGGATCGGTCGCCGGGGCTCCTTGCGACACAGGGCATGCTATCGGAACCGGATTCCCCGATCAGTGAACAAGTTAGCCGGGTCGGTGTCAAATCCACCGACACCGGATCGCCCCTCTCCGGGGTCCCCGAGGCCGCGCCAGGCGCCCCGCCGGACCCGCCGCCGAAGCCCGTCGGGCGCTGCCCCTCAGGCGATCCGGTAGCGCTCGATGCCGGCCCGCAGGGCGTCGGGGAACGGCACCGATCGCAGCTCGTCGACGTGGGCCAGCACCACCGTGAGCCGGGCGCGCACGCGGGGCACGCCGCCGGCGACCCCCTCGACGGACAGGCCCAGCGAGCTGCGCCCGATCTTCATCACGCCGAGGCTCAGCGTAAGCATCTCGCCGATCTTGCTGGGCGAAAGGAAGTCGCATTCGACCCGGACCATCGGCAGGCCGAGGCGCTGCCGGTAGACCAGCTCCGCGTAGTCGTGCCGCAACCCATGGTTGAACCAGTCTTCCACCAGCTCGTGGAACAGGATGAAGTACTGCGGGTAGAAGACGATCCCGGCGGGATCGCAGTGGTGGAAGCGGATCAGCTTCTCGCGCGCGAATGCGTTGCTGCGGTCGTTCATCTCGTCGCTCCCTGGCGCCCCGGCGCGGCTCACGCGGGCGGATGTCCCGCGGTACGGGGCATCCGCCCGCGGTCGATGATGGCGAATGGTAGCCGACGGGCGCAGCGGGAATCAGGTTGGCCGATCCGTCCGGGCAATCGCCGGATGGATGGCGGAAAGGGTGGGATTCGAACCCACGTTACGGCGAAACCGTAAACCGGATTTCGAGTCCGGCGCATTCGACCACTCTGCCACCTTTCCGGGTCTCGCGCGGGTCGCGGCGCGAAGCGCGCGAGTATAGCAAATCCGGCGGCCGGGCCGGGCCGCCGCCGGCCGGATCAGCCGCCGATGCGCGTCAGTCCGCCCATGTACCGGACCAGCGCGTCGGGCACCTGGACCGATCCGTCCGCCTGCTGGTAGTTCTCGAGCACCGCCACGAGCGCCCGGCCGACCGCGAGCCCCGATCCGTTCAGGGTATGCAGCAGCCCGGTCTTGCCGTCGGCGCCGCGGAAGCGCGCCTGCATCCGCCGCGCCTGGAACGCCTCGCAGTTGGACACCGAGGAGATCTCGCGGTAGGCCTGCTGCGCGGGCAGCCAGACCTCGAGGTCGTAGGTCTTGGCGGCGCCGAAACCCATGTCGCCGGCGCACAGCAGCATCACGCGGTACGGCAGGCCGAGCCGCTGCAGGATCGCCTCGGCGTGCGCGAGCATCTGCTCGAGCGCGTCGTACGAGGTATCGGGATGGACGACCTGCACCATCTCGACCTTGTCGAACTGGTGCTGGCGGATCATTCCGCGCGTGTCGCGGCCGTAGGAGCCGGCCTCGGAGCGGAAGCACGGCGTATGCGCGGTGAGCCGCATCGGCAGCGCCGAAACCGGGACGATCTCGCCGCGCACGAAGTTCGTCAACGACACCTCCGAGGTCGGGATCAGGTACAGCGCCTCGCTCTCGCCTTCCTGGCCGCCCTTCCGGACGGCGAACAGGTCCTGCTCGAACTTGGGCAGCTGGCCGGTCCCGCGCAGCGTCTCGCGATTGACGATGTACGGGGTATAGCACTCGAGGTAGCCGTGCTCGCCGGTCTGCACGTCGAGCATGAACTGCGCCAGCGCGCGATGCAGCCGTGCGATCGGGCCCTTCATCACCGCGAAGCGCGACCCCGACAGCTTCGCCGCCGTCTCGAAGTCCAGGCCGAACGGCGCGCCGAGGTCGACATGATCGCGGGGCGCGAAGCCGAGCGGCATCGGGTCGGCGCTGCCGGGCGCCCAGCGGCGCACCTCGCGGTTGTCGCGCTCGTCGCGGCCCGCCGGCACCGTCTCGTGCGGCAGGTTCGGCACCTGCTGCAGCCAGTCGTGCAGGCGCGCCTGGACCGCCTCGTTCTCGTCGGCGGCCGCCTTCAACGCATCGCCGAGGCCGCCGACCTCGGCCAGCACGGCGGCGGCGTCCTCGCCGCGCGACTTCATCTGGCCGATCGTCTTCGACAGCGCGTTGCGCTGCGCCTGCAGCGCCTCCGCGCGCACCTGGAGCGCCTTGCGCTCGGCCTCCAGGGCCCGGAACGCCTCGAGGTCGAGCGCATAGCCGCGGGCGCCGAGCCGGGTGGCCACGGTATCGGGATCCTTGCGGAGCTGGGCGAGATCGAGCATGACGCGCGGGCGAACGGGAAGCGACGGGGCAACGAGTGTACCAAGGCCGGCACCGCCGCCGCGCCCGCGACGGGACATCCCGGCTCGGCGCTCCGGCTCGTCCCGGTCCTGCCGCCCTGCCGGCCTTACCGGTCCTGCCGACCTTGCTGGCGTTGCTGATCCTGGTGATCCTGCCGACTCTGCTGGTCCTGCCGATCCGGCTGTCCCGGCTGGACTTCCCGGTCCGGCGTTCGCGCGCGCGGCGCCTCCGCGTCCTGCGCCGGTCCGCGCCGCGCATCCGCATCCCGGGTACGTAGCCAGGCGAGCTTCTCGCGGATCTTCGTCTCGAGGCCGCGCTCCACCGGCTCGTAGAACGGCGCGGGCGTCAGCCCGTCGGGAAAGTAGCGTTCGCCGGCTGCGTAGCCGCCCGCCTCGTCATGGGCGTAGCGATAGCCCTTGCCGTAGCCCATGCCCTTCATCAAGCGCGTCGGCGCATTGCGCAGGTGCATCGGCACCGGTGCCGAACCGTGCTCGCGGACGAACGCCTGCGCGCGCTTCCAGGCAAGATAGACCGCGTTGGACTTGGCCGCGCAGGACAGGTAGACCACCGCCTCGGCAAGCGCGAGCTCGCCCTCGGGCGACCCCAGTCGCTCGTAGACCTCGGCGGCATCGAGCGCCAGTGCGAGCGCACGCGGGTCCGCCAGCCCGATGTCCTCGTTGGCCATCCGGACGATGCGCCGCGCGAGGTAGCGCGGATCGGCGCCGCCGTCGAGCATGCGCGCGAGCCAGTACAGCGCCGCATCCGGGTCGGAGCCGCGCACCGACTTGTGCAGCGCGCTGATCTGGTCGTAGAAGGCCTCGCCGCCCTTGTCGAAGCGGCGCAGGTTCTGGGACAGCGCGGTTTCGAGGAAAGCACCGTCCACGGCATCGCGGCCGGCCGTCCGGGCGGCCTCGGCGACGATCTCGATCGCGTTCAGCAGGCGCCGCGCGTCGCCGTCGGCCCAGCCGACCAGGCGCTCGCGGGCCTGCGCATCGAAGGTCACGGCGATATGGCCTGCCCCTGCCATCGCGGCTGCCCCGGAAGCCTCGGCGACAGCGGGCGCATGGGCGAGCGCACGCTCGAAGAGCCCGCCGAGCTCGTCCGGGGTCAGTGGCTCGAGGACGTAGACGCGCGCGCGAGAGAGCAGCGCGCCGTTGACCTCGAACGACGGATTCTCGGTGGTCGCGCCGATGAAGGTGAACAGGCCGCTCTCGACGTGGGGCAGGAAGGCATCCTGCTGCGACTTGTTGAAGCGGTGCACCTCGTCGACGAACAGGATCGTGCGACGCCCCCGCTCGCGCGCGGCCTGCGCCGCGACGACCGCCTCGCGGATCTCCTTCACCCCGCCGAGCACTGCGGAGATCGCGACGAACTGGGCATCGAAGGCGTCGGCCATCAGCCGCGCGAGCGTGGTCTTGCCGACGCCCGGCGGCCCCCAGAAGATCATCGAGTGCGGCCGCCCGGACTCGAACGCCACTCGCAGCGGCTTACCCGGCCCGAGCAGGTGCGACTGGCCGATCACCTCGTCGAGGCGGCGCGGCCGCAGCCGCTCGGCCAGCGGCACGCCGTCCGCGGCGCCGGCCGGCAGGGCCGTTGCCCCGGGCGCGGCCGGCGCTACGGGAGCCGGCGGAAACAGCCCGCCTTCGGCCGCCATGGGGTCGGCGGGCGTGCCCTCAGGCCGCGTCCGGCGCGGCATCGCGAGCCCGCGTCGCCCGGCCGGCCCGGAAAGCGCCGACGATCAGAGTCGCCTGCGCCAGCCCGATCCCGACCCACACCAGCCCCGGGAAGCGCGCATCCATCATCAGGCCGAAGATCGGCGGCGCGATCGACATGCCGACGTCGAGCCCCGAATACACCACGCCGTAGACGCGGCCGGTCGCCCCGGGCGGGGCGGCGCGCCGGATCAGCATGTCGCGCGACGGATTGGCCATGCCGCCGGCCACGCCCATCAGGCCGAACAGCGGCGGGATCATCCAGCCCGGCCACGGCACCACCGCGACCGTGAACGCCACCAGCGCCGCGACGCCGAA
>JBDHRX010000080.1:0-14868 GCA_039807785.1 Burkholderiaceae bacterium
GCATCTGCTCGGTGACGGTGAAGTCGGCGATCACGCCGTCCTTCATCGGGCGGATCGCCTCGATGTTGCCGGGCACCCGTCCGAGCATCTGCTTCGCTTCCGAGCCGACCGCCGCGATCGTGCGCTTGCCGTTCGGCCCGCCTTCCTGCCTGATCGCGACCACCGAGGGCTCGTTCAGGACGATGCCCTTGCCGCGCACGTAGATCAGGGTGTTGGCGGTGCCGAGGTCGATCGCGAGGTCGGTGGAGAAATATTTGCGCAAGAACCCGAGCATTTCGCTTCCGTGCAGTGTCGAAGGTTGCGCTCGTACGCGGCGAACGATCCTGCCGTCTCCTCGGCGAGCGTGGGTGCGACGGCCGTTTTGCTGCAGCGCAAAAGACTTCTAAGTTCGCGTTGAATGATACCGTATAATTCCTTGCAAACATGGCGTTTTTTCCGATGCGTTCCGTCATCGGTCCGGGGTCTGCCGCGCTGACGCGCCCGGCCCCGCCGCCTCGACCCGGCCACCCCGATCCATGTCCCTCACTCTCGACGACGTCAAGCGCATCGCGATGCTCGCGCGGATCGGCCTGGCCGACGACGAGGCCGTGCGCACGCTGGCGCAGCTCGAGGCCGTGTTCGGCCTGATCGAGCGCCTGCAGTCGGTCGACACCCGCGGCGTCGAGCCGCTGACGCATCCCGGCGCGACGCACCTGCGCCTGCGCGACGACGTGGCCGACGAGCCGCAGCGGCGCGACGAGTACCAGGCGGCGGCACCGAGCGTCGAGCGCGGGCTGTACCTGGTCCCGCGGGTGATCGAGTGAGGCGGCGATGAGCGCCGCTCCCGAGTCGCTGCGCGCGCTGGCCGGCCTGCTCGATCGCGGCGAGGCCTCGGCGCTCGAGCTCGCCGAGGACCGGCTGGCGCGGATCGCCGCCAGCGACCTGAACGCGTTCATCGACGTGCAGCCCGAGCTCACCCGCGCCCAGGCGCGCGCCGCCGATGCCCGGCGCGCGGCGGGCGAGCGCGGCGCGCTGCTCGGCGTGCCGCTGGCGCACAAGGACATCTTCGTCACGCGCGGCTGGCGCTCGACGGCCGGCTCGAGGATGCTCGAGCACTACGTGAGCCCGTTCGACGCCGCGGTGGTCGAGCGGCTCGCCGCGGCCGGCGCGGTCTGCCTGGGCAAGACCAACTGCGACGAGTTCGCGATGGGCGGGGCCAACGAGCATTCCTGGTTCGGGCCGGTGCGCAATCCCTGGGACCGCGCCGCGATCCCGGGGGGCTCCTCCGGCGGCTCGGCGGCCGCGGTCGCGGCCGGGCTGGTGCCGGCGGCGACCGGCACCGACACCGGCGGCTCGATCCGGCAGCCGGCCGCGATGTGCGGCGTCACCGGGATCAAGCCGACCTACGGACGGGTATCGCGCCACGGGATGATCGCGTTCGCGTCCAGCCTCGACCAGGGCGGCGTGATCGCCGGCAGCGCCGAGGACTGCGCGACGGTGCTCGGCGCGATGGCGGGTTTCGACCGGCGCGACTCGACCAGCGTCGAGCGTCCCGACGAGGATTTCGCGCGCGACCTCGGGCGGCCGGTCGACGGGCTGCGCATCGGCGTGCCGCGCGAGTTCCTCGGCGAGGGGCTGGCGGCGGACGTGCGCGCCGCGGTGGACGCGGCGCTCGAGCGCTTCCGCGGCCTGGGGGCGACGCTGGTCGAGGTATCGCTGCCCCAGACCGAGCTGGCGATCCCCGCCTACTACGTGATCGCGCCCGCGGAGGCGTCGAGCAACCTGAGCCGTTTCGACGGCGTGCGCTACGGCCATCGCGCCGCGCAGCACGGCGACCTGCTCGAGATGTACTGCCGGACGCGGGCCGAGGGCTTCGGCGCCGAGGTCAAGCGCCGCGTGCTGGTGGGCACCTACGTGCTCTCGCACGGCTACTACGATGCGTACTACCTGCAGGCCCAGAAGCTGCGCCGCCTGATCGCCGACGACTTCCGCCGCGCCTTCGAGGCCGTGGACCTGATCGCCGGCCCGGTGGCGCCGACCGTGGCCTGGGACCTCGGCGCGATCGTCGACGACCCGGTCGCGAACTACCTGGCCGACATCTACACGCTGCCGGCCTCGCTCGCCGGGCTCCCGGGCATGTCGGTGCCCGCCGGCTTCGGCCGCGGCGGGCGGCCGGTGGGGCTGCAGCTCGTCGGCCGCTGGTTCGACGAGGCGCGCCTGCTCGGCGCTGCGCACCGGTTCCAGCAGGAGACCGACTGGCACCTGCGGAGGCCCGCATGAGCGGCGGCGCTGCGCTGCGCGGCCTGCGCGTCGCGTCGCTGGTCGCGCTGGGCGTGGCGCTGGGCGCCTGCGGCCTGTCGCTGCCGGGGCCTTCCGGGTCCTCCGGATCGGGCGGCATGTTCCCGGTGCGGCCGGCCCCGATCGCGGACCGGCCGATCGACCTGGACGGCACCTGCAGCCAGACCGAGGAGGACGGCTTCCAGGAGAACGCCCGCCTGGTGGTGCGCCGCAACGAGGTGCAGGCGCTGTCGTGGCAGATGCGCATGGGCCGCCGCGGCAGCTGCAATTTCGAACTCGGGTCGTTCCGCCAGACGCGCAGCCGGCCCCACGTCGAGCTGGTCGAGCGCGACGGCAGCGGCTGCAAGCTGATGATCTGGCAGGACCCGCGCCGGATCACGCTGGGGCACGCCGGCTGCGCCCGGCACTGCACGCCGGGCGTCTACGAGCAGGCCTGGCCGGTGATGTTCGAGCCGGCCACCGGGCGCTGCGCGCGGCCCTGAGCGGGCGCGGGGCCGTACGGGAACGACACGCATGCAGTGGGAAATCGTCATCGGGCTCGAGACGCACGTCCAGCTGGACACGCGCTCGAAGATCTTCTCGGGCGCCTCGACCGCGTTCGGCGCGGCGCCGAACACCCAGGCCTGCGCGATCGACCTGGCGCTGCCCGGCGTGCTGCCGGTGGCCAACCGCGCGGCGGTCGAGTGCGCGATCCGCTTCGGTCTCGCGGTCGGCGCGCGCATCGCCCCGCACTCGGTGTTCGCGCGCAAGAACTATTTCTATCCCGACCTGCCCAAGGGCTACCAGATCAGCCAGTACGAGCTCCCGGTGGTGGTCGGCGGCGAGCTCGCGATCGCCTGGAAGGCCGACGAGAAGGCCGGGCAGCAGGAGCGGGTCGTCCGGCTCACGCGCGCGCATCTCGAGGAGGACGCCGGCAAGTCGCTGCACGAGGACTTCCACGGGATGTCCGGCATCGACCTGAACCGCGCCGGCACGCCGCTGCTCGAGATCGTCACCGAGCCCGACATGCGCTCGGCGCGCGAGGCGGTCGCCTACGCGCGCGCGCTGCACGGCCTGGTGGTCTGGCTCGGGATCTGCGACGGCAACATGCAGGAAGGGTCGTTCCGCTGCGACGCCAACGTCTCGGTGCGGCCGCTGGGCCAGGCCGAGTACGGGACGCGCTGCGAGATCAAGAACCTGAACTCGTTCCGCTTCCTCGAGCGCGCGATCGAGCACGAGGTCCGGCGCCAGATCGAGCTGATCGGCGACGGCGGCCGCGTGGTGCAGGAGACGCGGCTCTACGATCCCGACCGCGACGAGACGCGCTCGATGCGCAGCAAGGAAGAGGCGCACGACTACCGCTACTTCCCGGATCCCGACCTGCCGCCGCTGGCCATCGACGCCGACTGGATCGAGCGGGTGCGCGCGGCGATGCCCGAGCTGCCCTCGGACATGCGGCGCCGCTTCGTCGAGCGCTACGGGCTGGGGAGCTACGACGCCACGACGCTGACCGCCGCGCGCGACATGGCGTCGTACTACGAGGCGACGGTCGCGGCGCTGTCCGCGCGCGCCGGCACCGGCGACGGCTTCGCCGCGCTGGCCAAGGGCGCCGCGAACTGGGTGATGGTGGAGCTGGCCGCCGCGCTGAACCGCGACGACGTCGCGATCGCCGCCTGCCCGGTCGCGCCCGGCCAGCTCGCGCGGCTGGTCGAGCGCATCCACGACGGCACCATCTCCGGCAAGATCGCGCGCGACGTGTTCGCCGCGCTCTGGACCGAACCCGCGCCGGGCGACGACGCGCCCGACCGCATCATCGACGCGCGCGGGCTGCGGCAGATCAGCGACAGCGGCGCGCTCGAGGCGATCGTCGACCAGGTGCTCGCCGCGAACCCGAAGTCGGTCGAGGAGTTCCGCGCCGGCAAGGAGAAGGCGTTCAACGCCCTGGTCGGGCAGGCGATGAAGGCCACTCGCGGCAAGGCGAACCCGCAGCAGGTCGGCGACCTGCTGCGCAAGCGGCTCGGCTGAGCGCGGCCGGCTCCGCCGCGGGCGGGGCTCAGGGGCTGGGGTTCAGGGGCCGGGGCCCGCTCCGTAGCGGGCCCGGTACGCGGCGACGCGCTCGCGGTGCGCGGCGATGCCGGCGCCGCTGGCCTCGGCGGTGCCGAGGTAGTCGAGCAGGTCGCCCAGCGTGGCGATCGACAGCACCGGGATGCCGTAGCGCTGCGTGGCGTCCTGCGTCGCGGACAGGGCACCGACCTGCTCGGCGTCGCCGCTGCGCTCCTGCCGGTCGAGCGCGACCAGCACCGCCGCGGGCTCGGCCCCGTGGGCGCGGATCATCCCGACCGACTCGCGCACCGAGGTGCCGGCGCTGATCACGTCGTCGACGATCACCACCCGGCCCGCCAGCGGCGCGCCGACCAGCGCCCCCCCTTCGCCGTGGTCCTTGGCCTCCTTGCGGTTGAACGCGAAGCCGACGTTGCGCCCGTCCTGCGCCAGCGCCACTGCGGTGGCGCTGGCGAGCGTGATGCCCTTGTAGGCCGGCCCGAACAGCATGTCGAAGCGTACCGTGCCCGCCTGTTCGGCGCGCAGCAGGGTGGCGGCGTAGAACCGCGCCAGCTCGCCGAGCGAGGCGCCGTCGCAGAACAGCCCCGCGTTGAAGAAGTACGGGGACAGCCGCCCGGCCTTGGTCCGGAACTCGCCGAAGCGAAGGATGCCGTTGCGCACGGCGAACCGGATAAACTGCACGCGCAGATCGTCTGCCAAGGCACCTCCCGCAACCCACGGATTCGACGGACGCAATGATACGGGTCGTCACGCTGAACCTGAACGGCATCCGCTCGGCCGCCCGCAAGGGCTGGCTCGAATGGGCCGCGGCGCAGCGCGCCGACGTGCTGTGCGTGCAGGAGGTCAAGGCGCAGGACGCCGACCTCGACGACACGCTGCGCTCGGTCGGCGGCCTGCACGGCCACTTCCACCTGGCCCAGCGGAAGGGCTACAGCGGCGTCGGGCTGTACAGCCGGCGCCGCCCGAAGGCGGTGCGCGCCGGCTTCGGCAGCGCCGAGTTCGACGCCGAGGGGCGCTACGTCGAGGCCGACTTCGACGGCTTCACCGTGATCTCGGTCTACGTGCCGTCGGGGTCGAGCTCCGAGGAGCGGCTGGCGGCGAAGTTCCGCTTCATGGCCGAGTTCAAGCCGCACCTGCGGGCGCTGGCGGCGAGCGGCCGGGAGATCGTCCTGTGCGGCGACTGGAACATCGCGCACCGCGAGATCGACCTGAAGAACTGGCGCAGCAACCAGAAGAACTCCGGTTTCCTGCCCGAGGAGCGCGCCTGGCTGAGCGAGGTGTTCGACGAAGTCGGCTTCGTCGACGTGTTCCGCCGGCTCGACCCGCGCCCGGAGCAGTACACCTGGTGGAGCAACCGCGGGCAGGCCTGGGCGAAGAACGTCGGCTGGCGCCTCGACTACCAGATCGCGACGCCGGGCCTCGCGGCCGGCGCGAAGCGGGCGGAGATCTTCGTCGCGCAGCGCTTTTCCGACCATGCGCCGCTCACGATCGACTACGCGGTGGGCGAATGAACATCCTGGTCACCGGGGCGGCGGGCTTCATCGGCACGGCGCTGGTGCGCGCGCTGCGCGCGCGGCACCCCGGGGCGGCGCTGACCGCGTTCGACCTGGCCCCCGGCCCGGGGGACGCCGCGCCGGCCCGGACCGGCGACATCGCCGATCCGGGCGTCGCGGCCGGCCTGATCGAGGCCGGCACGACGCACGTGTTCCATCTCGCGTCGCTGGTCTCGGGCGGAGCCGAGGCCGATTTCGAGCGCGGGATGCGGGTGAACCTCGACGCCACGCATGCGCTGCTCGAGGCCGCGCGGCGCCGCGGCCGCGCGCCGGTGTTCGTGTTCGCGTCGTCGATCGCGGTCTACGGCGCCGCGCCAGACGGGGCGTTGCCGGCCGAGATCACCGACGCCACCCCGGCGCTGCCGCAGCTGTCCTACGGCGCGCACAAGCTCGCCTGCGAGATCCTGATCAACGACTACTCGCGCCGCGGCTTCGTCGATGGCCGCTCGCTGCGCCTGCCCACCGTGATGGTGCGGCCCGGCGCGGCGAACACCGCGGTGTCCGGATGGGCGAGCGCGATCGTGCGCGAGCCGCTCGCCGGCCGCGACTACGCCTGTCCGGTCGGCCCGGAGACGTCGATGGCCTGCATCTCGCTGGCGCGCACGGTGGACGCCTTCGTCCATGCGGGGGGCCTGCCGGCCGACGCGCTCGGCCCGGACCGCACCACGCTGCTGACCGGCATCCCGGTCACCGCGCGCGAGATGCTCGACGCGGTCCGGCGCCTGGGCGCCGGCCGCGCGCTCGGGACGGTGCGCTTCGCGCCGGACCCGGCGCTGCAGGCGATCATGGACCGGCTGCCGCGCGCGGTGCGTTCCGAGCGCGCGGCCCGGCTCGGCTTCGCGCCGAGCGCGGACATCGACGAGATCGTCGCCGGCCACCTCGCCGCGCAGGCGCCGTCCTGAGGGCGCCCCGAACCCCGACCCCGCATCGCAGGAGGAACCCGTCGTGCCGTCCAGCCCCCGCAAGCTCCCGTCGCGCGTCACCGTCGAAGGCGCCGATCGCGCGCCGCACCGTGCCTTCCTGCGCGGGCTCGGCCTGTCCGACGAGGACATCGGCAAGCCCTTCGTCGGCGTGGCGAGCACGGCCAACAACGTGACGCCGTGCAATGCCGGGCTCGGCGATCTCGCGCGCGAGGCCTGCACCGGCGTGCGCGAGGCGGGCGGCGTGCCGTTCGACTTCGCCTCGATCTCGGTCGCCGACAGCATGTCGATGAACCACGGCGGCATGCGCTACTCGCTGCTCTCGCGCGAACTGATCGCCGACGGCGTCGAGGCGGTGGTGCGCGGCCATGCCTACGACGCGCTGGTCACCTTCGCCGGTTGCGACAAGACGCTGCCGGGCATGATGATGGCGATGGCGCGGCTGAACCTGCCGTCGGTGTTCCTCTACGGCGGGGCAGCGCTGCCCGGCTCGTGGCGCGGGCGCGACATCACCGTGCTCGACACCTACGAGGGCATCGGCGCGCTGCTGGCCGGCGAGATGACCGAGCAGGAGCTGGATGCGCTCGAGCACGCCTGCCTGCCGACGATCGGCGCCTGCCCGGGCCAGTTCACCGCGAACACGATGGCGATGATCTCCGAGACGCTCGGCCTCGCGCTGCCGGGCTCGGCGACGATGCCGGCGGTGTACAGCGCGCGCCGGGCGATGGCCCGCGAGGCCGGCCGCGTGGCGATGCGCATCCTCGGCGGCGACGGTCCGCTGCCGCGCGACCTGGTCACCCGCCGGAGCCTGGAGAACGCCTGTGCGGCGGTCGCCGCCACCGGCGGCTCGACCAACGCCGGCCTGCACATCCCGGCGATCGCGCACGAGGCCGGCATCGCGTTCTCGATGGACGACCTGGCGCGCGTGTCGCGCCGCACGCCGCTGCTGGCCGACATGAAGCCGGGCGGGAAGTACCTGGCCAAGGACCTGCACGCGGTCGGCGGGGTCTACGTGGTGCTCAAGGCGCTGCTGGAAGCGGGGGCGCTGCACGGCGACTGCCTGACGATCCACGGCACCACGCTCGAGCAGGCGCTGTCCGGCCATCCCGGCGCCGACGGCGAGGTGGTCCGCCGGGAGCCGATCATGGCCACCGGGGGCATCGTGGTGCTCAAGGGCAACCTGTGCCCCGACGGCGCGCTGCTGAAGGTGGCGGGCCTGAAGAAGCTGCGCTTCGAGGGCGTCGCGCGCGTGTTCGACTGCGAGGAGGACTGCGCCGACGTGGTGCGCCGGCGCGCCTACCGCGAGGGCGACGTGCTGGTGATCCGCCACGAGGGGCCGCGCGGCGGCCCCGGCATGCGCGAGATGCTGGGCGTCACGGCGCTGCTCTACGGCCAGGGCGTCGGCGAGAAAGTGGCGCTGTTCACCGACGGCCGCTTCTCGGGGGCCACGCGCGGGATGATGGTCGGCTACGCCAGCCCCGAGGCGGCGACCGGCGGCGCGATCGCGCTGGTGCGCGACGGCGACCGCATCACCATCGACGCCGAGGCCGGCACCGCGACGCTGCACGTGGACGAGGCCGAGCTCGCCCGGCGCCGCGCGGGGTGGCAGGCGCCGCGCCGCGAGCCGCCCACCGGCGTGCTCGAGAAGTACGCGCGGCTGGTCGGCTCGGCCTTCGACGGGGCGATCACGCACGGGACGACGGCGGGCCGCCGCGCCGAGTAGAACCCTCCGGACGCCCGATGATCTCGAATCAGCCCGCGACGCGGCTGCACGCGCGCATGCACCAGGAATGAGGACCGAACACGTGAGCAAGCACGGACATTTCATCGCCGGTACCTGGGTCGACGGCGCGGAGTCGGCACCCGATATCAACCCTTCGAACACCGGCGACGTCGTCGGCGAATACGCGCGGGCCGACGAGGGCCTGGCCCGTCAGGCCATCGAGGCCGCGCGCGCGGCGTTTCCGGGCTGGTCGCTGGCGACGCCGCAGGCACGCGCCGACGCCCTCGACCGGATCGGCGCGGAGATCCTGGCTCGCAAGGACGAGCTGGGGAACCTCCTCGCGCGCGAAGAGGGCAAGACCCTGCCCGAAGCGACCGGGGAAGTCGCGCGCGCCGGCCAGATCTTCAAGTTCTTCGCCGGCGAGGCGCTGCGCGTGGTGGGCGACAAGCAGATGTCGGTGCGCCCGGGGATGGAGATCGAGGTCACGCGCGAGCCGGTGGGCGTCGTCGGCATCATCGCGCCCTGGAACTTCCCGATCGCGATCCCGGCCTGGAAGATCGCGCCCGCGCTGGCCTACGGCAACTGCGTGGTGTTCAAGCCGGCCGATCTGGTGCCCGGCTCGGCATGGGCACTGGCCGAGATCATCAGTCGCAGCGGCATCCCGGCGGGGGTCTTCAACCTCGTGATGGGGCGTGGCCGGGCCGTCGGCGAGACCTTGCTGAACCACCGCGACGTCGATGCGATCACCTTCACCGGCTCGACCGCCACGGGCGCGCGCGTGGCCGCCGCCTGCGTGGCCCGGCACGCGCGCTTCCAGCTCGAGATGGGCGGCAAGAACCCCCTGGTGGTGCTGAACGACGCCGATCTCGACACCGCCGTCCACTGCGCGATCCAGGGCGCCTTCTTCTCGACGGGGCAGCGCTGCACCGCATCGAGCCGGCTCATCGTGGAGTCCGGCATTCACGACCGTTTCGTCGCCGCGCTCCTGGAACGCACCCGGGCACTGAAAGTCGGCGATGCGCGCAGCCCCGGGATCGACATCGGGCCGGTGGTCGACCAGGCGCAGCTGGACCAGGACCTGAGCTATATCGAGATCGCCAGGCGCGAAGGCGCGACGCTGGCATGCGGCGGCGACCAGGTGAGCGCGGCGACGCCCGGCTTCTACCTGGCTCCCACCCTGTTCGTGGACACCCGCAACGAGATGCGCATCAACCGGGAGGAGGTCTTCGGGCCCGTCGCGAGCGTCATCCGGGTGGAGAGTTTCGACGAAGCACTCGCAACGGCGAACGACACCGAGTTCGGCCTCACCAGCGGGATCTGCACCACCTCGCTGCGCCACGCGATGCATTTCAAGCGGCATGCGCAGGCCGGCATGGTGATGGTCAATGCGCCGACCGCCGGCGTCGACTTCCACGTCCCGTTCGGCGGACGCAAGGCCTCGAGCTTCGGTCCGCGCGAGCAGGGAAGCTATGCGGCCGAGTTCTACACGACGGTGAAGACCGCCTACATCCAGGCATGAGCCCCGGGGCGCCCGGAGGCCCGGCCGGATCGAGCCGGCCTCCGGCCCGGCGCGATCGTCGGTAACCATCATTCCCTTGGAAACCTCCACCCGGCACGATCGGCACGGACACTGGCCGCAGGCGGGGTCGGTGGAAGACTTCCGCCGCAACCTGGCGGCGGTGCATGCACGCATTGCGGCGGCCTGCCAGCGGGCCGGCCGCGATCCGGCCGGCGTGCGCCTGCTGCCGGTCAGCAAGACCAAACCCGAGGCCAGCCTGCGCCTGGCCTACGCCGCGGGCTGCCGCCTGCTGGGCGAGAACAAGCCGCAGGAGGCGTGCCGCAAGTGGGAGGCGATGGCGGACCTGGCCGACTTGCGCTGGTCGGTGATCGGCCACCTGCAGACCAACAAGGCCAAGCTGGTGGCGCGCTTCGCCGCCGAGTTCCAGGCGCTCGACAGCCTGCGCGTGGCCGAGGCGCTGGAGCGACGCCTGCAGGCCGAGGGGCGGGGGCTGGATGTGTTCGTGCAGGTCAATACATCGGGAGAGGCCAGCAAGTACGGGCTGCCGCCGGACGAGGTGGCCGCCTTCCTGCGTGAGCTGCCGGCATTCCCGGCGCTGCGCGTGCGCGGCCTGATGACGCTGGCGCTGTTCTCGGCCGAGGCCGGACGGGTGCGCGAGTGCTTCGCGCTCCTGCGCGGCCTGCGCGACCGGCTGCGGCAGGACGCCCCGCGCGGGATCGGCCTGGACGAGCTGTCGATGGGCATGTCCGGCGACTACGAGATCGCCATCGAGGAGGGCGCGACCGTCGTGCGTGTCGGGCAGGCCATCTTCGGGGCGCGGCCCATGCCGGACTCGCATTACTGGCCATCGGCCGGAGCGCACGGGGAGACAACGGGCAGTCGCGCCAAGTAGAATGCCGGGCACCAGATCGCCAGCACACCGGGAGACACCATGGAAAGAAGAAGATCCTTTCTGAAGGCCACTGCCGCCGCCGCGATCGCCGGCCCGGCGATCGTCACCTCGAAGACCGCGCGCGCGCAGGCGACGACGCTGCGCGTCGGCACCTGGCTGCCGGCGCACCACCTGATCGTCTCCGGGATCGTCCGCCCCTGGGCGCAGGCGGTCGAGGCCGACAGCGAGGGCACGGTCAAGTTCGACCTCATGTCGGCCGCGATCGGTCGCCCGCCCGAGTACTACGACTTCTGCGCCAACGGCGCGATCGACATCGGCTACGGCGTGCTGGGCCACAACCCGAACCGCTTCCTGATGACCGAGGTCATGGGGATGCCGTTCATGTCGGTCGACCCCTGGGCCGGGTCGGCGGCCTCCTGGCTCACCTACACCCGCTACGGGGCCCGCTACAACGAGCACAAGGGCGTCCAGCTGATCGGCACCTGGGTGCATTCGGAACCGTACCTGCACATGCGCGCCGAGGGCCTGAGGACGATCGACGACCTCAAGGGCAAGAAGATCCGCGTCGGCAGCGCCATCACCGGGCGCATCGTCCAGGCGCTCGGAGGCACGCCGGTGCAGCTGCCGCCGACCGAGGCGCAGCAGGCGATGATGAGCGGCGTGGCCGACGGCATCACGTTCCCGATGGAGTCGATCGAGTCCTTCAAGATCACGCCGGCGATCAAGGCGACCACCCGGGTGCCCGGCGGGCTGCTCTACACCGACACCTTCTGGCTCGGGATCAACGAGAAGAAGTGGGCAGCGCTGAACCCGAAGGCGCAGGCCGCGATCCAGAAGCACGGCGGCATGGCGCTCGCGCTCAATTCCGCCTGGGCCTGGACCAGCGGCGACAACCTGGGCCGCACCGCGCTGGAGAAGGTGGGGGTGAAGTTCAACACGCTGCCCGATGCCGACGTCGCGAAGATCAAGGCGGCGCTCAAGCCGCTGAACGACGAGTGGCTCGCCGAGGCGAAGAAGCGCGGGCTGCCGGGCGAGGAGATCGCGAAGTACGCGCTGGAGATGGGCGACCGCTACAAGGCCGCCAAACGCGTGAACGTGGTCTGAGCGTGCGGCGCCCCAGGGCATCGCGAGGCGCCGCGGTCCGATGAAGGCGCTCGCCCGGCTGTTCGCGACGCTCGCCGGCATCGCGATCCTGTTCATGATGGCCGTCACGTCGATCGACGTGACGGCCCGCTTCTTCTTCAACGCGCCGCTCACCGGCGCGTTCGAGATGACCGAGATCACGATGGCGCTGGTGATCTTCGGCGGCCTGTCGCTCGCGGCGATCACGCGCGACCACATCACCGTCAACCTGTTCGAGTCGCGCATGCCGCCGCGGGCGCGCCGCGTCCAGCTCGTCGCGGGCGACATCGTCTGCGCCGCGACGGTGGCACTGATGGGCTGGCGCATCTTCGAGCGCGGCAACGCGCTGGTCGACAGCCGCGAGACGACGCTCGTGCTCGGGGTCATGCGCGGGCACGTCGCCTGGGTCATGGCGGCGCTGTGCCTGGTCGCGGTGCTGGTGTTCCTGTACTGCGCATGGCGCGACGCCCGGGGCGCGCCCGAGGAGGCGCCCGACGGGATCCACGGAGGGGCGCTGTGAGGCCCGCGCGATGACGGCATGGACCGCGGCGACCTACGCCTTCGGCTCGCTGGCGCTGCTGCTGGCGGGCGTCCCGATCGCGTTCGCGATGATCCTGGTCGGAACGGCGGGCATCGTCTCGGTGATCGGGCTCGATCCGGCGCTGGCGCTGCTCGGCCAGATTCCGGTGTCGCAGACCACCAGCTACGAGCTCTCGGTGGTGCCGATGTTCATCCTGATGGGCAACTTCATCGCCCGCTCGGGGATCGCGAACGACCTGTACGACGCCTGTAACGCGGCCGTCGGCCACCGGCGCGGCGGCCTGGCGATGGCGACCATCGTCGCCTGCGGGGGCTTCGCCGCCGTCTGCGGCTCGGCGATCGCCACCGCGGCCACGTTCGCGCGGATCGCGCACCCGTCGATGCGCCGCTACGGCTACGACGAGGGGCTGGCGGCGGCATCGATCTGCGCCGGCGGGACGCTGGGCATCCTGATCCCCCCGTCGGTGATCATGGTGATCTACGGCGTGATGACCGGCACCGACGTCGCCAAGCTGTTCATCGCCGGCGTGCTGCCGGGCGTGCTCGCGATCGCGCTCTACATGGCGACGGTGGCCCTGATCGTCTGGCGCCGGCCGGCCGCGGGGCCGCGCGGCGAGCGGGTGCCGCCGGCGCAGGCGCTGGCGGCGCTCGGCCGCGTCTGGCCGGTGCTGGTGCTGCTGCTGGTGGTGATCGGCGGCCTGTACCTCGGGGTGTTCACCGCCACCGAGGGCGGCGCGGTCGGCGCGGCCGGCGCGTTCTTCTTCGCGCTGTGGCGCGGGCGCCTGACGTGGCCGGCGATCCTCGACTGCGCGGTCGAGACCGCCCGCACCACCGGCGCGCTGTTCGCGATCCTGATCGGCGCGCTGCTGTTCTCGCAGTTCATGAACTTCGCCGGGCTGCCCGGCGCGCTGAAGGACGCGGTGACCGCGTTCGGCGTCGAGCCGCTGCTGGTCATCTTCATGATCCTGCTGCTGTACATCGTGCTGGGGACGTTCTTCGAGGAGCTGTCGATGATCCTCCTCACCGTCCCGATCTTCCATCCGCTGGTGGTCCACCTCGGCTTCGATCCGATCTGGTTCGGCATCGTGATCGTGATGGTGGTCGAGCTCGGCATGATCAGTCCGCCGGTCGGGATGAACCTGTTCGTGGTGCAGAACATGCTCAAGACGCCGATCACGGCGTTGTGGCGCTGGATCGCCCCGTTCGTGGCGGCCGACATCGTGCGGCTGGCGATCGTGGTGCTGGTGCCCCAGGTCGTGCTGTTCCTGCCCGGGCTGATGCGGTGAGCGGGCGATGAGCGCGGCGCCGCTGGGGTTCGTCGGCGTCGGCCTGATGGGCCGGCCGATGGTGCTGCGCCTGCTCGAGGCCGGCCACCGGGTCGTGGTGTGGAACCGCAGCCGCGACAAGCTGGCGCCGGTGCTCGCGCGCGGCGCGGTCGCGGCGGCCTCGCCGGCCGAGGTGGCGCGCGCGGCCGAGGTGGTGATGATCTGCGTGACCGACCAGCGTTCGGTGCACCAGGTGCTGTTCGGTCCCGAGGGCATCGCCGCCGGCGGCGCCCCGGGCAAGCTGGTGGTCGATTTCTCCAGCATCGCGCCGGCGGCGGCGCGCGAGCACGCGGCCCGGCTCGAGGCCGAATGCGGCATGGGGCTGGTCGACGCGCCGGTTTCGGGCGGCGTTCCGGGCGCCGAGAAGGGCAGCCTGGCGATCATGGCCGGCGGGCGCGCCGAGCACGTCGAGCGGGTGCGTCCGCTGGTCGCGCCGCTCGCGCAGCGCTTCACGCGGATGGGCGAGCCGGGCGCCGGGCAGGCGACCAAGCTGTGCAACCAGGTGATCGTCGGCTCGCTGCTGCCGGTGCTGGCCGAGGCGGCCCGGCTGGCCGAGGCGGCCGGCGTCGATGCGCGCCTGCTGCCGGAGGCCCTGCGCGGCGGCTGGGCCGATTCGATCCCGCTGCAGGTGTTCGTGCCGCGGATGGCCGCGCGCGCCTGGGACCCGCCGCTGGGCGCGGCGGACACCATGCTGAAGGACCTCGACAACGCGCTGGCCCTGGCGGGCGAGCACGGCGTCACGCTGCCGGTGCTCGAGGACGCGGCGCGACGCTACCGGCTGCTGGCCGAACGCGGGCTCGGCGGGCAGGATCCGTCGGCGCTGATCGGGTTGCTGGACGACGCGGCGGATCGCTGCGGCTGAGTCTGGGCCGGGGTTGGCGCGCGCCAAGGTTGGGGCGAGCCAAGGCGCGGGCGGCCGGCCGGTGGGGCGCCGGTGCTGGCCCCCGCTGCGCGGGG
>JBDHRX010000081.1:0-14834 GCA_039807785.1 Burkholderiaceae bacterium
GGCCGGGAAGGGCGGCGCGAAAGGGAACGTCAAGGCGGGCGCCAAGGCGGGTGCGAAGGGTGCCGGCAAGGGCGCCGCCGCGGGTGACGGCGTCGACGACCTGCTCGACGACCAGGTCGAAGGTTTCGACGAGGGCGACGAGGCCGAGGTCATCCCCGAGGTGCCCGAGGTGGTCGCCGCGGCGCCGGCGAAGTCCAAGCGCGGCAACCGGGCCAAGGAGAAGCAGCTGCTCAAGGAGTTCGGCAGCCGCCAGGGCATCACCGAGGAGCAGCGCGAGGCCACCCGCAACAAGCTCAAGCAGCTGATCAAGCAGGGCAAGGACCGCGGCTTCCTCACCTACGCCGAGATCAACGACCATCTGCCCGAAGACCTGGTCGACGCCGAGGCGATCGAGTCGATCATCAGCACCTTCGGCGACATGGGCATCACGGTCTACGACCAGGCGCCCGATGCCGAGACGCTGCTGATGGCCGACACCACGCCGGTGGCCAGCTCCGACGACGACGCCGAGGAAGAGGCCGAGGCGGCGCTGTCGACGGTCGATTCCGAGTTCGGCCGCACCACCGACCCGGTGCGCATGTACATGCGCGAGATGGGCTCGGTCGAGCTGCTCACGCGCGAGGGCGAGATCGAGATCGCCAAGCGCATCGAGGACGGCCTGAAGCACATGGTGCAGGCGATCTCGGCCTGCCCGACCACCATCGCCGAGGCGCTCGCGCACGCCGAGAGGATCGCGGCCGGCACGATGCGCATCGACGAGGTCGTCGACGGGCTGGTCGATCCGGACGCCGCCGACGACGCCGATTTCTCGCCGGCGCCGGCGGCGGCGCCGGGCGACTTCGACGACGACGATGACGGCGATGCGGCGGCCACCGCCAATTCGGCGCGGCTCGAGGAGCTCAAGCGCGAGGCGCTCGAGAAGTTCGAGCACATCTCGAAGTGGTTCGACAAGATGCGCGTCGCGTACGAGAAGGAAGGCTACAAGAGCAAGGCCTACCTGAAGGCGCAGACCTCGATCCAGGACGAGCTGATGAGCATCCGCTTCACGGCCAAGATGGTCGAGAAGCTGTGCGATACGCTGCGCAGCCAGGTCGACGAGGTGCGCTCGCTCGAGCGCGCGATCGGCGAGATCTCGGTGCAGCGGGTGGGCATGCCGCGCGAGCGCTTCCTGCAGATCTTCCCGGGCAACGAGACCAATCTCAAGTGGTCGGAGAAGGAAGTCGCCGCCAATCCGTCCTACGTCGAGGTGCTGCGCCGGAACATCCCCGCCATCCAGGACCTGCAGCAGAAGCTGATCGACCTGCAGGCGCGCGTGGTGCTGCCGCTCTCGGATCTCAAGGAGATCAACAAGCGCATGGCGATGGGCGAGGCCAAGGCGCGCAAGGCCAAGCGCGAGATGACCGAGGCCAACCTGCGCCTGGTGATCTCGATCGCCAAGAAGTACACCAACCGCGGCCTGCAGTTCCTCGACCTGATCCAGGAAGGCAACATCGGCCTGATGAAGGCGGTCGACAAGTTCGAGTACCGGCGCGGCTACAAGTTCTCCACCTATGCCACGTGGTGGATCCGGCAGGCGATCACGCGCTCGATCGCCGACCAGGCGCGCACGATCCGCATCCCGGTGCACATGATCGAGACGATCAACAAGATGAACCGGATCAGCCGCCAGATCCTGCAGGAGACCGGCCAGGAGCCCGATCCGCAGACGCTGGCCGCGCGCATGGAGATGCCCGAGGACAAGATCCGCAAGATCCTGAAGATCGCCAAGGAGCCGATCTCGATGGAGACGCCGATCGGCGACGACGACGACTCGCACCTGGGCGACTTCATCGAGGACACCAACAACACGGCGCCGATCGAGGCCGCGATGCAGGCCGGTTTGCGCGATGTCGTGAAGGACATCCTCGACAGCCTGACGCCGCGCGAAGCGAAGGTGCTGCGCATGCGCTTCGGCATCGAGATGAGCACCGACCACACGCTCGAGGAAGTCGGCAAGCAGTTCGACGTCACCCGCGAGCGCATCCGCCAGATCGAGGCCAAGGCGCTGCGCAAGCTGCGCCACCCGAGCCGCGCGGACAAGCTGAAGAGCTTCCTCGAAGGGCAATAGGCAGCGGGTCCGCGGAGGCGCCGCGATGTTCGGCTACACCGAGGAGCAGATCGCCGACTTCGGCGTCACCTTCGGGATCGGCGCGTTCATCCTGTTCATGCTGTTCGTGATCTGGCAGCTGGCGCGCGAGTCGAAAGCGGGGCGGTTCGGCACTTTCGTGCTGTTCTTCGTCCTCGCGTTCGGCATGCTCGGCTTCATCGCGAAGTCGGTCATCCAGAAGATCCTCGGCCTGTGACCGGTTCCGAACCCGCGCGATCCGGGATCGCGCAGGGCCTCGCCGCGGCGTTCGCCGCGATGCTGATCTGGGGCGGGCAGTTCCCGATCGCCAAGGGCGCCTTCGTCGCGCTCGACGGCTACTCGATGACGGTGGCGCGCTACGCGATCGCCGCGGCGGCGCTGGTGCTGCTGCTCTGGTGGAAGGAGGGGCGCGCCGCCTTCGCGTTCGAAGGGCGGGCGCGGCCGGTCCTGTTCGCCGGCACGATCGGCCTCGGCGTGTCGGGGCTGCTGCTGTTCATCGGGTTGTCGCTCACCCGGCCGGAGGTCGCGGTGATCGTGCTGGCGCTGCAGCCCGCGATGGCGGCGCTCGCCGAGTGGGTCCTGCAGAGGCGCCCCCCGCCGCGATTCACGCTGGTCTGCATCGCGGTCGGCTTCGCCGGCGTCGCGCTGGTGGTCACGCGCGGCGCCGGGTTCGGCCGGATGAACCTCGACGCGGGCGAGCTGCTGGGCGACCTGCTGGTGCTGCTCGCGGCGATCGCCTGGGTCGGCTACGCGGTGACGACCGCGCGGATGGTGGGCTGGTCCGCGCTGCGCGTGTCGACGCTCACCACGCTGCCCGGGCTGGCCGTGATCGTGCTCATCTGGGGCATCGCGCATGCCTTCGGCCAGGTGTACGTCGATCCGTCGGCGCTGCCGTCGGCCGCCTGGCGGCTGGCCTACATCTCGCTGGTCGGCGTGGTCCTCGGCATGATCCTCTGGAACGCCGGGCTGCAGCGCATCGGCTCGGTGAACGGGGTGCTGATCCTGAACCTGATGCCGATCGTCACCTTCGCGTTCCGCGCCTTCGAGGGGGCACGCTTCGAGCTCGTCGAGCTCGCCGGCGCGGCGATCGTGGTCGGCGCGCTGCTCACCAACAGCCTGATGCTGCGCCGGAGCCCGCGCCGGGCGTGATCCGGCGCGGGCTCCGGACGCCCGGACGTGTGGCGAGTTCCGGACGCCCCCGGGGCGCGATCCCGCGCGGCCCCGGGCGCCGGGTCAGTCGATGTGGATCTTCGCCGCCTTGACGACCTCGCCCCAGCGCGAGATCTCCGAGGCCTGGAACCGGCGCAGGTCGGCCGGCGTGCCGAGCACCGGCTCGACGCCCATCGAGTCGAGCCGGCGCTGGGCCTCGGGCGCCTTGAGTTCCTTGGCGATCCCCGCCTGCAGCCGGTCGACGATCGCGGCGGGCGTCTTCGCCGGGGCGAACAGCGCGTACCAGGCGCTGGCCTCGTAGTCCTTGACGCCGGCCTCGGCGACGGTGGGCACGTCCGGGAGCTGCGTGATGCGGTTGCGGCCCGCGACCGCGAGCGCGCGCAGGCGGTTGTCCTTGATGTAGGGAGCCACCAGCGGCAGGTCCGCGAACATGTAGGCCATGCGACCGGCCAGCAGGTCCGGCAGCGCGTTGGCGCTGCCCTTGTACGGCACGTGCTGCACTTGCGTGCCGGTCAGGTACTTGAACAGCTCCCCGGCCAGGTGCTGCGACGCGCCGTTGCCGCCCGAGGCGTAGTTCAGCTGGCCCGGCTTCGACTTCAGCAGCGCGATCAGCTCGGCGACCGATTTCACCTCCAGCGTCGGATGGACGACCAGGATCAGCGGGACGTTCGCGACCTGCGTGACCGGCGCGAAATCGGCCACCGTGTCGTAGGGCATCTTCGGATAGATGAGGCTGTTCGTCGCGTGGGTGCCGATCGAGCCCATCACCAGCGTGTGGCCGTCCGGCTCCGCGGTGGCCACCGAGGCCGCGCCGATGTTGCCGCCCGCGCCGGCGCGGTTCTCGACCACGAACTGGCGGTTCCAGGCCTGCGACATCCGGTCGGCCACCAGGCGCGCCAACTGGTCGGTCGAACCGCCGGGTGCGAACGGCACGACGATGCGCACCGGCTTGGTGGGATAGTCGTCGGCCCGGGCCGCGGTCGGGGCGGCGCCGATCAGCGCCGCCGCGATGCCTGCAAGGGCGAACCTGAGAGTCTTCTGCATCGTCGTTTCCTCCGTCCCCCTCGGGGGCTTCTCTTGTTGGTGAACCCGGGCGCGGCCTCAGTGGACGCCGTCGATGATGGCGCCCTGCTCGCGCAGTCGCTGCTGCAGCGCGCGGATCGACAGGCTGCGCACGTCGGGCAGCCCGCCGTCGATGCACATCGCCGCCGCCGTGCCCGCCGCCTGGCCCATGGCCATGCACGGCCCCATCGTGCGCGCGGTGCCCATGCCCTCGCGGGTGGCCGACAGGCAGCGGCCCGCGACCAGCACGTTGTCCAGGCCGCGCGGCAGCAGGCACTGGAACGGGATGTCGTAGGAGCCGCCGTCGGCGATCGGGAGGCGGATCTGCCGGATCCCGTCCTGGTGGATGTCGACGTGGTGCGCGCCCTTGGCGATGCAGTCCGGGTGCTTGCGCGCCTCGATCGCGTCTTCCTTGGTCAGCACGTAGTCGCCCATGATCCGGCGCGTCTCGCGGATGCCGATGCGCGGCGCCAGCCCCGAGAAATGGGCGTTCTCGAAGCCCGGCAGGTCGCGCTTGAGGAACTCGGCGCAGGTCCAGACCTGCTCCATCAGCGCCGTCATCGTGCGGCTGACCGCGGCGGCGTCCATGCCGACGATGTTCTCGGCGATCCGCGTCGCGTTCACGCAGACCTCCTTGCGCGCCGCCGAGGTCGGCATGATCATGATCAGCGCCGTCGGCGCGATGTCGCCGCGCGCGATCGCCTTCCCGAGGAACGGCCCATCGCTCTTGAAGAAGAGCGACGGCTGCCCCTGCTTGTAGAGCTCCATCGCGAGCTGCGCATCGGTGCGCCCGGCGCGGACGTAGTCGCTTTCCCCGACGGCCAGCGAATCCGGGTTGTCGCGCGCGAAGGCGAGCATCGGCTCGGTCTCGACGTTGCTCATGCGGAACATCAGCGACAGGGGCTGGAGCTCGCCGTCCGGAGCGCCGAGCTCGAACGGCGCGCCGGCCATCGCCGCGAGGTCGCCGTCGCCGGAGCAGTCGATGAAGTAGTCGGCCGTGACCAGCGTGCGCCCGCCCTTGTTCACCGTGACCAGGCCGCGCACGCGTCCGCCCTCGGTCACCACGTCCTCGGCCAGGGTGTACATCCACGGCGTCACGCCGTAGCGGGTCAGCAGGCGCATCACCGCGATCTTCATGACCTCCGGATCGACGCAGACGTAGCTGATCAGGCGGAAATCGTGGATCGGCCCGATGAAGCCGTCCATCCGGCGGCACTCCTCGAGCAACGCGTCGGACAGGCCGCCGCAGACGTATTCGTTGCGGGCGTTGAGCAGCCCGTCGATCGACATGCCGCTCAGCAGCTCGCCGCCCAGGATCGGACCGGCTTCCACCAGCAGGGTCTTGCGGCCGTTCCTCGCCGCCGCCGCTGCCGCCGTGATCCCGGCCGCACCGCCGCCGAGGACGACCACGTCGAAATGAACCTGTCTGATCCGCTGAGCCATGAAGTTCCCTCTGATATCCGGCGAGATGGCCGATCGATCATCCACGAGATGGAATTGCCGATCCGGCATCGGTTGCGACGGACACGTCGATCCGTCACGATTCATGCTAGATATCGCCCGGATCGACCGTCAATCCAGTTCCATGATATGGAAATTTCGCGGCGATGCGGGATCGGGGCAGGACGGAAGCGCGGGGCGGGAAGGCGGGCGGGAATGCAGGGCGGGCGAAGCTGCGGCGCAGGCAGGCGGAGGCGCGATGAGGGATGACGGGGACGGGAAGCGCGCGGCCGGATCGGACGGCACGCAGAGCATCGGCCGCGCCGTGGCCCTGCTGAAAGAGGTGGCGGCGCACAACTTCGCCGGCAGCCGGCTGGTGGACCTCGCGCGCGACACGCAGCTGAAGCCGGCCACCGTGCATCGCCTGCTCGCGTGCCTGGTGCGGGAAGGACTCGTCATGCAGCGGCACGGCACCAAGCTGTACTTCCTCGGGCCGCTGTCGTACGAGCTGGGCCTCGCTTCGAGCATGCATTTCGGCGTCAAGGAGGTCGGCGCGCCGGTGCTGCGCCGCCTGGCCCGGCAGACCGGCGACACGGTGTTCCTGACGGTGCGCAGCGGCGCCGACAGCGTCGTCATCGATCGCGCGGTCGGCGGCTACCCGATCAAGGTGCTCACGCAGGAGATCGGGGCGCGCCGGCCGCTCGGCAGCACGGTGGGCGGGCTGTCGATGCTGCTGAAGCTGCCCGACGACGAGCTGGCCGGCATCGTCGCTTCGAACGCGCAGCGTCTGACGCGCTACGGCCACCTCACCGAGCAGGTGTTGTGGAAGATGATCCGCCGCTCGCAGGCGCTCGGTTACGGTCTGAACGAGAACGACATCTTCGATGGCGTCACGGGCGTCGGCGTGGCCGTGCCGCATCGCTTCGGGCGGCCCAGCGTGGCGTTGAGCGTGGTCGCGATCTCGCCGCGCTTCGCGCCCGACCGGCGCCGGGAGGTGGTCGCGATGCTCGAGGAAAGCGCGCGCCAGCTCGCCGGCGCGCTCGCCGGGGAATGACGCGGCGGCGCGGCCGCGGGCCGCGTCGCCATCCGGGTTTGCCGGGCTCGAAAGCACTTGACAGTCCGGGGCGCACTTGGCAGCCTATGTCTGCCACATTCTGGAACTACGGTACCGAAATACAGAACGTCGATCGAAGTCCCGGCTGTCAATCGAAGTCGCGGCTGGCCTCGGCGGTTCTCCAGGGTTCCAAGAGGTGGCCGGGCTCCGTCCGGACGACACTGGCGCGCGCCGCCTCGTCCGGTCCGGAAGCCCACTGGATCCAACTGCGTCCAAGCAATCACAGGGGTGCCATATGACAGGAATACCAGCGAAACTCTCGATGTCCGTGTCGCCGCGGCATCGGGGTGGCGGCCGATTCTCGGCCCTCGTGGGAGCGGTTCTCCTGGCGAGCAGCCTGATGCTTCTGGGCGTCGCCGAGTCGCGCGCGGCGACCACCTTGAAAGTCGTCCTCCAGTCGCAACTGAGGATCCTGGATCCCGTCACGACGCCTGCGTACAGCACGCGCAACCACGGGTACCTGGTTTACGACACGCTCTTCGCCAAGGATGCGCAATCCAAACCGCAACCCCAGATGGTGGGGTCATGGAAGGTGTCGGCCGACAAGAAGACGTACACCTTCGTCCTGCGGGACGGGTTGAAGTTTCACGACGGATCTCCGGTCACTTCCGAGGACGTGATCGCCTCGCTGAAACGCTGGGGGCAGCGCGACCAGATGGGCGGTCGCCTGCTGCAGGCGACCGGGGAGATGGTTGCCGTCGACCCGAAGACCTTCGAGATTCGGCTCAAGACGGCATACGGGCTGGTGATCGACACCCTCGCGAAGGAGGGGTCGCCGGTGCCGTTCATCATGCCGAAGCGAATCGCCGATACGCCGCCGTCGCGCGCGCTGACCGAGGTCGTCGGCTCCGGTCCGTACAAGTTCGTGCCGGGTGATTTCCAGCCGGGGGTGAAGTCGACGTACCTGAAGTTCGAGGACTACGTTCCGAGAAAGGAACCCGCGAGCGGCTTTGCCGGCGGGAAGGTCGCGATTGCCGATCGCCTCGAGATCGTCTCGATTCCCGACGCCCAGACGGCGGTGCATGCCCTGCGCAACAATGAAATCGACTACATGGAGGACGTGCCTCCCGACCTGATCGGGCAGCTCGACGGGGCGGCCGGAATCACCGTCGAGCGCTTCACCAAGGGCAGTCACACCGACATGTTCACCGTGCGCTTCAACTGGCTGCAGCCGCCGTTCAACAACGTGAAGGTCCGGCGCGCGGCCATGGCGGCGCTTTCCCAGGCAGACTATCTCGCGGCCCAGTTCGGCGATCCGAAGTTCTATCACACCTGCGGCTCGGTGTATTCGTGCACCTCCCCCTACGCGTCGGAGGTGGATGCGACGCAGACCAAGCCCGCCAACCTCGAGCATGCGCGCAAGCTCCTGAAGGAAAGCGGGTACGACGGGACCAAGGTCGTCATCCTGCATCCCACCGATATCAAGGTGATGTCCGCGCAGGCGCCCATCACCGCCCAGGCGCTTCGAAGCATCGGGATGAACGTCGAGATCCAGTCGATGGACTACACCACCATGCAGGCGCGCCGGAACCAGAAGTTCCCGGTGGAGAAGGGAGGGTGGAGCATCTGCCATTCGCAATGGAGCACGCTCGACCTGCTGACCCCCGTCATCAACCCGAACCTGGACGGGCGGGGCGAGATCGGCTACATGGGATGGTCCAAGAGCGACGAGCTGGAGGCGCTGCGCACCCAGTTCGCGGAGGCGGCCGACGAAGCGGCCAAGATGAAGGTCGCTACCGCGGTGCAGAAGCTGAACTACGACCAGGTCGTCTATCTGCCTCTTGGCGAGTTCTCCAAGTTCAAGGGCTACAACGGCAAGATGAAGAACATGGTCGAGGCCCCATTGCCGCTCTTCTGGGGCAGCCAGCGCTGACCAGGGCACGGGCATCATGCTGAATCTCGTTATCAGGCGGGTCATAGCGACGATTCCGGTGATGCTCGTCGTCGCGACCGTGGTCTTCCTGTTGCTGCGGTTCGCATCCGGAGACCCGGCGCGCGTCATGGCCGGCGACATGGCCAGCGAGGAAGAGGTGGCCGCCCTTCGCACCGAGATGGGCCTCGACCAGTCGATCCCGACGCAGTACCTGAAATGGATCGGCTCCCTGGCGGGCGGCAGCCTCGGCGTTTCCGCCCTTTCCAAGCAGCCGGTGGCGGGGTTGATCGCCACGCGCCTGGAACCCACGCTTTCGGTGGCCTTCCTGGCCATTCTCCTGACGATCGTCATCGCGGTGCCCCTGGGCGTCACGGCCGCGGTCTTGCATGGACGATGGATCGACCATGGCATCACCGCGTCGGCGGTTCTGGGCTTTTCGATGCCGTCCTTCGTGGTCGGCTACCTGATGATATGGGTCTTCGCGGTCGTCTTCGACTGGCTGCCGGTCCAGGGCTATTCGTCGTGGACGAACGGTGTTCCGGGCTACGTTCGCCATCTCATCCTTCCGGCGACCACGCTGGCGATCACCTACATCGCGGTGGTGACCCGGTTCACGAGGACGAGCATGCTCGACACGCTGAGCGAAGACTTCGTGCGGACCGCGCGGGCAAAGGGCGCAACCGAGCTGGTGGTCCTGTTCCGTCACGCGCTTCGCAACGCGGCGGTACCCATCGTCACCATCATCGGCATCAGCCTCAGCACGGCGATCGGCGGCGTGGTCGTGATCGAAACCGTATTCAATATTCCCGGAGTGGGCCGTCTGATGGTGGATGCCGTGCTTGCCCGTGACTACCCCGTCGTGCAGGGAACGATCCTGTTCTTCTCGTTCGCCTACATATTCATCAACCTGGCGATCGACATTGCATACGTATTGCTGGATCCCCGTATTCGCTATTGATCCGGGCGAGTCATATGAGCTCTCGTCATCGTAGCGATTCAGCCCTGCGCGTCCTCCGCGATCCCGTCATCGCCGCCTCGCTGGGCTTTCTTCTCCTGCTGATCGTCATCTGCCTCTGCGCGCCGCTGCTCGCGCAGCACGATCCCGCCATGCTCACCCCCCGGGCGCGCCTGCAGAACGCGCATGGCAACTACTGGCTCGGCACCGATTCGCTGGGGCGGGACCTCTTTTCCCGGGTGATCTACGGCGGGCGGCTTTCGATCACCATTTCCGCGCTGGTTTGCGTGCTCTCGGTGCTTGCCGGCCTCCTGATCGGCCTCCTGGCCGGCTACTTCCGGAAACTGGATGCGGTCCTGATGAGGCTCATGGACGGGATCATGGCGATCCCGGGCCTCCTTCTCGCGGTCGCGCTGATGGCCCTGGCGGGGGCGAACGTCGTGACGATCGTGATCGCGATCACCATCCCGGAAATACCCCGCATCGCCCGCCTCGTCCGCAGCGTCGTGCTGTCCGTGCGGGAGCAGCCTTACGTCGAAGCGGCACTGGGAATGGGCACCCCGGTGCGAAGGGTCCTGCTGCGGCACATCATGCCGAGCACGATCAATCCGCTGGTCGTGCAGGCAACCTTCGTTTGCGGGTCGGCGATCCTGACCGAGGCTGCGCTGGGGTTCCTGGGCCTGGGTTTTCCGCCGTCGATCCCGAGCCTCGGCAGCATCATCGCGGAAGGAAGGCCGTACTTTCAAAGGGCGCCCTGGATCGTGCTCTATCCGGGCATCTTCCTCGCGCTCCTGATCCTCTCGGTGAACGTCTTCGGCGATGCGCTGCGCGACCGACTGGATCCCAGGCATGCCAGGAAGACGGAGGGCTAGCGGCATGGACGAGCCGATCGAGGGGAGCGTCCCGGTTCTCGACATCCGCAACCTCCGCGTGCGCTTGCCGGCGGGATCGGATCGTCGCAACGCCGTCGACGACATCAGCCTCACGGTCGGCGCGAGAGAGGTCGTCTGCATCGTCGGGAACAGCGGATCCGGCAAGTCCGTCACCGCGAGCGCGGTCATGGGACTGCTGCCCGAGGGCATCCTGACGCTCGAAGGCGGACAGATCCTCCTGATGGGTCGGGACATCACGCATGCCTCTGCCGGGGAACTGCAGAGAATGCGCGGCAACCGGATGGCGATGATCTTCCAGGAGCCGATGACGGCGCTGAATCCGCTGATGCGGGTCGGTGACCAGATCGCCGAGATTTTCGAGTTCCATGCCAAGGGACTGACGCGCCAGGAGGTCACCCAGCGGGTCCTCGCCTTGCTGGCCGATGTCCATCTGCCCTCGCCGGACACGCTGCGGTTCGCCTATCCTCACCAGCTCTCCGGAGGGCAGCGGCAGCGCGTGTTGATCGCGATGGCGCTGGCGATGGGTCCCGGACTCATCGTCGCGGACGAGCCCACGACGGCGCTCGACGTGACGACGCAGGCGCAGATCCTGCGCCTGCTGAACGAACTGAGGGGACGCCATAGCAATAGCGTCCTCTTCATCACGCACGATTTCGACGTCGTCGCCGAGATCGCCGACAAGGTCGTCGTGATGCAGGGCGGGCGAATCGTCGAGAGCGGAACGGCAGACCAGGTCCTGCGATCGCCGCGGCACCCGTATACGCGGGAGCTGCTGGCCGCCGCCCCCAAAGGCGAGTTCGGTGCCGGGCCCATCGCGCGGACCGATGCGGCCCCTCATCTGGCGATACGGAACCTGTCGATGCGCTTCAAGACGGCTTCGGTGTTCAAGTCGAAGCGCAGGGTGGTCAATGCGCTCGCCGGAGTGTCGCTCGAGGTGGCGCGCGGGGAGACCCTCGGGATCGTCGGCGAATCCGGCTCCGGCAAGACGACCCTGGGACGGTGCGTGGCGCGCATGGAGAAGCCCACCGAAGGCCACATCCTCCTCGACGGGAAGGATCTCGCCCGGATGTCGGCACGACAATGGCGCGATACCTGCAAGCGAGTCCAGATGGTGTTCCAGGACCCGTTCCGGTCGTTCAATCCGCGCATGACGATCGAACGGGCGCTTCTCGAAGGCCCCTCGAATTTCGGGGTTCCCCCGGCCGAGGCGCGCGGACGGCTGCTGGAAATGCTCGACCTCGTCGGCATCGACGCCAGCGCGCTGCACCGCTATCCGCACGAGTTTTCCGGGGGCCAGCGGCAGCGACTCTCGATCGCTCGCGCCCTGATGATGGAACCGGAGGTCCTGGTCGCCGACGAGGCGGTGTCCGCATTGGACGTTTCCGTGCAGGCGCAGATCCTGGATCTCCTCGAGAACGTCCGGGAGCGCCTGAACCTGACCATGCTGTTCATCACGCATGATTTGCGCGTCGCCGCTCGGCTTTGCCACCGGATCGCGGTCATGCAGCGCGGCGAAGTCGTCGAGATCGGGGACGCCAGGCAGATTCTCGTCCAGCCGCGCCACCCGTATACGCAGGACCTGCTGGCGGCGATTCCCGGCCGGCGGATATCGAACCCATCGGCGCCCGTCCATTGATGCGCCCGATGGCGGGCCCGTCGAATCTCAGGAATCTTCTCGAGAGCCGCCTGCCGCGACAACGGGTGGGGTGAACGCGCGTACCGGCGGCAGCGGTTCGTCGAAGCGTTCCACCTGGACCCGGGTCAGCTGGCCGGTCGATCCCTGCGCCAGCGAGGACGTGCCGATATCGCGGGTCAGCACGTTGGGGTTCCCGTGCGTGCACAGCGAGCGGCCCTGCGAATCGACGACCAGGTCGAGCCAGGCGCCGGTCGGGAGTCGCACGACCGTCGGCAGCATGTCCGGGCACAGGCGGACGCTGGCCAGGCAGGCGCCGCGATCGTTGAACAGGCGCACGACGTCGCCTGCGGCGATCCCGCGCGCCGCAGCCGCGTCGGGGTGGATCGAGCACACCTCCCGGCCGTCACGCTTCGCTTCGACGCTGTGGGCGCCGAAGTCGAGCTGGCTGTGCAGGCGGGTCGCGGGTTGATTCGAGATCAGCCAGAGCGGGTACTCGTCGTTCGGCGCGTCGTCGGGCGGCAGCCACGCCGGGTGCCCCGGGCAGTCCGGGTATCCGAAGCCCGCGATGGTCGGCGACGCGATCTGGATCTTCCCGCTGGGCGTGCGCAGCGGGCGGCGTGCCGGATCCTCCCGGAAGGCGCGCAGCATTCCGCCGTCGTCGTCGCCCTGCGGCAGGCGCAGTTCGCCGAGGCACCAGAACTCGTCGAAGGTCGGTGCCGGAAGGCCGAGCGAGCGCAGCGCGGCTTCCGTGGCGCCGTAGAGATGCCGCAGCCAGTCGCGCGTGCTGCGGCCTTCGCAATAGGCCTCCCGGCGGCCCAGGCGATCCGCCAGGTCGGCGAAGATCTCGTAGTCGTCGCGCGCGAGCCCCACGGGCGGGCAGACCCGGTGCATGGCCACCATCAGCGGATCCGTCGGCGCGGCGCCGATATCCTCCCGTTCCAGCGATAGCGTGCTCGGCAGCACGATATCGGCGTGCCGGGCCGTCGCCGTCCAGGCGCTGTCGTGGATGACGAAGGTGTCGAGCCGGCGGACTGCGCGCGCCAGCCGGTTCAGATCCTGCTGGTGGTGGAAGGGATTCCCGCCCGCCCAGTAAGCGAGCCGGATGCGCGGGTACGGATACGAGTGGCCGTTGTATTCGAAGATCTCGCCGGGGTGCAGCAGCATGTCGGTGAACCGCGCCACCGGTATGAACGTATCGGTGCCGTTGCTCCCCTGCGGCAGCGCCGCCACGGGGACGGCGTTGTTCCGCCGTCCGTAGTGCGCCATCGTGCCCAGTGCGTAGTTGTACCCGCCGCCGGGAAGGCCGATCTGGCCGAGCACCGAGGCGACGACGGCGGCCATCCAGACCGGCTGTTCGCCATGCCTCGATCGCTGCAGCGCATGTGCGACGACGACCAGCGTCCGCTTGCCATGGAGCAGATCCGCCAGGTGCCGGATCGCCGGCGCATCGATCCCGCACACGCCCGCCGCCCAGTCCGGCGACTTCTCGATGCCGTCGTCGCGCCCGAACAGGTAGCGCTCGAATGTTTCCCAGCCGTCGCAGTGACTCCGGAGGAAGGCCCGGTCGTGCCGGCCCGCGGCGACGATGGCGTGGCACAGCCCGAGCATCATCGCGGTGTCGGTGCCCGGACGGACCGGCAGCCACAGGGGATCGATCTCGGCCGGCAGGTCGCTCTTCAGCGGGCTGACGCAGACGAAGCGGCAGCCGCGCGCCGCCGCGCGCTTCATCGACTGCCGCTCGATATGCCGGCTCACGCCGCCACTGGCCACCTGCGTGTTCTTCAGCGCCATGCCGCCGAAGGCGAGGACGACGTCCGTATGCGCCTCGATCTGCTCCCAGGTCACGTTGCGCCGCCCCACTTCCTCCAGGCGGCCCATCACGTGCGGCAGGATCACCTCCGCCGCGCCGCCGCTGTAGCTGTTGACGGAGCGGACGTAGCCGCCGACGGCGGTGTTCAGGAATCGATGCACCTGGCTTTGCGCGTGGTGAAACCGCCCCGCGCTCGACCAGCCGTAGCTGCCACCGAAGATCGCATCCAGGCCGAACGAGTCCTTGACCCGCTTCAACTCGGCGCCCAGTCGGTCGAGCGCTTCGTCCCAGGAAACGGCGACGTAATCGTCGGTGCCGCGCGCCTCGTCGGCCCCGGGGCCTTTCCGCAACCATCCCTTGCGAATCATGGGATGCGTGACCCGGACGGGGTGCCGCAGCGCGGAGGCGAAATTGCCCAGGATCGGGCTGGGGTTCGGGTCGCCGGGATGCGCGCGGACGTCGAGCGTCCCCTCCCGCCACGCCGCCGAAAACGCGCCCCAGTGACTGCTGTGCGAAAGGTACCCGCGGTCGGTCATCGGTTCGTTCGTCACCGGCCATGCGGCCAGGTCGCATGCGGCGCGTGGGATTCCAGGGAGAACACGACGACCATCCTATCCGTTTTCCGGCGATGCCGAGCCGATGGCCTCCGAGGCGTATCGGTTACGATAGCCGGGCACGGGCCTCTAGCTCATGATGGTCAGAGCAGCGGACTCATAATCCGTTGGTGCCGGGTTCGACTCCCGGGGGGCCCACCAG
>JBDHRX010000082.1:0-14646 GCA_039807785.1 Burkholderiaceae bacterium
CCAGCGCCCCGATCGGCTCGAACCGGACGTCGCCCAGGCGCAGATGGGGATCGTCGCCGGCCACGTAGGGCGGGTTCGAGGCGACCAGGTCGAAACGAGCGCCCGCGTCGAGCGCGGCCCACCAGTCGCCCTCGCGGAGCCGGAGCCGGCCGCTCGCCAGGGCCGCCGCGGCGAGCCGCTGCGCGTTGCGGCGCGCGACCGCGAGCGCCGCGGCCGAGCGGTCGGTCGCGATGATGTGCAGGTCGGCGCGCTCGCAGGCGAGGCTGATCGCCACCGCTCCGCTGCCGGTGCCGAGATCGAGCACGTCCGCGTCCCGCGGAGCCAGGTCGCGAGCCGCCAGGACCAGCAGCTCGGTGTCGGGACGCGGGATCAGCACCTCGGGCGTCACGTCGAAATCGCGGCCGAGGAACTCGCGCATGCCGGTCAGGTAGGCGACCGGCTCTCCGGCGCGCCGCCGGGCCGCGAGCGCCGCGAACGCCCGGGCGGGGCCGGCCTCGGCCGCCTCGTCGCCGTGGGCGATCAGCCACTCGCGCCGGCGGCCGCTGGCATGCTCGAGCAGCACCCGGGCTTCGAGCCTGGACAGCCCGCTGTCGAGCGCGAGGCGGTCCCAGGTCGCGGAGGCGGGCGGGCGCGCGTCCGCGCCGCCGGCATCGCTCACGTCGCGCCTTCGCCGAGCTCGGCGAGCAACTGCGCCTGGTGTTCGCCGGCGAGCGCGCCGATCAGCTCGTCGAGATCGCCGTCCATCACCTGCTGCAGCTTGTACAGCGTCAGGTTGATCCGGTGGTCGGTCACCCGGCCCTGCGGGAAGTTGTAGGTGCGGATGCGCTCGGACCGGTCTCCCGATCCGACCAGCGACTTGCGCTGCGCCGCCTCGCGCGCCTGCGCCTCGCGCAGGCGCCGGTCCTTCAGGCGCGTCGCGAGGACCTGCATCGCCCGGTCGCGGTTGCGATGCTGCGAACGGTCGTCCTGGCACTCCACGACGATGCCGGTGGGCAGGTGGGTGATGCGTACCGCCGACTCGGTCTTGTTCACGTGCTGGCCGCCCGCGCCGGAGGCCCGGAACACGTCGACGCGGATCTGCTCGGGATCGATGTCGACCTCGCCGACCTCGTCGGCCTCGGGCATCACCGCCACCGTGCACGCGGAGGTGTGGATCCGTCCCTGGGCCTCGGTCTCCGGGACGCGCTGGACGCGATGCCCGCCCGACTCGAACTTCAGCTGCGAATAGGCGCCGTCGCCGACGACCCGGACGATGACCTCCTTGTAGCCGCCGAGCTCGGATTCGCTCGCCGAAACGATCTCGGTCTGCCAGCGCCGGCGTTCGGCGAAGCGCAGGTACATGCGCAGCAGCGCGCCGGCGAACAGCGCCGATTCGTCGCCCCCGGTGCCGGCGCGAAGCTCCAGCAGCACGTTGCGCCCGTCGTCCGGGTCCTTCGGCAGCAGCAGGCGCTGCAGCAGGGCCTCCTGGTCCGCGGCGAGCGCGGTCGCCGCCTCGGCCTCGTCGTCGGCGAACTCGCGCAGCGCCGGATCGGCGCGCATCTGCCCGGCGGCGTCCAGGTCAGCCATCGCGCGCTTCCAGGCGGCGTAGCAGGCGACGATCTCGGACAGCTCGGCGTGCTCGCGGCTGGCGCGGCGGAACGCGTCGAGGTCGCGCGCGGCATCCTCGCTCGAGAGCAGCAGGTTGACTTCGGCCAGGCGGCGTTCGAGCTGATCGAGCCTGGCCTGCATCGAGGCCTTCATGCCCGGGCGCCCTAGTCCGGCGCCGTGCGGGGGGCGTCGTCGCTGCCGGCCGGCGCGGGCACGACGCGATCGGGCAGAAACTGGTCGATGAGCGGCAGCACCTGCTCGCGCTGCGCCGCGGGGCCGTGCAGCAGCGTGGTGGGGCCGTGGAGGAACTTCGCGGTCAGCGCGTGCGCGAGCTGCTCGAGCGCCTGTTCGGGCGCCTCGCCGCGCACCAGCGCGCGGCGCGCGCGCTCGAGCTCGGCCGACCGGAGCGCGTCCGCCCGCGCATGCAGCGACCGGATCGCGGGCACCACCTGGCGCGTCGACAGCCACTGCATGAACGCATCGACGCGAGTCTCGATGATGGCCTCGGCCTGGGCGACGGCGGCGCGCCGGTTCTCGTGGCCCGCCGCGACCTGGCGGCCGAGGTCGTCGACGGTGTAGAGGAAGACGTCGTCGAGGCGGGCGACCTCGACCTCGATGTCGCGCGGCACCGCCAGGTCGACCATGAACATCGGGCGGCGCCGGCGCGCGCGTGTCGCGCGCTCGACCATGCCGAGCCCGATGATCGGCAGCGAGCTCGCGGTACAGGAGACCACGATGTCGAAGGCGTCGAGCCGGCCCGGCAGCTCGGCAAGCCGCAGGCTCTCGGCGCCGAAGCGCTGGGCGAGCCGGCTCGCCCGCTCGAGGGTGCGGTTGGCGACGGCGATCGCCTTCGGATGCTGGGCGGCGAAGTGCGTGGCGGCCAGCTCGATCATCTCGCCGGCGCCGACGAAGAGGATCCGCGTCTCGCGCAGGTCCTCGAAGATGCGCCGCGCCAGCCGCACCGCGGCGGCGGCCATCGACACCGAATGCGAGCCGATCTCGGTGGTGCTGCGGACTTCCTTGGCGACCGCGAACGAGCGCTGGAACAGCTGGTGCAGATGCGAGCCCAGCGCGCCGGCCTCGTGGGCGACGCGCGCCGCCTGCTTCATCTGGCCGAGGATCTGCGGTTCGCCCAGGACCATCGAGTCGAGCCCGGCCGCGACCCGGAACGCGTGCCGCACGGCCTCGCCGTTCGGCAGCGCGTAGAGGTGCGGATGCAGGCCCGCGGCCCCGGACGCCTGGCGATGGTCGAGCCAGCCGGCGATCGCGCGCTGGGCCTCGTGCGGCTGGCGCGTCGCACAGTAGATCTCGGTGCGGTTGCAGGTGGACAGGATGGCCGATTCCGGCGCCACCGGGTGCAGTCGCTCGCGCAGGTCGCCGAGCGCGTCGCGCAGCGTCTCGCCCGGGAACGACACCCGCTCGCGCAGCGACAGCGGCGCGGTCTGGTGGTTCAACCCGAGCGTCAGAAGTTGCATAAGGGATTGAATATTATCGGATTCCGTCGCCGCTGGCTTGATCGGGATCACCCCCCGGCAGGGGGCGGCGGGGCCGGCGCGTTCCGTTGCGCGCCGGCGGCCCGGGCCGGGCGACTCAGGCCGCGTGCGCGCCCAGGAACAGCCGGTACGCGGGGTGCTGGCTCTCGTCGCGGTGCGGATACCCGAGGGTGGCCAGGAACTCGCGGAACTGCCGTTTCTCGCCGGCCGGCACCTGGATCCCCACCAGGATGCGCCCGTAGTCGGCGCCGTGGTTGCGGTAGTGGAACAGCGAGATGTTCCAGTTCGGGCTCATGCTCGAGAGGAACCGCATCAGCGCGCCCGGGCGTTCCGGGAACTCGAAGCTGTACAGCAGCTCGTTGCGCGCCAGCGGGGAATGCCCGCCCACCATGTGCCGCAGGTGCAGCTTGCCCAGTTCGTCGTCGGTCAGGTCAAGGGTGCGGAAGCCCGCCGCCTCGAACGCCCCCGCGATCTGCGCCGCTTCCCCGGGGCGGGAGATCTGGATCCCGACGAACACGTGCGCCTGGGCGGCGTCGGCGATCCGGTAGTTGAACTCGGTCACGTTGCGCGGGCCCACGGTCTCGCAGAACCGGCGGAAGCTGCCGCGTTCCTCGGGGATCGTGACCGCGAACACGGCTTCGCGCTTCTCGCCGATCTCGGCGCGCTCGGAGACGAAGCGCAGGCGGTCGAAGTTCATGTTCGCGCCGCAGGCGACGGCGACCAGGGTCTCGTCGCGCAGGCGCTCGCGCTCGACCCAGGCCTTCATCCCGGCCACCGACAGGGCGCCGGCCGGCTCGAGGATCGAGCGCGTGTCCTGGAATACGTCCTTGATGGCTGCGCAGATCGCGTCGGTGTCGACCACGACGATGTCGTCGAGCAGCGCGCGGCACAACCGGAAGGTCTCCTCGCCGACCTTCTTGACCGCGGTGCCGTCCGAGAACAGGCCGACGTCGTGCAGCTCGACGCGCCGGCCGGCCTTGATCGAGCGCGCCATCGCGTCCGAGTCGACCGTCTGCACCCCGATCACGCGGATCTCGGGGCGGACCTGCTTGACGTAGGCGGCGATCCCCGCCGCGAGGCCGCCGCCGCCGATCGCGACGAAGACCGCGTGGATCGGCCCCTGGTGCTGACGCAGGATCTCCATCCCGATCGTGCCCTGGCCCGCGATCACGTCGGGGTCGTCGAACGGATGCACGAAGGTGAGCCCTTCGCGCTCGCGCAGCGCCGTCGCTTCCGCCGCCGCGTCGCTATACGATTCGCCGCTCAGCACCACCTCACCGCCCAGCGCGCGCACCGCGTCGATCTTGACCTGCGGCGTCGTGACCGGCATGACGATCACGGCCCGGCAGCCGAGCCGGCGCGCCGCCAGCGCCACGCCCTGCGCGTGGTTGCCGGCGGAGGCGGCGATCACGCCGCGCGCCAGCTGCTCCGGCGACAGGCGCGCCATCCGGTTGTAGGCGCCGCGCAGCTTGAACGAGAACACCGGCTGCATGTCCTCGCGCTTGAGCAGCACGCGGTTGGCGAGGCGGCCGGACAGGATGTCGGCCGGCTCGAGCGGCGTCTCCTCGGCGACGTCGTAGACCTTCGCCGTGAGGATGCGTTTGAGGTAGTCGATGGACATGAGCGCCAGATTCTACCGTCCCGCGCGCGTCGCGCGCCGCTTGCTCCGGGCCGCTGATAGACTGCTGGCCCGATGGAAGCCCTCGTCCGGACCCTGCTCGACTGGTTCGCGCTGCCCGAGCATGGGCTGTCGACGATCTTCGTCGTCGCGTTCGTCTCGGCCACGCTGTTGCCGATGGGCTCGGAGCCGGCCGTGTTCGGCTTCGTCAAGCTCAATCCGGACCGGTTCTGGATCGCCGTGCTGGTGGCGACCGCGGGCAACACCCTCGGCGGCATCGTCGACTACTGGCTCGGCCTGGGCGCGAACGCGGCGGTGGCCCGCGGCCGGCGCACGATCCACCTGCGCTGGCTCGAGCGCTTCGGCCCGAAGGCGCTGTTCTTCGCCTGGCTGCCCGCGGTCGGCGATCCGCTGTGCGCGGTCGCGGGCTGGCTGAGGCTGCCGTTCTGGCCGAGCGTCGGCTGGATGGCGCTGGGCAAATGCCTGCGCTACATCCTGATGACGGCCGTGCTGATGGGCGTGCCCGACGCCTGGTGGAGCGCGCTGCTGGGCCTGTGGCCGGGCGGCTGACCGGGGCCGCGACCCGGCCGGGCCCGCCGGCGGCCGGCGCGGATCCGGTCGGCTAGAATGGCGGGTCCGATGAGCGCTTTCCCTTCCGTCACGGCGGCCGGCCCCGCCCCCGAACCGGCCGCTCCCGCCGCTCCCGCCGATGTGCGGACCGCCGACGCCGCGCGCCTGCGCGAGATCCCCTACAACTACACCTCGTTCTCCGACCGCGAGATCGTCCTGCGCCTGCTCGGCACCGAGGGCTGGAGCATCGTGAGCGAGCTGCGCGCCGAGCGGCGCACCGGGCGCTCGGCGCGGATGCTGTACGAGGTGCTGGGCGACATCTGGGTCGTCCGGCGCAACCCCTACCTGCAGGACGACCTGCTCGACAACCCGAAGCGCCGGCGCTTGCTGGTGCAGGCGCTGCACCACCGGCTGGGCGAGATCGAGCGGCGGCGCGCGTTCGACCTGAGCGAGTACCGCGACGAGGCGGCCGGCGAGCGCAGCGTCCGGGTGAGCCGGCTGCTCGAGCTGGCGCGCGCCGCGGTCGCGGCGTTCGAGCGCGAATCGGAGCGTACCGGCGAGCTGCGCGCCCGCGTGCTGCGCCGGCTGTCGCGGCACACCGCGCGCGACAACATCCGCTTCGATGGCCTGAGCCGGGTCTCCCACGTGACCGACGCGACCGACTGGCGCGTCGAGTATCCGTTCGTGGTGCTGACGCCGGACGGAGAGTCCGAGATTGCGGCGCTGGTCTCGGCCTGCATCGAGCTGGGCCTGACGATCATCCCGCGCGGCGGCGGCACCGGCTACACGGGGGGCGCGATTCCGCTCACGCCGATGTCCGCGGTGATCAACACCGAGAAGCTCGAGCGGCTCGGCCCGGTCGAACGGGTGCGCCTGCCCGGGCTCGACCACGAGGTGCCGACGATCCGCACCGAGGCGGGCGTGGTCACGCGCCGCGTCACCGACGCGGCCGACCGCGCGGGACTGGTGTTCGCGGTCGACCCGACCTCGCTGGATGCCTCCTGCGTCGGCGGCAACATCGCGATGAACGCCGGCGGCAAGAAGGCGGTCCTGTGGGGCACCGCGCTCGACAACCTCGCCTGGTGGCGGATGGTCGACCCCGACGGCAACTGGCTGGAGGTGGAGCGGGTCGGCCACAACCTGGGCAAGATCCACGAGGCGCCCTGTGCGACCTTCGATCTGAAGTGGTATGCGCCGGCGCAGCTGGCCGACGACGGCGCGATGCGCGGCGCGCCGCTCCGCAGCGCGCGGCTCGAGATCGAGGGGCGGCGCTTCCGCAAGCCGGGGCTGGGCAAGGACGTCACCGACAAGTTCCTCGCCGGCCTGCCCGGCGTGCAGAAGGAGGGCTGCGACGGCCTGATCACCTCGGCGCGCTGGGTGCTGCACCGGATGCCCGCCTGCATCCGGACCGTCTGCCTCGAGTTCTTCGGCCAGCCCAGGGACGCGGTGCCCTCGATCGTCGAGATCAAGGCCTACCTGGACGCCCGCCCCCACGGGGCGATCCTCGCGGGCCTCGAGCATCTCGACGAGCGGTACCTGCGCGCGGTGGGGTACACGACCAAGTCGCGCCGGGGCGGATTGCCCAAGATGGTGCTGATCGGCGACATCGTCGGCGACGACGACGACGCGGTCGCGCGCGCCGCCTCCGAGGTGGTGCGGCTGGCGAACCGGCGCAGCGGCGAGGGGTTCGTGGCCGCCTCGGCCGAGGCGCGCAAGGCGTTCTGGGCCGATCGCTCGCGCACCGCCGCGATCGCGCGGCACACCAACGCGTTCAAGATCAACGAGGACGTCGTCATTCCGCTGGCGCGGATGGGCGAGTACACCGACGGGATCGAGCGCATCAACATCGAGCTGTCGACGCGCAACAAGCTGGCGATGCTGGACGCCGTCGAGCGGCTGCTCGCCGACGCGGCGCACCTGCCGCGCGCGGGCGCCGGCCGTGACGAGGCCGCCGACAGCGAGACGACGGCGCAGCGCCGGCGCCAGGCGCTCGACCTGGTCGCGGCGACCCGCCGGCGCTGGGGCTTCCTGCTCGAATGCATCGATGCGCCGCTCGCCCCGCTGCAGGACGCGCTGGCCGGGATCGGGCTCGAGCAGGCGCGCGACGCCGCCGGCGAGCGCATCGCCGCCGAGCCGGGGGCGACGCTGTTCCGACTCCTCCAGGACCGCACGATCCGCGTCTCCTGGAAGGCCGAGGTGCGGGCGCCGCTCGCGCGGATCTTCTCGGGCCTGGCGTTCGCCCCGCTGCTGGAGGCGATCGAGGCGATCCACCGCAAGGTGCTGCGCGGGCGCGTGTTCGTCGCGCTGCACATGCATGCCGGCGACGGCAACGTGCACACCAACATCCCGGTCAACTCCGACGACTACGCGATGCTCAAGGAGGCCGAGGCCGCGGTGGCGCGCATCATGGCGCTGGCGCGCTCGCTCGACGGCGTGATCTCGGGCGAGCACGGGATCGGCATCACCAAGCTCGAGTTCCTCGACGCGGCGGAAGTGGCCGACTTCCGCGCCTACAAGCGCCGCGTCGACCCGGAGGGGCGCTTCAACCGGGGCAAGCTGCTCGACGACCCGACGCTGCCGGGCGACCTGCGCAACGCGTACACCCCGAGCTTCGGCCTGATGGGGGCCGAGTCGCTGATCCTGCAGCAGTCCGACATCGGGTCGATCGCGGACTCGGTGCGCAACTGCCTGCGCTGCGGCAAATGCAAGCCGGTCTGCGCGACGCACGTCCCGCGCGCCAACCTGCTCTATTCGCCGCGCAACAAGATCCTGGCCACCTCGCTGCTGGTCGAGGCGTTCCTCTACGAGGAGCAGACCCGGCGCGGCGTCTCGATCCGGCACTGGGACGAGTTCTCCGACGTCGCCGACCACTGCACCGTCTGCCACAAGTGCCTGACGCCGTGCCCGGTCGACATCGACTTCGGCGACGTCTCGATGAACATGCGCAACCTGCTGCGCAAGATGGGCCGCAAGAAGTTCAATCCCGGCAACGCCGCCGCGATGTTCTTCCTGAACGCCACCGATCCGGACACGATCCGCGCCACGCGCGCCGCGATGGTCGGCGTCGGCTATCGCGCGCAGCGGCTCGCGAGCGACCTGTTCCGGCGCCTCGCGAAGGAGCAGACCCGCCGGCCGCCGGCCACCGTCGGCAAGGCGCCGCTGAAGGAGCAGGTGGTCCACTTCGTCAACAAGAAGATGCCGGGCAACCTGCCGAAGAAGACCGCCCGGGCGCTCCTGGACATCGAGGACCACCGCTACGTGCCGATCATCCGCGATCCGCGCGCCACGACGGTCGACGCCGAGGCGGTGTTCTATTTCCCCGGCTGCGGTTCCGAGCGCCTGTTCTCGCAGGTCGGCCTCGCCACGCAGGCCATGCTGTGGCACGTCGGCGTGCAGACCGTGCTGCCGCCGGGCTACCTGTGCTGCGGCTATCCGCAGCGCGGCTCGGGCCTGTACGACAAGGCCGAGAAGATCATCACCGACAACCGGGTGCTGTTCCACCGGGTCGCGAACACGCTGAACTACCTGGACATCCGGACGGTGGTGGTCAGCTGCGGCACCTGCTACGACCAGCTCCAGGGCTACCAGTTCGACCGCATCTTCCCGGGCAGCCGCATCCTCGACATCCATGAGTTCCTGATGGAGAAGGGCGTGCGGCTCGACGGCGTGACCGGGGCCCGGTACATGTACCACGACCCCTGCCACAGCCCGATCAAGGACCACGCGCCGCTGAAGGTGGTCAACGCGCTGATCAACGACGCGCTCAACGGCCGGGTCGAGCAGAACGACCGCTGCTGCGGCGAGTCGGGCACCCTGGCGGTCTCGCGGCCGGACATCAGCACCCAGGTGCGCTTCCGCAAGGAGGAAGAGATGCGCCGCGGCGCCGATGCGCTGCGCGCGCTGCCGGTGGTCGCCGCCGGCGGCGCCGAGCGTTTCGCCGGCCCGGTGAAGGTGCTCACCTCGTGCCCGTCGTGCCTCCAGGGCCTGTCCCGCTACGAGGAGGACGCCGGCGTGCAGGCCGACTACATCGTCGTGGAGCTGGCGCGGCACCTGCTCGGCGAGGGCTGGCTGCAGGACTACGTGCGCCGCGCCAACGACGGCGGCATCGAACGCGTGCTCGTCTGAGCGCGGGCCGGTCGATGCACGCGCGCCCCGTCGTCGAACTCGGCTGCGCGCTGTGCGCCGGCCCCGGCGGGGTGACGCTGGCGCGCCGCGACGCGTGGCGGGTCGTGCTGGCCGAGGAGCCGGACTATCCGGCCTTCACCCGCGTGATCTGGAATGCCCATGTCGCCGAGATGAGCGACCTCGACGGCGCCGACCGGGACGAGCTGATGCGCGTCGTGCTGCTCGTCGAGCAGGCTCAGCGGGCGCTGCTGTCGCCGCACAAGGTGAACCTCGCCAGCTTCGGCAACGTCGTCACCCACCTGCACTGGCACGTGGTGCCGCGCTGGCGCGACGATCGCCACTTCCCCGAACCGGTCTGGGGGCGTCCCGCCGCGGGACGCGAGGCCGCCGTCGAGGCCCGCCGCGCCTGGGTCGCGCAGCGCCTGGCGGCTTATGCGGAGGCGCTCGCGCGGCGGCTCGGCTGATCGGGTGCCGCGCGGGGCCGACCGGCGGTCGGCCGCCGGTCGGCCGGCCCCGGCCGCCCATCCCCCGGTCGCCCGAGGCGTGTCGCATTGCCGGTTCGGCCGGCGCGCTTCGGCGCACACTGGCGCCCGGAGCGATCACGAAGGTTGTCATGAGCGTTGGTTCCGATCCCGATCTCGCCCGCATCCGCGATGCCGCATCGTGCCGGCGCTGGCTCGACGAGCTGCCCGACGAGGAGGCCGGCCGCCTGGCGGCGATCGATGCGCTGCTGGCCCGGCTCGCCCGGCCGGGCCTCGGGGCCGACCCGCTGTTCGAGATCCTGGAGCAGTTGCGCATCGAGCAGGTCCGGGCGATCGAGCGCCAGCTCGCCCCGCTCGGCGCGCGTCCGGTCCCGTATGCCGAGCCCGAGTGGCGGCGGCTGGTCGCCGCGCTGGCGAGCCTGCGCGCGAGCCGCGACCTGTTCAAGCGCGCCTATTCGCTGATGCAGGGGCGCGACGGGAGCGACACCCGCACGCTGATCCCCGGCGCCACCAATGCGCTGCGCGTGGCGATGCCGCTGGCGCGCGCGCTCGACGCGCAGGCGCGCATCGTCGCGCTGCTGCTGCGACATCGCAGCATGCCGCTGGCGGCGGACTGGGACGCGCTGTGCGTGCTCGCGCGGCACATGCGCCGCACCACGTTCCAGGACGAGACGCTGCTCGACGAGGTGCCGCTGGTCAAGCCGATGACCGGGCGCGCGCTGTTCGTGTATCCGTTGCTGCTGCAGGCGGCCGCGCTGCCGGCGCGGGCGCCGGCCGAGGCCGGCTTCGCGGAACGGCTCGCCAGCCGGCTGGCGGCGAAGGTCGGCTACCGGATCGATGCCCGGGAAGCGGGCGAGAACCCGTTCGGGCCGGTCCTCGTCCTGACGGCCGAGCATTCGGTCCGGCTGGACGCGCATCGGCTGCCGGACAGCATCGCGCGGCGCCGCCAGCAATGGCTCGCCGGGACCGGCGGGACCACGACGCGCAAGGCGCTGCCGCTCGCCGAGAACGCCACCCGCGCGCTGCTCGACGATCTCGAGCGCCGCTGGACCCGGGCCGCGCGGCTCGAGACCGGCGACTCCGCCGGCGTGCCGTCGCCGGGCGTTCCGTCCGGCGGTACGGCGCGGCTGCGCTTCGGCCTGCCGAGGATCCATGCGGCCGACATGCAGCCCAGGGCTGCCGACGCGTGCGCCGCCGAGCGCGCGGCCGAAGTGCCCTACGAGTACGGCGGCCGCTGGGAGCAGAACACCATCATGCGGCTTGCGCTCGGCGCCGACGTCGACCGGCGCGATCCGGCCGCGCTGGTAATGGCCGAGGGCGAGACGGTCGACGGCATCGGGCATCCCGAGGCGGCCCGCCTGTCCTGCCTGCGCCACGGCTCGACGCCGCGGGTTGCGCTGGGCGCGCTCGTGGCGATCGCGCCGGAGACGGGGCTGTCGCTGGCGACGATCGAGTCGATCGAGCAGGTTCCGGGCGCCGACTACCGGCGCCCGCGCGGGCAGCGGCTCACGCTGCGCTGCTGGCCCGGGCGGCCGGTGCCGGTGGGCGTGCGGATCGAGGGCGCGCTGTGCTTCATCGATGCCTGGCTGCTGCCGGGCGACGCCTCGCAGGCCGAGCTGCCGAGCCTGGTCGTCGCGCCGGGGCGCGCGCATGCCGGCGCGTCGGCGATCCTGCGCGAGCCGGAGCGCGACGTGCCGATCCGCTTCGCGTCGCTGATCGAGCGCGGACCCGGTTTCGAGCGCCTGTCGCTGCGGATGGAAAGCCCACGCCAGCCCCGGGGGCACGGCGCCGAATTCGGCTAACATCGGATCTCGTGCCGGGCCGCCCGCCCGGGGCAGAGCAGGTTCCGATTCGTCCATGGCTGGTTCCGTTTCCGCCACCGCGTCGCCGACGCGCGTCGTCGTCCATCAGGGGTCGCGCGTCCTGGAGATCGAGTTCTCCGACGGGAAGCTGTTCCGCCTGCCCTTCGAGTTCCTGCGCGTGCATTCGCCGTCGGCCGAGGTCCGCGGCCACGGTCCGGGCCAGGAGACGCTGCAGTCCGGCAAGGCCGGGGTCGGCATCGAGTCGGTCGAGGCGGTCGGGCACTACGCGATCCAGCCGGCGTTCACCGACGGCCACGCCAGCGGGATCTACGCCTGGGACTATCTCTACTGGCTGGGCGAGAACCAGGACGCGCTGTGGCAGCAGTACCTGGCGCGGCTCGAGGCGGCCGGCGCGAGCCGCGACGCCGCTGCGCCGATCCAGGCCTCCGCGGCACGGCGCCCGAAGGGCTGACGGGCGCGGCGATGAGCGCACCCCGCACGACCCATTTCGGCTACGAGACCGTCGACGAGGCGTCGAAGGCCGCCCGCGTGGCGGGCGTGTTCCATTCGGTGGCCACGCGCTACGACCTGATGAACGACCTGATGTCGGCCGGCCTGCACCGGGTCTGGAAGGCGTTCACGATCGGCCAGGCCGGGGTCCGCCCGGGCATGCGCGTGCTCGACGTGGCCGGCGGCACCGGCGATCTCGCCCGGGCGTTCGCGCGCCGGGTCGGCCCGGACGGCGAAGTCTGGCTGACCGATATCAACGGCTCGATGCTCGCCGTCGGGCGCGACCGCCTGCTCGACGACGGCTGCCTGCAGCCCGCGGTCCAGTGCGACGCCGAGGCGCTCCCGTTCCCCGACGGCTATTTCGACCGCGTGACGGTCGCGTTCGGCCTGCGCAACATGACCCGCAAGGATCGGGCGCTGGCCGAGATGCGGCGCGTGCTCAAGCCGGGGGGGCGCTTGCTGGTGCTCGAGTTCTCGCAGGTCCGTAAGGCGCTGGCGCCCTTGTACGACCTCTATTCGTTTTCGGTGCTTCCGTGGCTCGGCCGCCGCGTCGCGGGAGACGAGGCCAGCTACCGGTACCTGGCGGAGTCGATCAGGATGCATCCCGACCAGGATGCGCTGAAGACCCTGATGGAGGAGGCGGGTTTCTCGCGCGTGCGCTATTTCAACCTGACCGGCGGCGTTGTCGCGCTGCACGAGGGGTTCAAGGCCTGATGGCGCGTCGCGAGATCGTCCGGAGTGGTTTTCGGGGCTTCGGCCCCATATCGGGTCCTGACCGACCCTACCGTGGAGTCCCCATGAAGCGCGTGATGTTCCGGATCCTGTCGATGTTCGTCGCGGTCGTCGCGGCGGTCGCGATCGCGGCGCCCGAAGCCGAGGCGCGCCGTCTCGGCGGCGGCAAGTCGATCGGCCAGCAGTCGGGCAACGTGATGCAGCGCAACGCCGCGCCGCAGCGTCCGGCGGCAGCGCCGCAGGCCGCGCCGCGTTCCGGCGCCGCCGCCACCGGCGGCAACCGCTGGCTCGGGCCGATCGCCGGCATCGCGGCCGGTCTCGGCCTGGCCGCGCTCGCCAGCCATCTCGGCTTCGGCGAGGAGCTCGCCTCGTTCCTGCTGATCGCGCTGGTCGTGGCCGCCGCCCTGATCGCGTTCCGGATGCTCGCCGCTCGCCGCACCGCCGCGGGGCCGCGGCCGGCCTACCAGGGCGGCTACTCGCCGGCGAACCTGGGCCAGGAGGCCACGGTACGGTATGCGCCGCTGTCGGAAGGCGGTGCCGCGTCCGAGCCGCGCCGGCCGGTGCCGGCGGTGGGCTCGACGCCGGCGGCCACGGGCGCCGGCTGGTCGGTGCCCGCCGACCTCGACGTCGATGCCTTCGTGCGCACCGCGAAAGTCCAGTTCATCCGGCTCCAGGCCGCCTTCGATGCGGCCGACCTCGACGACCTGCGCGAGTTCACCACGCCCGAGATGTACGCGGAGTTGAAGCTCGAGATCGACGAGCGCGGCAGCGCGGCCAACCGCACCGACGTCGTGACGCTCGATGCCCAGCTGCTCGGGATCGAGACCACCGCCGTCGAGCACGTCGCGAGCCTGCGCTTCACCGGCCTGATCCGCGAGGATGCCGGCGGCGAGGCCAAGCCGTTCGACGAGGTCTGGAACCTGGTCAAGCCGGTCAGCGGCAACGGCGGCTGGGTGCTCGCGGGCATCCAGCAGCTCGACTGACCCGGTGACCGGCGCGGGCCGCTGCCGCGGCCCGCGTGTGCGGATGCCTGCCGCAGCGTCTCCGGATCCCGCCCTCGCGGACGGCCCGGCAGCGGGCGTTTCCGAGCCGCTGCGCCGCCTGATCGAGGGCGGCGCCGGCGCGATGGCGCGGGCGCTCGACCACCTGCTGCGGCAGAACGACTGGGCGCGCGCCCGGCTCGCGGCGTTTGCCGGCCGGACCGTCGAGCTTGGCCTCGATGCACCGGCCCTGCCGGGCCTGCCGCCGCCCCGGCTGCTGGTCCGTCTCCTGCCGGGCGGGCTGCTCGAGCCCTGGGCCGGCGACGCGGCGCCGGAGATCGCGGTGCGCATGCTGCTGCGCCCGTCGGTCGATGCGGCCTTTGCCCTGCTGCGGGGCGGCCCGGACGCGTTGACCCCGCACCTGCGGATCGATGGCGACGCAGCCCTCGCCGAGGCGCTGGGCGAGATCGCCCGGCACCTGCGCTGGGACGTCGAGGAGGACCTGAGCCGCATCGCCGGCGACGCGCTGGCGCGCCGCATCGGCGCCGGCGTCGAATCCGGGCGCCAGGTCGCGCACGACCTGCGCGCGCGCGTCGAGACCGCCGCGACCGCGCATCTCGCCGGCGAAGGCGGCCAGTTGGTCGCGCGGCCCGGGCTGGAGACCCTGCGCGCGGCGCTCGACGCCCTCGAGGCGCGGCTGGAACGGCTCGAGCCGCGCCTCGATGACCGGGCAGCGCGGCCGCCGTC
>JBDHRX010000003.1:0-63523 GCA_039807785.1 Burkholderiaceae bacterium
TGGTGGAGCCGGCGGGAATCGAACCCGCGTCCGCAAGTCCTCTACGACCAGTTCTACATGCTTAGTCGATCTACTTGGATCTCGATGCAGGCTTAGCCGGTCGACAGGCCGACCTGCATCCAGTCACCTTGGTTTTAGCTCCGCACCAAGTGACCCGGCGCGGCACGATCCGACATGAATGACGCTGCTGTTCCTTGCGGAACCCGGGCTATCGGCGACCCGGTGCAGCGGCTTAGGCCTTAAGCGGCCAGAGCGAAACGCTCGTCGTTGGCGTTTGTGGTTTTGCCAATGGATTTACGAGGAAAAGGCGCCTCGGCATGCCCTGTGCCGCTTCGCTACCCACGTCGAAACCAGGTCGGCCCCGAATTCGGTATCTCGCAACACTGCGCGACGACTCGCGCATTCCAGAAGTATAGGCGGATTCGGAGATCTCAAGGGGCGGACTCGATCATTACGTCTATTGTCGAAATCTGCGGGTTACCGTAATCTGGAGTTCAGGAGCCGCCATGGACGCCCGACCCCGCCACCTGGTCCTGAACCTGCTGCTCGGCGCCCCCGGGCGCCGGCTGGCCGCGCGCGAGGCGGTGGCGGCCTGCGCGCTGTTCGGCATCCGGGAGAACGCGGCACGCGTGACGCTCACGCGCCTGTCGGCCGCCGGGATGGTCGAGGCGACGGGGCGCGGCGAGTATCACCTGGGGCCCGCCGCGGCGCGGCTCGCCGACGAGGTCGCGGCCTGGCGTCATGCCGAGGGCCGGGTGCGCGACTGGCACGGCGGCTGGGTGGTCGCGCACGTGGGCGACCTCGCGCGCAGCGACCGGGCGGCGCTGCGGATACGCGACCGCGCGCTTGGCCTGCTGGGGCTGCGGGCGCTGGACCGCGGCCTCTTCGTGCGGCCCGACAATCTCGCCGGCGGCGTGGGCGCGGTGCGCGAGCGACTGGCGAAGCTGGGGCTCGGGAGCGAGGCTGCCGTATTCGTCGCGCGCGAGTTCGACGCGGCGCGCGAGCAGCGCGCCGCGTCGCTCTGGAACGACGCATCGCTCTCGCGCGGCTACCGTGAGACCGGCACGCGCCTCGAGGCCTGGCTCGCCCGGGCGGATTCGCTGCCGATCGAGACGGCCGCGCGCGAGTCGTTCCTGCTCGGCAACGAGGCGATCCGGCAGTGGGTGTTCGATCCGCTGCTGCCCGCGCCGCTGGTCGATCCCAGGGCGCGTCGCGCCTTCGTCGACGCGGTACTGCGTTTCGATGTCGCCGGGCACGAGATCTGGAATCGTTTCCTGCGCGGGGACGACGCCCGCCGCGCGGGCGGGCGGGCGCGGTCCGCGCCCGATCGCGGGCGGCCGGCGCGCAGGAACGCGCGCGCCGCCGCAACACCGGAGGTCCCGTCATGAATGCTCCCGGACCGATCCGCCCGGACGCGCCGTCCGGAGACGCGCGCTCCCTGGCCGAGACCCACGAGGTGGTCAACGTCGCGCGCGACCTGGTCGATTACGACCTGTACCTCGGCGATGCCGCGTTGCGGGAGGCGGTGCGGCGCGAGGGCGCGGGCTGGGCGCACGACGAACTGGCCGCGTTCGGCGCGAGGCTGGGCGCGGCCGACTACATCGACCTCGGCGTGCAGGCCAACCGCTTCGCGCCCGAGCTCGACACGCACGATCGCTTCGGCAACCGGATCGACCTGGTGCGCTTCCACCCCGCGTATCACGCGCTGATGAAGACCTCGATCGAGCACGGCCTGCATGCGTCGCCGTGGACCGACCCGGGGCCGGGCGCGCACGTGGCGCGCGCCGCGCGCGTCTACATGCATTCGCAGATCGAGGCCGGGCACCAGTGCCCGGTCACGATGACCTTCGCGTCGGTGCCGTCGCTGCGCACCACGCCGGGGCTCGCCGCGCTCTGGGAGCCGAGGATCACCGCGCGCGTCTACGATCCGCGCAACGTTCCCGGCGGGGGCAAGCTCGGCGTGACGATCGGCATGGCGATGACCGAGAAGCAGGGCGGATCCGACGTGCGCGCCAACACGACGCGCGCGCATCCCGTCGGAGCGGGCGGCCCCGGGCAACCTTACGAGATCGTCGGTCACAAGTACTTCGTCTCGGCGCCGATGTGCGATGCCTTCCTGGTGCTCGCGCAGGCGCCGGGCGGCCTGTCGTGCTTCCTGCTGCCGCGCTGGCGCCCCGACGGCAGCAAGAACCCGATGCAGCTGCTGCGCCTGAAGCGCAAGATGGGCAACGTCTCGAACGCGTCCGGCGAGACCGAGCTGCGCGGCGCGCTCGCCTGGATGGTGGGCGATGAGGGGCGCGGCGTGCGCACGATCATCGAGATGGTGGCGATGACGCGCTTCGACTGCATGGTGGGCTCGGCGGCGGGACAGCGCGCCGCGGTTTCCCAGGCGCTGCACCACTGCTCGCTGCGCGCAGCCTTCGGCCGGCTGCTCGTCGACCAGCCGCTGATGCGCAACGTGCTCGCCGACCTGGTGCTCGAGAGCGAGGGGTCGCTCGCGCTCACGATGCGCATGGCCCGCGCGCTCGACCATCGTTCGGACGAGCACGAGGACCTGCTGGTGCGCCTGTGCACCGCGGTGGGCAAGTACTGGATCTGCAAGCGCACGCCGCAACACGCCTACGAGGCGATGGAGTGCATCGGCGGCAGCGGCGTGATGGAGGACGGCCCGTTCCCGCGGCTGTTCCGCGAGTCGCCGGTGAACGCGATCTGGGAGGGAAGCGGCAACGTGCAGTGCCTGGACGTGCTGCGCGCGATGCAGAAGACCCCGGCGGTGGTCGGCGCGTTCTTCGCGGAGCTGGCGCGGGCGCGTGGCGCCGACGCGGCGCTCGATCGCCACGTGGCCGCGCTGCAGGCGGAGCTGCGCGACCTCGACCAGGTCGAGTATCGCGCGCGCGACCTGGTCGGGCGGATGGCGCTGGCGCTGCAGGCGGCGCTGCTGGTCCGGCATGCGCCGGCCGCGGTGTCGGGGGCGTTCTGCGCGTCGCGGCTGGGCGCCGGCGGCCACCATCACTACGGGGCGCTGCCGCGGGGGATCGATTGCGGAGCGATCATCGCGCGGGCGCTGCCGCGGGCCTGAGCGGGGGCGGCGACGGGCCCAGGGGCCGCACGCAGGCCGGGGCGGCCTCCCGGAGGGTGGCGGCCGGGCGCGCGTCCTCAGGCGGCCAGCGGAACCGCCGCGGCCCGGGCCAGCGCGACCCGGCTCGCGATGTGCGCGAGCGCCTCGTCGACCTGGTCGATCAGGATCAGGCACAGGTCGCCGGGCTGGAGCCGGTCGAGCGCCGCGTCGATGGCGAGGAACTCGCCGTGGATCTCGTCCACGCTGTCGGCGCGCGCGGCGCCGGCGAGCCCCTGGCGCAGCAGCGCGATCACCTCGCCGTCGCTGCGCCCGCGCTGGCACTGGTCCTCATAGAGGATCACCTCGTCGAAGGCCGCGCCGAGGATCTCGGTCTGGCGCCGGATGTCCTCGTCGCGGCGATCCCCGGCGCCGCTGATGACGACGAAGCGCCGCCGCGCCGGCATCGCCTCGACCGCCCGCGTGAGCGCGGCGATCGCGTCGGGATTGTGGCCGTAGTCGGCGATCACGGTCGCGCCGCGGTGATCGAAGACGTTGAAGCGTCCCGGCACCGTCTGCGCGTCGCTGACGAAGCTGCGCATGCCCGCGCGCACCGCGTGCCAGTCGAGGCCGAGCGCCCATGCGGCGCCGATCGCCGCCATCGCGTTCTCGACCTGGAACGCGATGCTGCCGCGGCGCGTGATCGCGATGTCGACCAGCGCGAAGCGCTGCTCCGAATCGCCCTGCGCGGCGACGATCGCGTCGCGGTCGACGTAGACCACGCGATGGCCCTGGGCGCGGTGCGTGGCCATCAGCGGGAGCTGCGCGTCGGCGGCGAAGTAGGTGACCGATCCGGGGCACGCGGCCGCCATCCCCGCGACGATCGGGTCGGCGGCGTTGAGCACCGCCATGCCGTCGGGCGAGACGTTCTGGACGATCACGCGCTTCAGGACCGCGAGATCCTCGACGGTGGTGATGAAGTTCAGCCCCAGGTGGTCGCCGATGCCGATGTTGGTCACCACCGCCACCTTGCAGCGGTCGAAGCCCAGTCCTTCGCGCAGCATCCCGCCGCGCGCGGTCTCGAACACCGCCGCGTCGACGTGCGGGTGCAGCAACACGTTGCGCGCGCTGCGCGGCCCGCTGCAGTCGCCGGTGTCGATGCACTGGCCGTTGACGAAGACGCCGTCGGTGTTGGTCATGCCGACCCGGGCGCCGGTGCCCGCGAGCAGGTGCGCGATCAGCCGCACGCTGGTCGTCTTGCCGTTGGTGCCGGTGACCGCGACGACGGGGATGCGGCCGTCGTCGCCGTCGGCGAACAGCGTGCCGATGATCGCCTCGCCGACCGGGCGTCCCTTGCCGTAGGAGGGCGCGATGTGCATGCGCAGGCCAGGCGCGGCGTTGACCTCGACGATGCCGCCGCCCTGCTCCTCGAGCGGGCGGCCGATGTTCTCGCAGACCACGTCGACGCCGCAGATGTCGAGGCCGATCGTCTGCGCGGCCTCGATCACCCGCGCGGCGAGGTCCGGATGCACGTCGTCGGTGACGTCGGTCGCGGTGCCGCCGGTGCTCAGGTTCGCGTTGTGGCGCAGCAGCACGCGCGCGCCGCGCGGGGGGATCGCCTCGGCCGCGTAGCCCTGCTTGGCGAGCTGGGCGATCGCCACTTCGTCGAGCCGGATCCGGGTGAGCGGCGTGGCGTGGCCCTCGCCGCGGCGCGGATCGAGGTTCACCTCCTCGACCAGCTCGCGCACCGTGCGCGTGCCGTCGCCGATCACGTGGGCAGGCTCGCGCCGTGCCGCGGCAACCAGCTGTCCGCCGACCACCAGCGCGCGGAAGTCGTGCCCCGGAATGAAGCGCTCGACCAGGACGTCGGAGCTGATCTCGTCGGCCGCCGCCCAGGCGGCCTCGAGATGCTCGCGCGTCTCGACGTTCACCGACACGCCCTTGCCCTGGTTGCCGTCGCGCGGCTTGACGACGACGGCGCCGCCGAGCGCCTCGAAGGCGGCGAGCGCCCCGTCGAGACCGTCGACCGCGCGCCCTTCGGGGACCGGCACGCCGACCATCGCGAGCAGCTGCTTGGTGAGCTCCTTGTCCTGGGCGATCTGCTCGGCGACCGCGCTGGTCGCGTCGATCTCCGCGGCCTGGATCCGTCGCTGCCGGCTGCCCCATCCGAGCTGCACCAGGCTGCCCTCGGTCAGGCGCCGGAAGGGGATTCCCCGGGCGACGGCCGCCTGGACGATCGACCCGGTGCTGGGACCCATGCGCACGTCCTCGTCCATCTCGCGCAGGCGCGCCAGCGCGTCGGCGAGATCGAAGCCGCCGTCCTCGAGCGCGGCGCGGCACAGCACCTCGGCCAGTTCGAGCGCGAACCGGCCGACCGCCTCCTCGGTGTACTCGACGACGATCTGGAAGACGTCGGGGGACGAGGCCGGGGAGGGGGTCGCGGTGGCTTGCCAGAAGCTGACTGCGCAGCCGGCCTGGGTCTGCAGGGCGAGCGCGGCCGCGGCGACGACGTGGGCGATCGAGCCGGCCTGGCCCTGGCCGAGCGGCTGCAGCGGGCCGATCTCGGGGAAGCGGGCGCGCAGGCGTGCCTCGAAGCCGGGCAGCCGGTCGATGCAGTGCTCGTCGCCCTCGCAGGTCACGATCGCCTCGATCGCGGTGCGCCGGGTCCAGAGATTGGGGCCGCGCAGCGCGCGAATGCGTGAGATGTCCATGGCAGGTCGATGTCCGTTCGGGGACGCCGGTCGCGCGCTCAGGCGGCGACGGACTCGTTCGATTCGGTGCGGGCCGCGCACAGGGTCTCGATGCCGGTGCGGATCAGGTCCGGGCTGATGTCGAGCGCCCAGGCGGCGGCGATCGCGGCCAGCAGGTCGTCGAGCCGCGTCGGCGTCGCGTCGCCCACCTCGAGGCGCACCAGCTCCGCGACCGGGACGCTGCGCTCGCCGGTAGCGAGCACGATCCGCCCGGCCCGCGCCAGCACCGCACGCCGCCCCGTGGCCAGGTGCGCTTCCACGACCTCGCCGCCGGCGCCGGTGTCGAAGAACACGACGTCGCCGTCGCACAGCGACGCCATCTTCGCGAGCAGCGGGTCGGCGGCATCGAGCACTGCGGCGCCGCCGGGAAGGACGACGTCGACCTGCGTGCGCAGGACCGTGTACAGCGTGTCGGCCCCGGCGATGTCGAACGCCGGGATCGACGCATCGGGATCGATCGCGGTGACGATGCCGACCTGGCAGCGGTCGTAGGCCAGCCCTTCGGAGACGATCGCGGCGGCGTCGTTCTCGATCACCGCGGCCTCGACCCGCCGGTTCATCAGCAGGCGCCGCGCGGGTTCCCAGTGCGCGCAGTCGCCGGAGGCGATGCGCCGGCCGCCGACGAAGATCCCGTCGCGACCGGCCAGGCCGACCTGCGCGCCGGCCAGGCGCAGGAACTCGGCCACCAGCCGCGCGATCGCGGCGCCGCTGCGGGTTCCCGCGACGCCGACGATCGGGATCCGGCCCGAGTCCCCGGCGGGAAACAGGTTGTCGACGATCGCGGCGCCCACCGGCTGCGCGATGCCGGCCGCGGGCCTCAGGTGCATCACCAGCCCGGGGCCGGCGTTGACTTCGACGATCGCGCCCCGCTGCTCGTACAGCGAGCGGGAGATGTCGTCGACCACCAGGTCGATGCCGGCGATGTCGAGGCCGACCACGTCGGCGGCCACGGCCACCGCGTGCGCGATGCTCGGGTGGACGTCGCCGGTCACGTCGATCGCGACGTTGCCGTTGCGCTGGATCAGCAGCCGTTCGCCGGCAGGCGGAATCGACTCGGCGTCGTAGCCCTGCCGCGCCAGCTCCATGCGGGACGACGAGTCGAGGCGCACGAAGTTCAGCGGCCGGTCGTCGGTGCTGCCGCGGCTCGGATCGCTGTTCAGCTGCTGGTCGATCAGCTCGATGACCGTCGAGCGTCCGTCGCCGACCACGGTGGCCGGTTCGCCGCGCGCCGCGGCCACCAGCCGGCCGCCGACCACCAGCAGCCGGTGCTCCCGGCCCTGGACGAAGCGCTCGACGATCACGCCGTCGCCTTCCTCGATCGCCACCGCCCAGGCGGCCTCGACCTCCTCGCGCGTCATCACGTTGATGAAGACGCCGCGCCCGTGGTTGCCGTCGTACGGCTTCACCACCACCGGGAGCCCGATCTCGCAGGCGGCTTCCCAGGCGTCCTCGGGGCTGCTCACCAGGCGGCCCTCGGGAACCGGCACGCCGCAGGACTGCAGCAGGCGCTTGGTCAGGTCCTTGTCGCGCGAGATGCCCTCGGCGATGGCGCTGGTGAGGTCGGATTCGGCGGTCCAGATCCGGTGCTGGCACGCCCCGTAACCGAGTTGCACCAGGTTGCCGTCGTTCAGGCGGATCGCCGGGATCGAGCGCGCGTCGGCGGCGTCGACGATCGACAGGGTGCTCGGCCCCAGGTAGTGCTCGTCGGAGAGGGCGTGCAGCTGCTCGACCGTGCCCGCGACATCGTAGTCGCGGCCCTCGATCGCGGCCATGACCAGATCGCGCGCCGCGTGCAGCGCGGCCAGCGCGACTTCTTCCTGGAACGCGCGGATGACGACCCGGTAGACCCCGCGCCGGGGGGTCTCGCGGGCGCGCCCGAAGCCGCCGGGCAGGCCGGCCAGCCCCTGCAACTCGAGGGCGACGTGCTCGACGATGTGCGCCGGCCAGGTGCCCTCGTGCAGCCGCCGGACGAAGCCGCCGCGCTCGCCGTAGCTGCAATGGTGCTCGACCAGCGTCGGCAGCCAGGCGACCAGCCGCTCGGGAAACCCGGGGATGAGGTTGGACGGGAAATCCTCGAGCGCGCCGATGTCGACGACGGCCTCGAGAACCGGGCGATAGGTCCAGCGCCCGGGACCGCGGATGAACCGGACCTCCAGGATGTCGATCTCCTTGCGGCCGGCGGCCGGGGATCCTTCTGGGCTGGATGCGTGCATGAAGCGTTCCATCGGTTATCTCGGCGTTCAACGCCGGAGCCGGGCATCGGTTGACGGCCGGCCGCGAGGCGCGTTCCGGTGTCGCGGCGGGCGCTCCGGGGCTCGGCACCGGGATGCGGTAAGCTTGCCGGCCCGCAGCCCAGGCGCAGCGGGACACCTCCCATGACAGCAGTCGCAGCGACACCCCGGATCACCGATACGCCGCTTCCCGTCGCGTGGCGCGGCGCGGTCGAGGCCCGGCTCGAACCGGGTGAGGACGTCGTCGCCTGGCTGGAGCTCGACCTGGACGATCGCCTGCGCTATGCGCCGGGACTGCTGGTCCTGACGTCGCGGCGCCTGCTCCAGGCGGGTGCCGCGGAAACATCATGGCACGAATGGGCGCCCGACCCCGGCCGGCAGCTCGAGCTGTCCGATCACGGCGGGGTCGGTGCCCTCGAGCTGCGCGACGCCGCCCCCCGCCTCGCCGGGTGGCGCTTCACGCTCGGCCAGCACGCGGCCGCCCAGCGCCTGGCCGACCGCTTCCCGCACCTGGGCAGCGCCCGGCCGGATGCCGGCGTGCCGGCGGCCGTCACGCACTGTCCGGGCTGCCGGTTGCCGCTGCCGGCCCCCGGGCTGCCGTGCCCGCATTGCATGCCGGACATGGCCGGCGAGCCGGCCGGCGAATCCGAGGAGCCGCCGTCGACCTGGACGCTGCTGCGCCTGTGGCGCTTCGGCCGGCCGTACCGGCGGCAACTGCTGGCGGGGTTCGTGCTGACGCTGGCTTCGACCGCAGCGACGCTCGTGCCGCCGTACATGACGATGCCGCTGATGGACGATGTCCTGATCCCGTTCCAGAACGGCAAGCCGATCGACCAGGTGCTGGTCGGGGCCTATCTCGGCGGGCTGCTGGTCGCCGCGCTGCTCGCCTGGGGGCTCGGCTGGGCGCGCACCTACATCCTGGCGCTGGTCAGCGAGCGGATCGGCGCGGACCTGCGGACCGCGACCTACGAGCACCTGCTCGGGCTGTCGCTCGAGTACTTCGGCGGCAAGCGTACCGGCGACCTGATGGCGCGCATCGGCAGCGAGACCGACCGGCTCAACATCTTCCTGTCGCTGCACCTGCTCGACTTCGCCACCGACGTGCTGATGATCGCGATGACCGCGGCGATCCTGGTCTCGATCGATCCCTGGCTCGCGGCGGTGACGCTGATCCCGCTGCCTTTCATCGCGTGGCTGATCCATCTGGTGCGCGACCGGCTCCGGCACGGTTTCGAGAAGGTCGACCGGATCTGGTCGGAGGTCACCAACGTGCTGGCCGACACGATCCCCGGCATCCGGGTGGTCAAGGCGTTCGCCCAGGAGAGCCGCGAGACGGCCCGTTTTCGCGCCGCCAACGAGCACAACCTGATGGTGAACGACCGCGTGAACCGCGTCTGGTCGCTGTTCTCGCCGTCGGTCACGCTCGCGACCGAGGTCGGCCTGCTGGTGGTCTGGGCGTTCGGCATCTGGCAGGTCTCGCGCAACAGCATCACGGTGGGCGTGCTCACCGCGTTCCTCGCCTACATCGGTCGCTTCTATACGCGCCTCGACTCGATGAGCCGCATCGTCTCGCATACCCAGAAGGCGGCGGCCGGCGCGAAGCGCATCTTCGACATCCTCGACCACGTCTCGAGCGTTCCCGAGCCGGCCCGGCCGGCGCATCTGCCCCGCGTCGAAGGGCGCATCGAGCTGCGCAACATCGGCTTTCGCTACGGCAACCGCGCGGTGATCCGCGGCATCGATCTCGATATCGCGCCCGGCGAGATGATCGGGCTGGTCGGGCACAGCGGCTCCGGCAAGAGCACGCTGGTGAACCTGATCTGCCGTTTCTACGACGTGGCCGAGGGCGCGATCCTGGTCGACGGCGTCGACATCCGCTCGCTGCCGAACGCCGAGTACCGCCGGCACATCGGGCTGGTGCTGCAGGAGCCGTTCCTGTTCTTCGGCACCATCGCCGAGAACATCGCCTACGGCCGGCCGGCCGCGACGCGCGAGGAGATCGTGGCCGCGGCCCGCGCGGCCCACGCGCACGAGTTCATCCTGCGGCTGCCGCACGGCTACGACTCGCTGGTCGGCGAGCGCGGGCAGGCGCTATCGGGCGGCGAGCGGCAGCGCATCTCGATCGCGCGCGCGCTGCTGATCGATCCGCGCATCCTGATCCTGGACGAGGCGACGTCCTCGGTCGACACCGCCACCGAGAAGGAAATCCAGAAGGCGCTCGACAACCTGGTGCAGGGCCGAACCACGATCGCGATCGCGCACCGGCTCAGCACCCTGCGCAAGGCGCAGCGGCTGGTCGTGCTCGACCGCGGGCGGGTGGTCGAGGTCGGTCCGCACGACGCGCTGATGGCTCGCGAAGGCGCGTACTACCGGCTCTACCAGGCGCAGCAGCGCCGCGCCGAGGCCGAGCGCTTCGACGAGGATACGGCCGATGCCGATGCCGATGCCGATGCCGATGCCGGGGCCGGGGCCGATGGCGATGAGCGCTGAGCCGCGCGAGCACCCGGCGGCGGCCGCGCCGCCCGGCTTCGAGCTCGAGCGCGACGCGCTCGGGCGACTCGTGGTGCGGCTGGCCGACGGCACGACGCACGCCGGCGCGCAGGCGGTGCGCGCATTCCCGATCTCGGCGCCCGACGAAGGGATCTCGCTGGTCGATGCCGACGGGCACGAGCTGGCCTGGATCCGCGAGCCGGCGCGGCTGCCCGAGGCCACGCGCGCGCTGCTCGCCGACGCGCTCGCGATGCGCGAGTTCATGCCCGAGATCCGCGGCATCCGCGCGGTCTCGGGCTTCGTGACGCCCTGCACCTGGGAGGTGCTCACCGACCGGGGAGAAACCCGCTTCGTGCTGCCGAGCGAGGACGCGATTCGCCGGCTGTCGCGGTCGACGCTGCTGATCGGCGACCACCACGGCATCCACTACCTGGTGCGCGACATCGGGGCGCTCGATCGCACGAGTCGCAGGCTGCTCGACCGCTTCCTCTGATCGATCGCCGCCCCGGCCGGGCGGCTTCGTCGCGTCAGCGCGCCCGAAGCCCGAGCAGGTCGACCAGCTCGATCGGCTGCCGGATCAAGTGGTCGGCGCCCCAGCGCTCGGGCGGGGATTCGCCGCCGCAGAAGCCGTAGGCGGCGGCGATCGTCGACATCCGCGCGGCGCGGCCGGCCTCGATGTCGCGCAGGTCGTCGCCGACGTAGAGGCAGCACCCGGCATCGACGGCCGCGAGCCGCGCGCCGTGGAGCAGGGGCTCGGGATGCGGCTTCGCGTGCGGCGTGGTGTCGCCGCCGACGGCGCAGGCCGAACGCCCGAGCAGCCCCAGCCCGTCGAGGATCGGGCGCACGTAGCGCTCGATCTTGTTGCTGACCACGCCCCAGCGGATGCCGGCGTCGTCGAGCGCGTCGAGGACCTCGGCCATGCCGGGGAACAGGCGCGTGCGCACCAGCATCGCCGCCTCGTAGCGGCGCAGGAAATCCTGCCGCAGCGTCTCGAACTCCGGCGCTTCGCGCGAGACGCCCAGCCCCTTCAGGAGCAGGCCGCGCGCGCCCATCGACGCGTAGGGGCGCAGCGCGGCATCGGCGACGGGCGGCAGCCCGCGCTCGGCGCGCATCGCGTGGATCGGGGCCGCCAGGTCTTCGGCAGTGTCGGCGAGCGTGCCGTCGAGATCGAAGAACACCCCCTGGGGCCGGGAGGGCGAGGTCGTCATGCGGGGCGCCGGAAGGCGGCGAGGTAGTTGACCCCGACGTCGCGCGGATCGAGCCGGTAGCGTTTCGTGATCGGTTCGTAGGTCATGCCGGTCATCTCCGCCGCATCGAGCCCGCTGCGGCGCGCGGCCGCCGCGAGTTCGGACGGCTTGATGAATTTCTCGTACTCATGGGTGCCGCGCGGCAGCAGGCGCAGCAGGTACTCGGCGCCGACGATCGCGAACAGGAACGCTTTCGGATTGCGATTGATCGTCGAGAAGAACACCCATCCGCCCGGCCGGACCAGCGTCGCGCAGGCGCGCACCGTCGATTCGGGATCGGGGACGTGCTCGAGCATCTCCATGCACGCGACGACGTCCCAGGCGCCGGGCTCGCGCGCGGCCAGCGCCTCGGCCGCGACGCATTCGTAGTCGACCGAGGCGCCCGACTCGAGCGCATGCAGCTTCGCGACCTGCAGCGAGCGCTCGGCCAGGTCGATGCCGCGCACCTGCGCGCCGCGCCGCGCCATCGCCTCGGCCAGCAGCCCGCCGCCGCAGCCCACGTCGAGCACCTTCTTGCCCGGGAGCGCGGCGATCCGGTCGATCCAGTCGAGCCGCAGCGGGTTGATCTCGTGCAGCGGCCGGAACTCGGACTCGGGATCCCACCAGCGCGCGGCGAGCGCCTGGAACTTCTCGAGTTCGGCCGGATCGGCGTTGGCGTGTGGGGCGGCAGTCACGGCGGGGTGTCGCGAGAGGGGTCGGCCCATGATTCTACCGGGCAAAAAAAACCCCGCCGGAGCGGGGTTTCGGGCCTACCGGCCGGACGTGCCGGCCGGTGCGCGCGATCAGCGGCGGGTACGCGTACCGACCACCTCGACTTCCACGCGACGGTTCTTCGCGCGGCCGTCGCGGGTGCGATTGTCGGCGACCGGCTGCTTCTCGCCCTTGCCTTCGGTGTAGACGCGGTTGGCTTCGATGCCCTTGCTCACCAGGTAGGCCTTGACCGACTCGGCGCGACGCACCGACAGCTTCTGGTTGTAGGCGTCGGAGCCGACGCTGTCGGTGTGGCCGACGGCGATGATCACCTCGAGCGTGACGCCCGCCAGCTTGCCCGCGAGATCGTCGAGGCGAGCCTTGCCTTCCGGCTTCAGGACCGCCTTGTCGAAATCGAAGAACGCGTCGGCGGCGAAGGTGACTTTCTCGCTGGTCGGAGCCGGGGCGGGAGCAGCGGGCCTCGGAGCCGGTGCCGGGGCGGGCGCCGGGGCAGGAGCGGCGCGCGGAGCCGGGGCGGGCGCCGGAGCGGGAGCCGGGGCTTTCTTCGGCAGCAGGTCGTCGTCGCAGCCGACGAACGCGTCAGCCGGCGTCCAGTAGCCGGTGCGCCAGCACAGGCCGTGGCCGCTCTTCACGACCTTGCGGTCGGGGCTGACGGTGTAGCCCGCCTTGTCGGCGGGCGCGGTCTGCGAGTACGACACCAACGGAGCCGCCAGCATCGCCGCAGCGACGACGCAGGCCAGTTTGACCGGTTTGTTCATGTTTCTCCTTTCGGTAGAACGCAATTCTGGGTTCGACGCTGACAGGCGCAATGCGGCCCGGATTCAGACCTGACCTGACAAAATTTCGCCGACACGATTGTGCCACACGGTGGTACGGGCAACCACCTCGCTGACCTGTTTACTGACTTTATCGTCAGCTATTTGTCGTCTATCGACAACATGCCGGCCCGCCACCCAGACATGCCGGACGTGTTCGCGGCCGCAGCCGTAGACCAGGTGGGAAACCGGGTCGAACACCGGCGCCAGCTCGGCCGCCGAGAGGTCGAGCGCGACCAGGTCGGCCTGCTTGCCGGCTTCGATCGATCCGATGCGCGCGTCCATGCCGAGCGCCCGGGCCGCGTCGAGGGTCATCGCGCGCAGGGTGCGCGCCGCGGGCCAGGCCTGCGCGTCGCCCGACTGTCCCTTGGCGAGCAGCGCCGCGGTGCGCGCCTCGCCGAGCAGGTCCAGCCGGTTGTTGCTGGCCGAGCCGTCGGTGCCGATTCCGACGCCGATTCCGAACCGGTGCATGCGCGCGACCGGGGCGATCCCGCTGGCCAGCTTGAGGTTCGAGCGCGGACAGTGCGCGACCGACGCGCCCGCCTCGGCGAGCAGCCGCAGGTCGCCGTCGTCGATGTGCACCGCATGCACCGCGATCAGCTCCGGCCCCAGCACATCGAGATCGGCGAGGCGCTGGAGCGGGCGCCGGCCGTGGCGGGCGAGGCTCTCCTCGACCTCCTCGCGCGTTTCGTGCACGTGGGTGTGGATCGGCAGCCCGAGCTCGCGCGACAGCGTCGCGATGCGCCGCAGCGGTTCGTCGCCCACCGTGTAGGGCGCGTGCGGCGCGAGGCTGAAGCCCACCAGCGGTTCGTCGCGCATCCGGTCGCGCAGCTCCAGGCCCTTGCGCAGGTAGTCGCCGGCGTCGCTCGCGTAGGCAGTGGGGAAGTCGAGCACGACGATCCCGTGCACGCTGCGCAGGCCGAGCGTGAGGGCGGCCTCGATCGCCGCCTCCGGGAAGAAGTACATGTCGTTCACGCAGGTGATGCCGCCGAGCAGCATCTCGCGGAACGCCAGCAGCGCGCCGTCGCGGACGAAGCCGGGGGCGACCAGCCGCGACTCCAGCGGCCAGATGCGCCGGGTCAGCCATTGCTGCAGCGGCAGGTCGTCGGCGGCGCCGCGCAGCAACGCCATCGCCGCATGCGCGTGCAGGTTGACGAACCCCGGAACGAGCAGGTGCCCGGGCAGCGACAGCACTTCGGCATCGGGATGGCGCTGTTGCGCCTCGTCCGCCGGCAGCACGCCGGCGATGCGGTCGGCCTCGACCACCACGGCGTGGCCGGTGAGCACGGCATCGCCGGCGCCGTCCGGTGCGGGCCCGACGGGGGCGATCCATTGCGGCGCGATCAGGAGTGGCTTCGGCAAGGGCGGATCCGGGCGTGTGTCGGCGGGCGCACGGGTCATGGCCGCCCGCGCGCTTCGGCGCGATTTAATCACAGGCGCTCGCCGCGTTCGCCCCGGCCGGCGTGCGGGGAGCCGCGCACGCCGTCTCCGGGGCCCGGAAGGGAATGGCCGGCATGATAAAATTCAAAGGTTTAGCTGCGCTCGCGCGCCTACCCGAGACCCGCCCCGCATGGAACAGTTCGCCAAGGAAACGCTCCCGATCAGCCTCGAAGAGGAGATGCGGCGCTCGTACCTCGACTACGCGATGAGCGTGATCGTCGGGCGCGCGCTGCCCGACGTGCGCGACGGCCTCAAGCCGGTGCACCGCCGCGTGCTGTTCGCGATGCACGAGGTGAACAACGTCTGGAACCGGCCGTTCGTGAAGTGCGCGCGCATCGTCGGCGACGTGATGGGTAAATACCATCCGCACGGCGACGCGTCGATCTACGACACGCTGGTGCGCATGGCTCAGGACTTCTCGCTGCGCTACCTGCTGGTCGACGGCCAGGGCAACTTCGGCTCGGTCGACGGCGACAACGCCGCGGCGATGCGCTACACCGAGTGCCGGCTGCAGCGGCTGGCTGGCGAGATGCTGGCCGACATCGACAAGGAAACGGTCGATTTCCAGCCGAACTACGACGGCAAGGAGCAGGAGCCCACCGTCCTGCCGGCGCGCATCCCGAACCTGCTGATCAACGGCTCGGCCGGCATCGCGGTCGGCATGGCCACCAACATCCCGCCGCACAACCTCGGCGAGATCGTCGAGGCCTGCCTGGTGCTGCTGCGCCGCCCCGAGACCACGATCGACGAGCTGATCGAGCTGGTGCCGGCCCCCGACTTCCCCACCGCCGGGATCATCTACGGCGTGCAGGGCGTGCGCGAGGGCTACCGCACCGGCCGCGGCCGCGTGGTGATGCGCGCGAAGACGCATTTCGAGGAGATCGACCGCGGCAACCGCAGCGCGATCATCGTCGACGAGCTGCCGTACCAGGTGAACAAGCGGCTGCTGCTCGAGCGCATCGCCGACCTGGTCAACGACAAGAAGATCGACGGCATCTCCGACATCCGCGACGAGTCCGACAAGTCGGGCATGCGCGTGGTGATCGAGCTCAAGCGCGGCGAGCTGCCCGAGATCGTGCTGAACAACCTGTACAAGCAGACGCAGCTGCAGGACACGTTCGGCATCAACATGGTGGCGCTGGTCGACGGGCAGCCGCGGCTGCTCAACCTGCGCCAGATGCTCGAGGCGTTCCTCGCGCACCGGCGCGAGGTGGTCACGCGGCGCACGCTGTTCGAGCTGCGCAAGGCGCGCGAGCGCGGCCACATCCTCGAGGGCCTGGCGGTCGCGATCGCCAACGTCGACGAGATGATCGAGCTGATCAAGGCATCGCCCACGCCGCCGATTGCCAAGGAGCGCCTGATGGCGCGCACCTGGGGCGCGGGCGTCGCGCGCGAGATGCTCGAGCGCGCCGGCTCCGACATCGAGGCGTTCAAGCCCGAGGGCCTCGATCCGGCCAGCGGGCTGTCGGGCGACGGCTACCGGCTCTCCGACGTCCAGGCGCAGGAGATCCTCCAGATGCGCCTGCAGCGCCTCACCGGCCTGGAGCAGGACAAGATCGTCCAGGAGTACCGCGAGGTGATCGGGCAGATCGTCGATCTGCTGGACATCCTCGCCCGTCCGGAGCGCATCACGCAGATCATCGGCGACGAGTTGAAGGCGATCAAGGCCGACTACGGCGATGCGCGCCGCTCGGTGATCGAGCTGAACGCGACCGAGCTCGACACCGAGGACCTGATCGCGCCGCAGGACATGGTCGTGACCCTGTCGCATGCGGGCTACATCAAGAGCCAGCCGCTGTCGGAGTACCGGTCGCAGCGCCGCGGCGGCCGCGGCAAGCAGGCGGCCGCGACCAAGGAAGAGGACTGGATCGACCAGCTGTTCATCGCGAACACGCACCAGTTCATCCTGTGCTTCTCGAACCGCGGGCGCGTCTACTGGATCAAGGTCTGGGAAGTGCCGCAGGGCACGCGCACCTCGCGCGGACGGCCGATCGTCAACCTGTTCCCGCTCGCGGAAGGCGAGAAGATCACGGTGGTGCTGCCGGTCCAGTCGTTCGACGAATCGCGCTACGTGTTCATGGCGACCAGCCTGGGCACCGTGAAGAAGACGCCGCTGTCCGACTTCTCGAACCCGCGCAAGGCCGGGATCATCGCGGTCGACCTCGACGACGGCGATTTCCTGATCGGGGTCGCGGTCACCGACGGAGGGCACGACGTGATGCTGTTCTCGGATGCCGGCAAGGCGGTGCGTTTCGACGAGAACGACGTGCGGCCGATGGGGCGCGCGGCGCGCGGCGTGCGCGGGATGATGCTCGAGGACGGCCAGCAGGTGATCTCGATGCTGGTCGCCGGCGACGAGAGGCAGTCGGTGCTGACCGCGACCGAGAACGGCTTCGGCAAGCGCACGCCGATCACCGAGTACACGCGGCACGGGCGCGGCACCAAGGGCATGATCGCGATCCAGACGTCCGAGCGCAACGGCAAGGTCGTTGCCGCGGTGCTGGTCGACGAGCGCGACGAGATCATGCTGATCACCACCGGAGGCGTGCTGGTGCGCACGCGCGTGGCGGAGATCCGCGAGATGGGCCGCGCCACCCAGGGCGTGACGCTGATCGCGGTCGACGAGGGCACGACCCTCACCGGGGTGCAGCGCGTGGTCGAGCGCGATGCCGCGGAGAACGGCCACGAGAACGGCCACGAGGGCAGCGACGCGAACGACCACGAGGCCGGCGACGGCGCCTGATCCCGCGCGCTCGCGAGCGAAGGCGCGTGGCCGCCCTCACGTCGATCCTGCTGCCGGTCTTCCTGCTGATCCTGATCGGCGTGGTTGCCGCGCGCACCGGACTGCTCGGCGAGGCGGCGGTCAAGGCGCTCTCCGATGCGGCGTTCCTGATCTTCATGCCGGCCCTGCTGTTCGGCACGATTGCCCGCGTGGAGCTCGACCAGCTGTCGCCGGGCGCCGCATTCGCCTACTACGGCGCCGGCCTGCCGCTCTACGGGGCCGTGCTCGCGGTGCAGCTGCGGCGCGGCGCCGGAGCGCAGCCGGCGGCGATGCAGGCGCTGGGCTCGGTGTTCTCGAACACGGTGGCGCTCGGGATCCCGGTCGTGCGCATCGCCTACGGCGAGACCGGACTCGCCCTGCTGCTCACCATCGTCGCCTGGCATGCGCTGACCATGCTCACGCTGACCACCTTCGTGATGGAGGCAGGCGCCGCCGTCGCGGGGGGCCGGGGAAGCGGCGCCGGCGCATGGCGCTCGATCGCGCCCAGGCTGCGGCACGTCGTGCGCAGCTCGCTGCTGCATCCGGTGGTCCTGCCGATCCTGATCGGTCTCGCGTGGTCGGCGGCCGGCGCGCCGCTGCCCGAGCCGATCGACGCCACGCTGCGCATGCTGGGCGCCGCGGCGGCGCCCTTGTGCCTCGTCCTGCTGGGGGCGTCGCTGGCGCAGTTCGACCTGAGGCAGGGCATCGCGACCGCGGCGGCGCTGGCACTGATCAAGAGCCTGGTGCACCCGCTGCTGGCCTGGTTCGTCGGCGCCTACGTCCTGGGGCTGGGACCCCTGCCGCTCGCGATCGCGACGGTGACCGCGGCGCTGCCGGTCGGGGCGAACGTGTACCTGTTCGCGCAGCGCTATGCGACGCAGGTCGGCGAGATCAGCGCCGCCGTGATGCTGTCGACCCTTGCCTCGGGGGCGACGCTGCCGTTGCTGCTCTGGCTGCTGCGCTGAAGGAACGCGGCGCCCCGGGGGCGCCGCGTTTCCGGGGTCAGCCGGCCAGGCCGTCGCGGCGGCGCAGCGCGGCGATGCCGAGCAGGCCGGCGCCGAGCAGCAGCGCGGTCGCCGGGACGGGCACGCGGCTGGCGATCAGCTGGTCCTGGTACTGGCCGTGCGTCAGGGCGAAGAACTGCCAGTTGCCGGTCGGCAGGCTGGCGTTACGCGCATCGTCGGCCCACTGCTGGCCGAGCGCGATCGCGGCGCTGCCGCCGGTGGCGGCGAAGCTCGGGTTGAGCAGGTTCCAGATCGCGATCTGGAACGCCGCGCCCCGGAGCGAATCGCTGCCGACCGAGGCGTAGTGCGTCTCGTAGAGGCGCCCGAACTGTTCGACCAGCGGAGCGGCCAGCGTCGACTGGGTGTAGCCGCTGAAAGTGCCCGGGTTGGTGATGTTCTGGGTGATCTCGATGCAGAACGCCGAAGTGGTCTCGCTGTTCCATTTGATCGCGAACTCGCCGGCATGGACCGTGCTCGAGACCGGCGAGGTGATCGTCACGGTCTCGTATCCGGCTTTCCAGCCGGTGAACTCGAGGGTCGCGGCTCCGGCCGAGGGCGACAGCGTGGCCAGGGTGGCCGTGGCGGCCAGCGTGAAGGCGAAAGTGCGGAAGGAGGGGATCATGGTCTCGGGCTCGTATCGGTTTCGGGTCGGTTTCGGGCTCGCGCGGGCGTCTGCCGGAAGAGTGAAGTGTTGGGTCGTATCCAAGCATCGATCGTGCCAGGTTTTATTTTTCCATTGTGAATCAATCTCTTGTCGAACCCCGCGGCAGGTTGGAACCGGAGCGTTGTAAGAGCGTTGTAAGAATCTTCGACCGGACTTCCCGCACCCTGCACGCCGCGGCGCGCTTTGGTAGCATCCGATCGCCATGGATGAACACGAAGGAAAGGCGGCATCGGACGCGGATCGCGCCGCGGGGGGGCTGGAATCGCTGCGAGCGGCGATCGACGCGGTCGACCGCGAGGTCGTCGAGCTGCTGAACCGGCGCGCGCGGCTGGCCCAGCAGGTCGGCGAATTCAAGCACCGCACCGACGCGCCGGTCTATCGCCCGGAACGAGAGGCGCAGATCATGACGCGCCTGCGCGGGCTCAATCCGGGTCCGTTGTCGGGCGATGCGATCGAGGCGATCTGGCGCGAGGTCGTCTCCGCCTGCCGCGAGCTCGAACGCCGGCTGCGCGTGGCCTACCTCGGTCCGGCCGGCACCTTCTCCGAGCAAGCGCTGCTGCGGCATTTCGGCGCTTCGGTCGATGCCGTGCCGTGCCCGACGATCGACGAGGTGTTCCGCGCCACCGAGGCCGGCGCGGCCGACTTCGGCGTGGTGCCGGTCGAGAACTCGTCCGAGGGCGCGGTGAACCGCACGCTCGACCTGTTCCTGCAGACGCCGCTCGCGATCAGCGGCGAGGTCTCGGTGCCGGTGTGCCAGAACCTGATGGCCCGGGGCGCCGGCCTCGAGGGCGTGCGGCGCATCGTCTCGCATTCGCAGTCGCTCGCGCAGTGCGCGGGCTGGCTGGACCGCAACGCCGCGGGCATCGAGCGCATCCCGGTGGCGAGCAACGCCGAGGCGGCGCGGCAGGCGGCCGAGGACCCGGCCACCGCCGCGGTGGCGGGCGAGCACGCGGCGCGGCGCTACGGCCTGCAACTGGTGGCGCGCAGCATCCAGGACGAACCCAACAACCGGACGCGTTTCGCGGTGATCGGACGCCATGCCTGCGCGCCTTCCGGAGCCGACCAGACCACGCTGATCCTGTCGGTGCCCGATCGCGCCGGGGCGGTCCATGCGCTGATCGAGCCGTTCGCGCGGCATGGCGTCTCGATGAAGCGCTTCGAGTCGCGACCGGCTCGCCAGGGCCTGTGGGAGTACTACTTCTATATCGATCTGATCGGCCATCGCGACGATCCGGCGGTCGCGGCGGCGTTGAACGAACTGAAGGCGCTGTCGGCGTTCTGCAAGGTGGTCGGCTCGTATCCGCGCGCCGCCTAGGGCCCGTTCGCGCGACGATCGTCCCCGCGCGGCGACTCGGTTATCCTTCGGGCCAGTCGCCGGACCCACCGGCGCGCACCCTCCGGCAGGCATCCCGATGAGCATCCAGGCACCCGAGTACGTCAGGCAGATCGCCCCCTACCAGGCCGGCAAGCCGATTTCGGAGCTGGCGCGCGAGTACCGGCTGCAGCCCGAGCGGATCATCAAGCTCGCGTCGAACGAGAACCCGCTGGGCATTCCGCAGTCGGCGCGCGACGCGATGGCGCAGGCGATCGCCGACCTGGCGCGCTATCCCGATTCCAACGGCTTCGAGCTCAAGGCGGCGCTGGCGGCGCGCTACGGCGTCGCGCAGGAATGGATCACGCTCGGCAACGGCTCGAACGACGTGCTCGAGCTGGTCGCGCACGCGCTGCTGCAGCCGGGATGCGCGGCGGTCTATGCGCAGTACTCGTTCGCGGTCTACGCGCTGGCCACGCAGGAGACCGGCGCGCGGGCGATCGTCGTCCCGGCGCGCGACCTCGGCCACGACCTCGACGCGATGCGCGCGGCGATCGATGCCGACACGCGGCTGGTGTTCATCGCGAACCCGAACAATCCGACCGGCACGTTCCTGCCCGCCGCCGCGATCGAGGCGTTCCTCGGCTCGGTGCCGCGCGACGTGGTCGTGGTGCTCGACGAGGCCTACAACGAATACCTGGACCCGGCGCTGCGTTTCGACTCGACGCGCTGGCTGCGCGACCACCCGAACCTGGTGATCTCGCGCACCTTCTCGAAAGCCTACGGGCTGGCCGGGCTGCGGGTCGGGTTCGCGCTCGCGCAGGCCGAGCTCACCGACCTGATGAACCGGGTCCGGCAGCCGTTCAACGTGAGCTCGGTGGCGCAGGTCGCCGCGCTCGCGGCGCTCGACGACGAAGCGTTCCTGCGACGCAGCTACGCGCTGAACCGCGACGAGCTGGCGCGGCTGCAGGCCGCGTTCGGCCGGATGGGCCTGGAATACGTGCCTTCCCACGGCAACTTCGTGCTGGTGCGCGTGGGCGATGCGGCGGCGGTCTACGAAGGGCTGCTGCGCGCGGGGATCATCGTGCGCCCGGTGGCGAACTACGGCTTGCCCGAATGGCTGCGGGTGACGGTGGGGCTGCCGGAGGAGAACGAGGCTTTCCTCGCGGCGTTCGCGCGCGTCACGGGCCGCTGAGGGGCGCGCGGTGCCGGCGGCGGTCCAGCGGCTCGCGATCCTCGGCGTCGGGCTGATCGGCGGTTCGCTCGCGGCCGCGCTCAAGCGCGCCGGCACGGTGGCCCGGATCGCCGGGTATGCGCCGAACGACGACGCCCGGGTGGCGCGGGCGCTGGGCCATCTCGACGTCGCCTGCGACAGCGTCGCGGAGGCGGTCGACGGAGCCGCGTTCGTCGTCGTCGCTGCGCCGGTCACGGCGATGCCGCCGCTGTTCACGCAGCTGCGCGAGGCGCTCGATCCGCAGGCGATCGTGACCGATTGCGGCAGCACCAAGCGGAGCACGATCGACGCCGCACGGCGCGCGCTGGGCGATGCGTTCCTGCGCTACGTGCCGGGCCACCCGATCGCCGGGTCGGAGCACAGCGGGCCGCAGGCCGCCGATCCGGACCTGTTCCGCGACCGCCGCTGGCTGCTGTGCCCGCTCGACAGCACCCCGCGCCAGCATTGCGAGGCGGTCGGCCGCCTGCTCGAGCCGACCGGCGCGCAGGTCTCGATGCTCGATCCGGCGCTGCACGACCGCGTGTTCGCGGAGGTCTCGCACTGGCCGCACGCGGTGGCCTTCGGGCTGTCCTCGGCCATCGCCGGCGGTGACCTTGCCGAGCGGGCGCTCGAGTTCTCGGGCGCGGGGCTGCGCGACACGACGCGCATCGGGGCCTCGTCGCCGGCGATGTGGGCCGACATCCTGCTGGACAACCGCGACGCCTGCCTGGCATCGGCGGCCCGCTTCCGCGCCTGCAACGAGGCGATCATCGCCGCGCTCGAGGCCGGCGATCGCGAGGCGCTGCTCGAGGTGTTCTCGGCGGGCAGCCGCTGGCGCGGCAGGCTCGGCTAGGGCTCGTTCGCACGACGATCGTCCCCGCGCCGAGGCCGCCGGGCGGCCCGACGAGGCCCTAGCGGGGCGCGGCGTGCGGCGCGTCCCGGCTTGACCAGGCGTCGCCGCGCGCCTCGAGCCGTTCGCGCAGGCCGGGCGGCAACTGGCTCAGGTAGTGCTCGCGCAGGCTGGTCAGCTCGAGCATCGCGTCGAACGGGAAGCCCTCGCGGTGGCCGCGCCGGTCGAGCAGCAGCTCGTCCATCAGATCCAGGAGCCGCTTCGGCACGTCCCACTCGGCGGCGATGCGGTTCAGCACGTGCGGGAACCGCCGGCGGGTGACCGGGAGCCGGTGGGCATGCGGCAGCGAGGCGAACAGCCGCTGCGCCCGGGTGTCGAGCGGCACCGGCGCGCCGGTCGTCGTCATGGCCGCCGACGTGGGCGGGGCCCCGTGGGCCGGGTCGGCGGTGTGCGCTGCGCTGCTCGGTAGAATCATGGCTGCCTCGGTCTCGATGCATGCACTCTAGTCGTGCCCGCGGGGCGCGCCACAGGAAAAACTTCATGTCTCGCAGCTTCCGCGTCGCTCCCGGCGGCGCCCTGTCCGGAACGATCCGCGTGCCCGGCGACAAATCCATCTCGCATCGCTCGGTGATGCTCGGCGCGATCGCGGAAGGTGTGACCGAAGTCACCGGTTTCCTCGAGGGCGAGGACGCGATCTCCACGATGGAGATCTTCCGCGCGCTCGGCGTGCGCATCGACGGCCCGAACGCGGGCCGGGTGACGATCCATGGCGCGGGGCTGCACGGGCTGCGCGCCCCCACCGGCCCGCTCGACTGCGGGAACGCCGGCACCGCGATGCGCCTGCTGATGGGCCTGCTCGCCGGCCAGCGCTTCGAGTCGACGCTGGTCGGCGACGCGAGCCTGTCGAAGCGGCCGATGAAGCGCGTGGCCGAGCCCCTGGCGGCGATGGGCGCGCGGATCGAGACGAACGACGGCCGCCCGCCGGTGCGCATCCTGCCGGTCGACACACTCGAGGGCATGCGTTACCGGATGCCGGTGGCCAGCGCGCAGGTGAAGTCGGCGCTGCTGCTCGCCGGGCTGTACGCGCGCGGCGAGACGACGGTGATCGAGCCCGCCCCGACGCGCGACCACACCGAGCGCATGCTGGGCGGCTTCGGCGTCGCCGTCGCGCGCGACGGCGACGCCGCGACGCTGCGCGGCGGGCAGCGGCTGCGCGCCACCGCGATCGACGTCCCGGCGGACATCTCCTCGGCCGCGTTCTTCCTGGTCGGCGCCTCGATCGCCCCCGGTTCGGAGCTGCGGCTCGAGCACGTCGGGATGAACCCGACGCGCACCGGCATCCTCGCGATCCTGCGGCTGATGGGGGCGGACATCGAGGTGACCGGCGAGCGCGAGGCCGGCGGCGAGCCGGTGGCCGACCTGCGGGTGCGGGCCGCCGCGCTGCGCGGCGTGAACGTGCCGCCCGAGCTGGTGCCGCTGGCGATCGACGAGTTCCCCGCGCTGTTCGTCGCGGCCGCCTGCGCCGAGGGCCGTACCATCGTCACCGGCGCGGCCGAGTTGCGCGTCAAGGAGTCCGACCGCATCGCCGTGATGGCCGAGGGCCTGCGCACGCTCGGCGTCGACGCGACCCCGACCCCCGACGGCATGGTGATCGAGGGACGCGGCGCGGCGGCCGCGGCTTTCGGGTCGGGCACCGTCGAGGCGCACGGCGACCACCGGATCGCGATGTCGTTCGCGATGGCCGCGCTGCGCGCCGGCGGCGCGGTGACCGTGCGCGACACCGCCAACGTGGCCACCTCGTTCCCGGGCTTCGAGTCGCTGGCGGGCGCGGCCGGCCTGCGCATCGACGCGGCCGCCGGATCCTGAGCGGGGACGTCGTGAGCGGCGTTCCGCTGATCGCGATCGACGGCCCCACCGCCTCGGGCAAGGGAACGGTGGCGCAGCGCGTCGCCCGGGCGCTCGGCTGGGGCTATCTCGATTCGGGGGCGCTGTACCGCCTGTGCGCGCTGGCGGCGCTGCGCGACGGCGTCGATCTGGACGACGAGGCCGGGCTGGCGGCGCTGGCGGCGGGGCTGCCGGTCCGGTTCCCCGGCGCGCGGATCGAGCTCGGCGGCCAGGACGTGACCGAGGCGATCCGCGACGAGGCGGTGGGCAATGCCGCGTCGCGGATCGCGGTCCTTCCGGGGCTGCGCGCCGCGCTGCTGGCCCTGCAGCGCGGATTCCGGCGCCCGCCGGGGCTGGTCGCCGACGGGCGCGACATGGGAACGGTCGTGTTCCCCGACGCCACGCTGAAGGTGTTCCTCACCGCGAGCGTCGAGTCGCGCGCGCAGCGGCGGTATAAACAGTTGATCGAAAAGGGTTTTTCTGCTAACCTCGCCGACCTTTCTCGGGATCTGGAACAGCGCGACGAACGCGACATGCAGCGCGCCGTCGCACCGCTCCGGCCCGCGGAAGGCGCGGTGGTGATCGACTCCACGCACCTCGACGTCGACCGGACGGTCGCGCAGGTGCTCAGGGCCTATCGCCATCCCGAGCGGCGTTGATCGGGTCGTCCGACCCGGGCGGCGGCGCGGTCCGGTCCGCCACGGATCGAGGGGGATGTCTTCCCCGGGCGGCAAGGTGCCCGTCGCTTGCGACGGGCTGAGCGTCAACTCCGCTGGGTTGCCGCCCGGCGCGCGTACCGGACCGAGGTCCGTGCGGGCCGGAACCGGCAGTTCGGCGTGCTTTTGAAACTACTGGAACCAATTTGAACACTTCAACCGCAACGGCCCAAGCGGCCGAGAGCTTCGCCCAGCTGTTCGAGGAATCCCTGTCGCGCCAGGAGATGCGCCAGGGCGAGGTCATCACCGCCGAGGTGGTGCGCATCGACCACAACTTCGTCGTCGTCAACGCCGGCCTGAAGTCCGAGAGCTTCATCCCGATCGAGGAATTCCACAACGACCGCGGCGAGCTCGACGTGGAGGTCGGCAACTACGTGTCGGTGGCGATCGAGGCGCTGGAGGACGGCTACGGCGAGACGCGGCTGTCGCGCGACCGCGCCAAGCGGCTCTCCGCGTGGATCAGCCTCGAGAAGGCGCTGGAGTCGGGCGAGCACGTCGACGGCACCATCACCGGCAAGGTGAAGGGCGGGCTCACCGTGATGACCAACGGGATCAGGGCATTCCTGCCGGGCTCGCTGATCGATACCCGTCCGGTCAAGGACACCACGCCGTACGAGGGCAAGACCCTCGAGTTCAAGGTCATCAAGCTCGACCGCAAGCGCAACAACGTGGTGCTGTCGCGCCGCGCGGTGGTCGAGCTCACGCAGGGCGAGGAGCGCGCCAAGCTGCTCGAGACGCTGCACGAGGGCGCGATCGTCCAGGGCGTGGTGAAGAACATCACCGACTACGGCGCGTTCATCGACCTCGGCGGCATCGACGGGCTGCTGCACATCACCGACATGGCCTGGCGGCGCGTGCGCCACCCGACAGAGGTGCTGCAGGTCGGCCAGGACGTCACCGCCAAGGTGCTGAAGTTCGACCAGGAGAAGAACCGCGTTTCCCTGGGCGTCAAGCAGCTCGGCGACGACCCGTGGGTCGGCATCGGGCGGCGCTACCCGCAGGGCACGCGGATGTTCGGCAAGATCACCAATATCACCGACTACGGCGCGTTCGTCGAGATCGAACCCGGCATCGAGGGCCTGGTGCACGTGTCCGAGATGGACTGGACCAACAAGAACGTCAACCCGGGCAAGATCGTCGCGCTGGGCGACGAGGTCGAGGTGATGGTGCTCGAGATCGACGAGGAGCGCCGTCGCATCTCGCTCGGCATGAAGCAGTGCCGCCCGAACCCGTGGGAGGAGTTCGCCGACAACCACCGCAAGGGCGACAAGGTGCGCGGCACGATCAAGTCGATCACCGACTTCGGCGTGTTCATCGGCCTGCCCGGCGGCATCGACGGCCTGGTGCACCTGTCCGACCTGTCGTGGCACAGCCCCGGCGAGGAGGCGGTGCGCAACTTCCGCAAGGGCGACGAGGTCGAGGCGATGGTGCTGGCGATCGATACCGAGCGCGAGCGCATCTCGCTCGGCATCAAGCAGCTCGAGGGCGATCCGTTCGGCAACTACGCGGCGACCCACGAGAAGGGCGTGGTCGTCAAGGGGATCGTCAAGAGCGTCGACCCGAAGGGCGCGGTCGTCGACCTGGGCGGCGATGTCGAGGGGTACCTGCGTGCCTCCGAGATCTCGCGCGACCGGGTGGAGGACGCGCGCAACCACCTGAAGGAAGGCGAGGAAGTCGAGGCGATGATCGTCAACGTCGACCGCAAGAACCGCTCGATCAACCTGTCGCTGAAGGCGCGCGACACGGCCGAGACGGCCGAGGCGCTGCAGCGGATGCAGGCCGAGAGCGGCGCGGCCAGCGGCACGACGAACCTCGGCGCGCTGCTGCGCGCCAAGCTCGACACGTCGAAGGAGTGAGGCGCAACGCGCCGCCGGCCCGCGAAGGCCGGCGGCGCGCCGCCGGATCGACGGAGCATCCGGGCGGGCGCGCGACAGGCGGATGAAGCACATGGAATTCCAGCCGGACGAAGACGGCCCCATCGGCGACGCCGAGCACCCGACGATGACGAAGTCGGAGCTGATCGCCCGGCTGGCCGAACGCTATCCGCAGCTGGTCGCCAAGGACGCCGAGTTCGCGGTCAAGACCATCCTCGACGCGATGGCGCGTACCCTGGCCGACGGTCGGCGGATCGAGATCCGGGGCTTCGGCAGCTTCGCGCTCTCGCATCGCCCGCCGCGCGTCGGGCGCAACCCGAAGTCGGGAGAGAAGGTGCTGGTGCCGGAGAAGCGGGTGCCGCATTTCAAGCCCGGCAAGGAGCTGCGCGAGCGCGTCGACGGGGGGCTGACCAAGGACGCCGCCTGATCGCCCGGGCGGCCGAGCCGACGGGCCGAGTCGTTCCGCACCCCATCCCCGCTGCTCTCGGTCAGAATAGCGTTTCGTCCATTCCTGGCCCGCGCGGAGTCGCCGATGCGAATCGTCACCTGGCTGTTCAACCTGGCGCTGTTCCTGCTCGCGCTCGGGTTCGCGCTGTCGAACACCGCCACCGTCGAGCTGCGCTTCCTGCTGGGCAACCTCGCCTGGCGGGCCCCGCTGGTCGTGTTCCTGCTGATCTTCCTCGTCGCGGGCATCGTGCTGGGCCTGCTCGCCGCCGCACCGTCGCTGTTTCGCCATCGCCGCGAGATCTCCCGGCTCGGCAAGGCGCTGCGTCATGCCGGCCGGCCGGCGCCTCCGGCGCAGCCCGCGGCGACGCCCGCGCCCACCGTCGCCGAGACGAGCGCCGGTTCCTCGGTGGGCCTGGGCGTCTGAGGACCGGGCCCGACCCATGTTCGAGTTCGAGGCCTGGTGGCTGCTGGCGATCCCGCTGTTCTTCGGGCTCGGCTGGTTCGCCTCGCGTTACGAGGCGCGCCTGGGCAGCGGCGAACGGCGCCGCGCCGATGGCCTGCCCGATGCGTACTTCCGCGGCCTGAACTTCCTGCTCAACGAGCAGTCCGACAAGGCGGTCGACGCCTTCATCGACGTCGTTCGCCTCGATCCCGAGACCATCGACCTGCATTTCGCGCTGGGCAACCTGTTCCGGCGCCGCGGCGAGACCGACCGCGCGATCCGCGTGCACCTGAACCTGGTCGAGCGCAACGATCTCGACGCCGCGCAGCGCGAGCACGCGCTGTTCGAGCTCGGGCAGGACTACCTCAAGGCGGGGCTGCTCGATCGCGCCGAGGACGCCTTCAACCGGCTCGAGGGCACGCGATACGGCGCGTCCGCGCTGCACCACCGGCTCGAGATCGCGCAGATGGTGCGCGACTGGCCGCTGGCGATCGCGCTCGCCGAGCGGTTGCAGCGCGACCAGGGCGAGAACCGGGCGCGCGAGATCGCGCATTTCCGCTGCGAGCTCGCCGCGCGCGCGCTGTCCGGCGAGGCGCTGTCGCGCTTCGAGACGGCCCGGCACGAGGTCGCGCAGGCGGGGCAGGCCGATCCGACGCACCCCCGGCCGCGGTTGCTGCGCGGCGAGGTCGCCGCGGCCGAGGGCGACCACGCCGGGGCGATCGAGGCGTGGCGAGGCGTCGAGCGCGACAGTCCGGCGTTCCTGGGGCTGGTCGCCCCCGGCTGGCTGGCGGCGTTCGCCGCGCTGGAGCGGCGCGACGAGGGCATCGACGCGCTCGAGGCGGTTCATCGCACCCATCCGTCGATCGATGCGTTCTCGGCGCTGGCCGCGGCGCGGGCCGAGCGTGATGGGGGCGCAGCGGCGGTCGCCTGGGCCGAAGCGGCGCTGCAAGCGGCGCCGTCGCTGCTCGGGCTCGAGCGGCTGCTGGCGATGAAGGCGGCGCTGCCCGACGGCGGCGATCGCTCCGAGGTCGAGCTGGCACAGCGGCTGATCCAGGCCCAGGCGCGCCGGCTTTCGCGTTATGTCTGCGGCCATTGCGGCTTCAAGGCGCGGCAGTTCTACTGGCAGTGCCCCGGTTGCAATCGCTGGGATACCTACGCCCCACGCCGCAGCGAGGAGCTCGAGCGTGGCTGAGGCGAACGATCGGGTCGACTTCTCGCCGGCCCGCCTGCTGGTGGTGGGCGACCTGATGCTCGATCGCTACTGGTTCGGCGATGTCCAGCGCATCTCGCCGGAAGCGCCGGTCCCGGTGGTGCGGGTGACGCGCAGCGACGAGCGCCTCGGCGGCGCCGCCAACGTTGCATTCAACGCCGCCGTGCTCGGCGTGCGCGCGACCCTCGTCGGCGTCGTGGGCGAGGACGAGCCGGGCCGGCGCATCGAGGCGCTCGCGCGCGAACGCGGGATCGACCTGCGCCTGGCCCACGATCCCGGACTGGACACCACCATCAAGCTGCGCGTGATCGGGCGCCAGCAGCAGCTGCTGCGCGTCGACTTCGAGCAGGTCCCGGGCGCCGGGGCGCTCGCCCGGACGCTGGAGGCCGCGCGCGCCGCGATCGACGGGGTCGACGTGGTCGTCCTGTCCGACTACGGCAAGGGCGTGCTCGCGCGGATTCCGGAGCTGGTCGCGATGGCCCGCGCGGCCGGCCGGATCGTGATCGCCGACCCGAAGGGCGATGACTACTCGCGCTATGCGGGCGTCAGCGTGCTGACGCCGAACCGCGGCGAACTGCGCCAGGTGGTCGGCACCTGGCGCGACGAGGCCGATCTGGCCGGGCGCGCACAGGCGCTGCGCCGCCGGCTCGACATCGGCCACCTGCTGCTCACGCGATCCGAAGAGGGGATGACGTTGTTCTCCGAGGACGGCGCGCACCACGTGCCGGCCCGCGCGCGCGAGGTCTACGACGTCTCCGGCGCCGGCGATACCGTGGTCGCGGTGCTCGCCTCGATGCTCGCCGCGGGCCGGCCGATCCTCGAGGCGGTCGCGCTGGCCAATCGTGCCGCCGGGATCGTCGTCGGCAAGCTCGGGACGGCGGCGGTCACGCCGCAGGAGCTGTTCGCATGAGCGTGCTCCGGGCCTGGCGCACGGTTCCGGCCGCCGTGGCCGGCCTGGTGTTCGCGGCGGCCGCGTTCGCGGTCGACGCCAACACCGCCACGCCGGACGAGTTGCAGACGATTCGCGGCGTCGGGCCGGCCCTGTCGGCGCGGATCGTCGAGGCGCGCCGCGCGCGACCGTTCTCCGACCTGGACGACCTGAAGGCGCGAGTGCGCGGCATCGGCGATGCGAATCTGCGGCGCATGCGCGACGCCGGGCTCACCGTCGGCCCGGCCGGGCGCGTCCAGACCTTCGCCGGCCGGCCGGCCGGCGCGCCGCCCGGAGCCGGGAAGGCGAAGGACCGTCGGCGCGACCGGTGACCGGCGGCGCCGGCCCGGCCGCGCGCTCCCGGACCCGCCGCCCCGTTTCCCGAAGCAGGCCGCTCCTTCACGCTGTCGTCCTACCTGCCCACGATGTCCATGCCGCTCCCTTCCGATCGCCTCGAAGCCCTGCGCCGGCGCGCGGGGCTGTACTGGCGCCTGGTCCGGATGGATCGCCCGATCGGCACGCTGCTGCTGCTGTGGCCCACGCTCGCCGCCCTGTTCATCGCGTCGCAGGGCCGGCCCGACCCCTACCTGCTGTTCGCCTTCTCCCTCGGGCCGCTGCTGATGCGTTCGGCGGGCTGCGCGATCAACGACTGGGCCGACCGCGACTTCGACCGGCATGTCGCCCGCACGCGCGAACGTCCGCTGACCTCGGGCGCGATCGCGCCGCGCGAGGCCCTGGGGGTGTTCGTCGCGCTTGCGCTGGTCGCGCTGCTGCTGGTGCTGCCGATGAACCGGCTGGTGTGGGCGCTCGCCGCGGTCGCGGCGTTCCTCGCTGCCAGCTATCCGTTCACCAAACGCTTCTTCGCCCTGCCGCAGGCCTATCTCGGGATCGCGTTCGGCTTCGGCATCCCGATGGCCTTCGCCGCGGTGCGCCAGGACCTGCCGCCCGCGGCCTGGACGATGCTCGCGGCGAACGTGTTCTGGGCGCTGGCCTACGACACCGAGTACGCGATGGTCGATCGCGACGACGACCTGAAGATCGGCATCCGTACCGCCGCGATCACTTTCGGCCGTTTCGACGTCGCGGCCGTGATGATCTGCTATGCGATGGCGATCGCGCTGTTCGGCGCGGCCGGGCTGATGGAAGGGCTCGGTCCCCTCTACGGACTGGGCCTCGCCGCGGCGGCGGCGATCGCCGGTTACCACTACACGCTGATTCGCGACCGGGGCCGGGAAGGGTGCTTTCGCGCCTTCAACCACAACAACTGGTTCGGCGCGGCGGTGTTCGCCGGGATCGCCGCGCACTACGCGTTCGGCTGACGCGATCGGGTGCGCGGGCGGGTCTTCAGCTCCGGCCGAACTCGTCGCCCATCTCCACGCTGCGCCGCTGCGCCGCCGCGAGCGCCCGGGCGAGCAGCGCCCTCAGGCCTCCTGCTTCCATCACGTCGAGCGCGGCTGCCGTCGTTCCGCCCTTGGAGGTCACGCGCTCGCGCAGCGTCGCGGGCGGCTCGTCGGAGCGCAGTGCGAGCTGCGCGGCGCCGGCCACGGTGTGCAAGGTCAGGGTGCGTGCCTGTTGCGGGTCCAGCCCCAGCGCCAGCGCGGCTTCCTGCATCGCTTCCATGAACAGGAACACGTAGGCCGGTCCGCTGCCGCTGACCGCGGTGACCGCGTCGAGCTGCGCTTCGTCGCCGACCCAGACCGTGGGGCCCACCGCGCCCAGCACCTGCTCGGCGATCTCGCGGTCGCCGGCCGAGGCGCCGGGCAGCGCCGCCAGGGCGGTGACGCCCATGCCGATCAGCGCCGGCATGTTGGGCATGGTGCGGACGATGCGCGAATGGCCGCCGAGCCAGCGCGACAGGTCGCCGGCACGGATGCCGGCCGCGACGCTCACCACCAGCGCGTCGCGCAGCAGCTGCGCCAGCGGTTCGACCGCCTCGCGCATCTGCTGCGGCTTGACCGCGATCACCGCCAGCTCCGTGCCCGCCAGGGCATCGGGGCCGGCATGCTCGAACGTGGCGATGCCGAAGCGCGTTCGCAGGGACTCGCGCTGCGCGGCCATCGGCTCGACCACGCGGATCGATGCGGGCGGCGTGCCGCGGGCCAGCAGGCCGCCGATGAGCGCGGCGGCCATGTTGCCGCCGCCGATGAATCCGATCTGCATGTTCCAGGCACTCCGTGGAGAAAACCGCAAGCATCGGCGCTTTCGCGGGGGATGCGCAAGCGCCGCGGATCGGGCGGCGCGCCGCTATCCGGTCCGCCGGCCCTGCGTCATGAACTGCAGCGGCCGCATGCCGAGCGCGCGCAGCCCGGCCAGGTAGACCAGCGCCCCCGCAGCGACCAGGCCGAGCACCAGGCCGATGCGCTGGAACGGGGCGTCGCGCAGCGCGATCCAGTCGAAGCGGGACACGGTCGCCGCCAGCGCGCCGGCCAGCAGGGTCGCCGCGGCGAGCGCCTGCCCGAGGAACTTCGGCCAGCCGGGCGTGGGGCGCCATACGCGCCGCCGATGGAGCCCGGCCAGCAGGAGCCCGGCATTGGCGAGCGCGCCGATCGAGATCGATACCGCCAGCCCGGCGTGCGCCAGCCAGGGCACGGTGACCAGGTTCAGCAATTGCGTGACCACCAGCACCGCGATCCCGATCTTCACCGGCGTGCGCACGTCCTGCTGCGCGTAGAACCCCGGCGCGAGCACCTTGACCGCGATCAGCCCGATCAGCCCGATCGCATAGCCGCCGACCGCGCGCCGCGTCATCTCCACGTCGTGCGCGTCGAAGCGGCCGTAGTGGAACAGCAGCGCCGTCAGCGGCTCGGCCATCAGCGCCAGCCCGACCATGCAGGGCAGGGCGAGCAGCACGCACATCCTGAGCCCCCAGTCGAGCAGCTCGCTGTACGCGCGATCGTCGCCGCGGCCGCGCGCCTGGGCCAGCGTCGGCAGCAGCACGGTGCCGAGGGCCACCCCGAGCAACGCGGTCGGGAACTCCATCAGCCGGTCACCGTACGAGATCCAGGAGACGCTTCCGGGCGCGAGGCGCGAGGCGATGTGGGTGTTGATGACCAGGCTGATCTGGGCGGCCGACACCGCGAGCACCGCCGGTGCCATCAGCTGCAGCACGCGGCGCGTGTGCGGGTCGGCGAACGCCGCGCGGAAGTCCAGCCGGATGCGCGGCAGCATCCCGATCCGGCGCAGCGCCGGGATCTGGATCGCCAGCTGCACGACGCCGCCCAGGACCACGCCGGCCGCCAGCGCATAGATCGGCGGATCGAAGTGGCGCGCCAGCCCGAGGGCGGCCCCGATGAAGCACAGGTTGAGCATGACCGGCGTGAATGCCGGTACCGCGAAGCGCTTCCAGGTATTGAGGATGCCTGCCGACAGCGCCACCAGGGACACGAACAGGATGTACGGGAACATCCAGCGCGTCATCGCCACCGCCGCGACGTAGGCCTGCGGCTGCTCGCGCAGGCCGCCGGCGATCAGCCAGACCAGCGCCGGCGAGGCCAGCGCGCCCGCCAGCGAGACCGCGACCAGCGACCAGAACAGCGCGGTCGCGATCCGGTCGATCAGGATGCGGGTCTCGGCCAGGCCCGCTTCGGGGTCGGCGCCGCCGCGCGCCTCGGCGCGCGCCCGCGATTCGGCCAGGATCGGCACGAAGGCCTGCGAGAACGCCCCCTCGGCGAACAACCGGCGCAGCAGGTTCGGGAGCCGGAACGCGACGAAGAAGGCGTCGGTGAAGGCCGACGCGCCGAACACGGCCGCGGTGATGTTCTCCCGGACGAGGCCGGTGATGCGTGACAGCAGGGTCAGGCCGCTGACGGTGGCGGCAGCCTTCAACAGGCTCATGTGCGGCCGCGGGCCCGGCCGCGGGAGTTCGCCGGGCTTGCAGGCATGACGCGAAATCGGTTATTATTCAAGGCTTTCCGGAATATTCTCCGGGGCCGCCGGATTCCCTGTGACGGGTTGCGGTGCCCGGGGTCGACTCGAGCGAGATTCTCTCATGGCCAACATCGCCTCCGCCCGCAAGCGCGCCCGACAGTCCGTCAAGCGCAACCTGCACAACTCGAGCCTGCGCTCGCGCTTGCGCACCGCGATCAAGTCGGTGCGCAAGGCCGTCCTGGCGGGTGACAAGGCCGCGGCGGTGAAGACGCTGCATTCGGCGCAGAGCGTGATCGACACGATCGCCGACAAGAAGATCATCCACAAGAACGCCGCCTCGCGCCACAAGAGCCGCCTGTCCGCCGCCATCAAGGCGATGGGCTGAACGCAGCATCAAGGCGGGCCGGAGGTCCGGTCCGCCGACGGCAGGCCGCCGGCCTGCCGGACCGGTCGGGCGCCGAACAGGGCGCTGCCGATCCGGACGATGGTCGCGCCCTCCGCGATCGCGGACTCCAGGTCCGCCGACATCCCCATCGAGAGCGTATCGAAGTCGCGCGCGGCGTCCGGACCGAACGCGGCTCGAAGTCGCGCGCGCACCTGTTCGTGCAGCGCCCGCAGGGCGGCGAAGCGCGCGCGCTGCAGCGCGACCTGATCGGTCGGCTCGGGGATCGCCATCAGTCCGCGCAGCCGCACGCGGGGCAGGCCGGCGATCGCGAGGGCGAGCGCCGGCGCATCCGGGGGCGCGACGCCGCTCTTGCTGGCTTCTCCCGACACGTTCACCTGCAGGCATAGCTGCAGCGGCGCCCGCCCGTCCGGCCGCTGCTCCGAAAGCCGTCGCGCGACCTTCTCGCGGTCCACCGAATGGACCCAGTCGAACTGCTCGGCGATCGGACGCGTCTTGTTCGACTGGATCGGGCCGATGAAATGCCATTCCAGGTCCTGGGCCGGTCCGGCACCGGGGCCGTAGCCGTAGCCGTAGCCAGGGCCAGGGCCGGCCGGCAGGGACGCATCGTCCCCGGTAGGGGGATGGACGACGCGCCCGGCGGGCCCCGCCGACCGCCCGTCGCGGCATGCGGCGATCTTGTCGAGCGCTTCTTGCAGGTAGTTCTCGCCGAACGCAGGCTGGCCCAGCGCCGCCAGTGCGAGGACCTGATCGGCCGGGAAGGTCTTGCTGACCGCGAGCAGGCGCACCGAGCCGGGCGGGCGGCCGGCCGCCGCGCAGGCTTTCCGGAGCCGTTCGAGCACCGCCTCGTAGTTTTGGCGCAACGTGGGGTCGCCGTTCATCGCGGGATTCGTCGTTTCGCCCCGGCGGGGCTGCCGGGGCGCCTGCGGGTTCCGAAGATAGCAGGAATGAGCGGCGATGCCGCGTGCCAGTGGACCGGCGCGACGGGTGACGGGCGCGACGGGTGGTCGCCGGGAACGTCGTGGAAGCGACGGGCGCGAAGACCGGGAAGGGAACCGACGGGAAGGAAGCGAGATGGATATTGCAGAGCTGCTGGCGTTCGCGGTCAAGAACAAGGCCTCCGACCTTCACCTGTCCGCAGGCTTGCCGCCGATGATCCGGGTCCACGGGGACGTGCGCCGGATCAACCTGCCGCCGATGGAGCACAAGGACGTCCACGGCATGATCTACGACATCATGAACGACTCGCAGAGGAAGGAGTACGAGGAAAGCCTCGAGTGCGACTTCTCGTTCGCGATTCCCGGCCTGGCGCGCTTCCGGGTCAACGCGTTCGTGCAGCAGCGCGGCGCCGGCGCGGTGATGCGGACGATCCCGTCGAAGATCCTGACGCTCGAGGAGCTGAACACGCCGAAGATCTTCTCCGAGATCTCGATGACGCCGCGTGGCCTGGTGCTGGTCACCGGGCCGACCGGGTCGGGCAAGTCGACCACCCTGGCGGCGATGATCAACCACATCAACGAGAACCTGTACGGCCATATCCTCACCGTCGAGGACCCGATCGAGTTCGTCCACGAGTCGAAGCGCTGCCTGATCAACCAGCGCGAGGTGGGCCCGATGACGCTCTCGTTCAACAACGCGCTGCGCTCGGCCCTGCGCGAGGATCCGGACATCATCCTGGTCGGCGAACTGCGCGACCTCGAGACGATCCGCCTGGCGCTCACCGCCGCCGAGACCGGCCACCTGGTGTTCGGCACGCTGCACACCTCGTCGGCCGCCAAGACGATCGACCGGGTGATCGACGTGTTCCCGGCGGCCGAGAAGGACATGGTGCGCGCGATGCTCTCGGAGTCGCTGCGCGCGGTGATCTCGCAGACCCTGCTCAAGACCAAGGACGGCAACGGCCGGGTCGCGGCGCACGAGATCATGATCGGGACGCCGGCGATCCGGAACCTGATCCGCGAGGCGAAAGTGGCGCAGATGAACTCGGCGATCCAGACCGGGGCGTCGATGGGCATGCAGACGCTGGACCAGTGCCTGACCGACCTGGTGAGGAAGAACCAGATCTCGATGTCCGAAGCCCGCTCCGCGGCGACGGTCAAAGAGAACTTCCCGGGCTGACGCCGCGGACCCCCCTACCGAGACCCATCATGGAACGCGAACAAGCCTCCAAGTTCCTGCACGACCTGCTGCGGCTCATGATGCAGCGCAACGGGTCGGACCTGTTCCTCACCGCCGAGTTCCCGCCCGCGTTCAAGATCGACGGCAAGCTGCAGCCGGTGTCGAACGCGCCGCTGTCGCCCCAGCACACGGTCGAGCTGGCGCGCGCGCTGATGAACGACAAGCAGGCGGCCGAGTTCGAAGCCCACAAGGAAGTGAACTTCGCGATCAGTCCGGCCGGCATCGGGCGGTTCCGGGTCAACGCGTTCATGCAGCAGAACCGCGTCGGCATCGTGATGCGGACGATCAACACCGAGATCCCGACGTTCGAGCAGCTCCAGCTTCCGGCGGTGCTGAAGGACCTGGCCCTCACCAAGCGCGGGATGATCATCGTCGTCGGCGCGACGGGGTCGGGCAAGTCGAACACGCTTGCCGCGGTCGTCGGCCATCGCAACGAGATGTCGCACGGCCACATCGTGACCATCGAGGACCCGGTCGAGTTCGTCCACCCTCATCGCAACTGCATCGTCACGCACCGCGAGGTGGGCGTCGACACCGACAGCTGGGAGGTGGCGCTGAAGAACACGCTGCGCCAGGCGCCCGACGTGATCATGATCGGGGAGATCCGCGACCGCGAGACGATGGAGCATGCGGTCGCGTTCGCCGAGACCGGCCACCTGTGCCTGGCGACCCTGCACTCGAACAGCGCCAACCAGGCGCTCGACCGGATCATCAACTTCTTTCCCGAGGAGCGGCGCGCCCAGCTGCTGATGGACCTGTCGCTGAACCTGAGGTCGATCATCTCGCAGCGGCTGATCCCGACGGCGGTCGGCAAGGGGCGGGTGCCGGCGGTCGAGATCCTGCTGAACTCTCCGCTGATCGCCGACCTGATCTTCAAGGGCGAGGTCGGCGCGATCAAGGAAGTGATGAAGAAGAGCCGCGAGCTCGGGATGCAGACTTTCGACCAGGCGCTGTTCGATCTCTTCGAGGAGGGGCGGATCAGCTACGAGGACGCGTTGCGCAACGCGGATTCGGTGAACGACCTGCGGCTGAACATCAAGCTGAACAGCAAGCGCACCGAGCGCGATCTCTCGCGCGGGCTCGAGCACCTCGACATCGTCTGAGGTGCCCGCCGCGGGGCGGGAGCGCCCCGGTCAGTCCTTGTGCCGGAAGCTGATCCGGCCCTTGGTCATGTCGTAGGGCGACAGCTCCATCGTGACCCGGTCGCCCGGCAGCACCCGGATGCGGTGCTTCTTCATCTTCCCGGACGCATAGGCCGAGACCTCGACGCCGTTGCTCAGCGTGACGCGGAAGCGCGTGTCGGGCAGCACCTCGGCGACCACGCCTTCCATCTGGATCAGATCTTCCTTCGCCATTCTGGCCTCCTGGTTCGCGCGCGGGCGCGGCGGCCGTCGAGGCCGCGGGTTCGGCAGGTTCCGGATGTCGCCCGGGCCGCAAGGAGCGCGGCGGAGCCGCGGCGCGCCGCCTCGGGGCGGGTCGCGATCGGAAGGATCGGGCGTCGCTGCAGGTCGTTGCGCCGTTCGCTCCGGCGGGGCGCGGCGATGCGATGGGTGAAGTCCTGCCGGAAACTTGCGATTATACTCGTTGTCGATCCTGCCGACCGCGCAGCAGCGCGCGCCCGGCCGTCCCCGTCGACCCGTTCGTTCAAGCCCGCGGCATGCCCGTCTTCCGCCTTGCCGGCCCGTCGTTCCTCGCCTCGTTCGCGGTGGCCTGCGCGCTGTCCGCCGGGGCCGTGCACGCCGACACCGTCGTGCTCCACAACGGCGACCGCCTGACGGGGCGGGTCCTGCACCTGTCGCCGTCGACGCTGACCTTCGAGACCACCTGGGCGGGGGAGCTGAAGATCCCCCGCTACGAGGTGCGCGCCATCGAGACCGACAAGCCGGTCGGTGTGCTGCGCGAACGTTCCGGCCGGACCGAGGCGATGACGCTGCGTTCCGCGGCCTCCGGCGAGGTCGCGCTGCTGCCGGCCGGGGCGCGCGAGCCGGACCCGGCCTCCGCGGGCACCGGGGCCGAGGCGCCGATCCCGGCCGCCGCCCCGGCCGCGGCGCCGCCGGCCCCCGCGCCGGTCACGGTGCCGCTGGCGCGCATCCGCTACCTGAACCCGAAGCCCGAGGAAAGCGGCGAGGGCGTCTCGTACGAGGGGCGCGTCACCGTCTCGAGCGCCTTCACGCGCGGCAACGGCAGCGCCGATCGCGTCTACGCGGAAGGCGATTTCGGCGCGCACGCGCTCGACTGGCGCTATGCGCTGAACGCCAAGCTGCGCCGCGAGCGCAGCGAACGGGAAGCGACGGCGTCGAACTGGTTGCTCGGCGGCAATTTCGACCGCTTCCTCGACGATCGTCGATTCGGCTATCTGCGCGGCTCGCTCGAGCGCGACCGCTTCCGCGACATCGCGTCGCGCGCGGCGGCCGGCGCCGGGCTCGGCGTGCAACTGCTGCAGAGCGAGCGCACCGCGTTCGCGGTACGCGGCGGCATCGACGCGATCGCGGTGCGCCGCTTCGCCGGCGACGACGAGTCGTGGCCGGCCTTCGGATGGGGCGCGGAGTGGCGGCATCGCCTCGATCGGTGGCCGGCCGAGCTGTTTCACGACCAGCAGGGCTTCCTGAGCCTCGAGGATCCGTCGCAGGCGACGCTGCGCAGTCGCAGCGGGCTGCGGCTGCCGCTCGCCTCGGGGCTGACCGCGTCGCTGCAACTCAACCTGGACTGGGACAGCGAGCCGGCGGCGGGGCGTCGCGGCGTCGACACGACCTGGTTGATCGGGCTCGGCTATGCCTGGTGAGCGGCGATTCTGGCGCAGGCTCGCGGCGCCGCGCGCGGCGCTGGCGATCGTCGCCTGCGCGCAGGCCCCGGTCGCGCCGGAAGCGGGCCGCGCCGGCCCGGCCGGCACGGTCGGGTCTCCGGGCCCGTTGCCCGCCGGCGCTGCCGCCCAGGCCGCCTGGGCGGCGGCCGCGCCCCGCATCGACGCGGACGCGGCGGCGGCCGCGTATGCCGGCGCGCGGACCTATTCGGGCGCCGTGTTCTGCGCCGGCTGCCCCGAGCGGCGCCTGACACTGACGATTTTTCCCGACGGGACCTTCCGCATGTTGCAGGCCGGCCAGGCCGGCGCCGGCCTGGCGGTGCTCCACGATTTCGGCCGCTGGAGCGTCTCTCCGGACGCGCCCGGCATGATCGCGCTGCACGGGGATGCCGAAGGCGCGCGGCTGCTGCGCAGGGTCGTACCCGACGGGCTGGCCATCGTGGACAACGAGGGGCGCGAGATCCGCGGCCTCGGGGACGCAGCGCTCGCGCGCGCCCCGCGTGTCGATCCGCTGCCGGGGCCGCTGCGTCTCGCAGGCAGCTACACCCGCGACGGCGAGCGCGCCGTCTTCACCGAATGCCTGACCGGGCGCCGCCTGCCGGTGGTTTCCGGAGAGCCCGCCAGCGGATCGGCGCAGGCCCGGCGCTGGCTGGCCGAGGCGCGCTCGGCGCTCGATCGGGCGTACGATGCGATGGGCGGTCCGGCCGCCGGCCCCGTGTTCGCGGTCGTGCGCGGTTACCTGGTGCCGCGCATCGCGCAGCCCGGCGACCCGGAGCGCGAGGCGCTGGTGGTGGTGGCGTTCGAACGCGCCGCGCGGTCCGGTCGCTGCGAAGACGTGGTTCACCGGACGCCCCCATGAGCATCGACCGCCTGTTCCTGTTCCTCGGCGCGCTGTCGGCGGCCCTGGCGGTGGCCGCCGGCGCGGCCGGCGCGCACGCGCTGCAGTCGGTGCTCCAGCCCGAGCGGCTCGCGATCTTCGAGACCGCGGTCCGCTACCAGATCTATCACGCGATCGCCCTGTGCCTCGCCGCCACGTCGATCGGGCGCTTCGAGGGGCGCTCGGCCGTGCTGGCGGGCGCGCTGTTCGTGGCGGGCACGCTGCTGTTCAGCGGGAGCCTGTACGTCTACGCGCTGTCCGGCCTGCGCGCCGCCGCGCTGATCGCGCCGGTCGGCGGCACCGCGCTCATCCTCGGGTGGCTGTGCCTGGCCTGGACGGCGCTGGCGGCGACGCGTCGCCCTCATTGAGCCGGCCGGCGGGCGCCGTGTCGCGCGCGAAGATCTCGAAGCCGAACAGCCGGCATTCGATCGCGCCGTTGTAGAGCGGCGTGCGCCGCCGCTCCTTCATGCCGAGCTGGCGCGGCAGCGCGCGGTCGCTGCTGAGCAGCCAGGCCTGCCATCCGGCGAAGCGGTCGCGCAGCGCGGCTCCGAAGGCGCGCATCGCATGCTCGTGCCCGCCGCCGCCCGTCCGTTCGCGCGGCGCGGGCCCCGGGGCCGCGCGGGCGTCGATGCGTTCGCCGTACGGAGGATTGGCGATCACGATGCCGGGCGCGTCGAACGGCGGCGCCGCGCGTGCCGCGTCGAGCACGCGGGTGCGGATGGCATCTGCGGGCAAGCCGGCGCGCGCGAGGTTGCGGCGCATCTGGTCGATCGCCCCGGGATCGATGTCGGAAGCGGCCAGACGCGGCGCCAGGCTGCGGCGCGCCGCAGCCTGCGCCCGCCCGATCGCCTCGGCACGCAGCGCGGTCCACAGCGCCGCGTCGTGGTCGAGCAGGCGCTCCAGGCCGAACGGCCGCGACAGCCCGGGGGCGATGTCGAACGCGCGCTGCGCCGCCTCGATCACGATCGTTCCCGAGCCGCAGAACGGGTCGTAGAGCGGGGTCTCCGGGGCCCAGCCCGCCAGGACGAGCAGGCCCGCGGCCAGGTTCTCCTTCAGCGGCGCCTCGCCCTTGTCGTCGCGGCCCGCGCGCCAGCCGCGCTTGAACAGGGGCTCTCCGCTCAGGTCCAGATACAGCGTCGCCAGCCGGTCCTCCAGATGCGCGTACACGCGCACGTCCGGCGACCGGGTGTCGATCGAGGGGCGCGCGCCGGTGCGTTCGCGCAGGCGGTCGACGATGCCGTCCTTCACGCGCAGCGTGGCGAAGTTCAGGCTGCGCAGCGGCGAGCGTACCGCGCTCAGATCGACGCGCAGCGCGTGGCGCGCGTCGAAATGGCGTTCCCACTCGACCCCTGCCGCGAGCCGGTACAGGTCGTCGTCGTCGCGGTAGCGCCGCTGTGCGACGCGCCGCAGGACGCGGCTGGCGAGCCTCGACCAGAGATTGGCGCGGTAGGCGAGCGCGCGATCCCCGGCGAAGAGCGCGCCGCCGGCGACCGCGCGGACGCCGCGCGCGCCCAGCGCCGCGAGCTCGGCCGCGAGCGCGGGCTCGAGGCCGCGCGGGCAGGGCGCGAACAGTTCCGGCTCGTCGGGCGCGGCAGGCGCCCCGGTGTCCCGGATCGTCGTCAACGCGGCGCCGCTCCCGGGGCGCGGATCGGAGAGGGCGCCGGCACGTTCCGGCTCAGAACGGCTTGACCACGACGAGCACGACGATCGCCAGCAGCGCGAGCACCGGCAGCTCGTTGAACCAGCGGAACCAGACGTGCGAGCGGCGGCGCTCGCCGCGCTCGAAGGCCCGCAGGCATCGCCCGCAGGCATGGTGGTAGCCGAGCAGCAGCACCACCAGCGCGAGCTTGGCGTGCATCCACCCGCCGCCGATGCCGTAGCCCAGCCAGAGCCAGAACCCGAGCGCGAGCGCGAGCAGCATCAGCGGCTGCATGAAGCGCCACAGCTTGCGCGCCATCAGCAGCAGCCGGTCGCGCTCGGCGCCCGGGGCGTCGACCAGCGCCAGGTTCACGAAGATCCGCGGCAGGTAGAACAGGCCGGCGAACCAGCTCGTCACGAAGACGATGTGCAGCGCCTTGATCCACAGGTAGCCGGTCGACATCACGCGTTTCGCGCGCGGAAGCGCATCGCTCAGCCGCGGATCTCGCCGTGGCCGAACACGACGTACTTGAGCGAGGTCAGGCCCTCGAGGCCGACCGGGCCGCGCGCGTGCAGCTTGTCGGTGGAGATGCCGATCTCGGCGCCCAGCCCGTACTCGAAGCCGTCGGCGAAGCGCGTCGACGCGTTGATCATCACCGAGGCCGAGTCGACCTCGCGGAGAAAGCGCATCGCCCGCGCGTGGTCCCGGGTGACGATCGCGTCGGTATGCTGCGATCCGTAGGCGGCGATGTGGTCCATCGCCTCGTCGAGCCCGGCGACCACCCGGATCGAGAGGATCGGCGCCAGGTATTCGGTGCGCCAGTCCTCCTCGGTCGCCCGGGCGCAGGCGATGCCCGCCTGCGCCAGCACGCGCTGCGCCGCTTCGTCGCCGCGCAGCTCGACGCCCTTGTCGGCGTAGACGCGCCCGAGCCGCGGCAGCACCGCGCCGGCGATGCCGGCGGCGACCAGCAGCGTCTCCATCGTGTTGCAGGGCGAATAGCGCTGCGTCTTGGCGTTGTCGGCGATCCGCACCGCGATGTCGAGGTCGGCGTCGTCGTCGATGTAGACGTGGCAGATGCCGTCGAGGTGCTTGATCACCGGCACTTTCGATTCGCGCGAAATGCGCTCGATCAGCGACTTGCCGCCGCGCGGCACGATCACGTCGACCCATTCCGGATGGGTGATTAGCGCGCCGACCGCCGCGCGGTCGGTGGTTTCGATCACCTGGACCGCGTCCTCGGGAAGGCCGGCGCCGCGCAGCCCCGCGCGGATCAGCGCCGCGAGCGCCTGGTTGCTGTGGATCGCCTCGGAGCCGCCGCGCAGGATGGTCGCATTGCCCGACTTGATGCACAGGCCCGCGGCGTCGATCGTGACGTTGGGGCGCGATTCGTAGACGATGCCGATCACGCCGAGCGGCACCCGCATCCGGCCGACCTGGATGCCGGTGGGGCGAAAGCGCATCTCGAGGATCTCGCCGACCGGGTCGGGCAGGGCGGCGATCTGCTCGAGGCCGGCCGCCATCGACTCGATCACCGCATCGGTGAGCGCGAGCCGGTCGACGAAGGCCGGATCGTTTCCCGCGGCCCGGGCGGCGGCGAGATCCCGGGCGTTCGCGGCCTTCAGCCCGGCGGCGTCCCGGCGGATCGCGGCGGCGGTGTCCGCGAGCGCGCGATCCTTGGCCGCGGTCGGCGCGCGCGCGGTCAGGCGGCTCGCCGCCCGTGCGCGGCGGCCCACGTCGGCGACGTACGCCGCGATGTCGATCGGATGGATGTCCACGTCAATTTCCCGCAAGGGTCGGGGCGCCCGCCACCGACGCCGCGAGGTCCTGGAGTCCCTGCCACGCGTCGGCGCCGTCGAGCCCCTTGATCATTCTATCGGTCCGGGCGGCGCGCTGCAGCGCCGCGTGCAGGCGCGCCACGTCGAGGCGCCCCAGGGCCTGCTCGAACAGTCGTTCGCGCGGACCGAACACGCGCGCCTCGCGCAGCGCCTGGGCGAGCGGGCGACCGGCGCGGCGCGCGTCGGCGAGCCTGAGCAGCGTGCGCAGCGCATCGGCCAGCGCCCAGAGCACCAGTGGCTCGGCCGCGCCCTCGGCGCGCAGCCCGTCGAGGCTGCGCAGCGTGCGCGGCACGTCGCCGGAGAGCATCGCCGCGACCAGGTCGAAGGCATCGTAGCGCGCCACGTCGAGCACCGCCGCGCGCGTCTCCTCGGGCGGGAGATCCCCTTCGGGAAAGAGCAGGCCGAGCTTGCCGATCTCCTGGTGCGCGGCGAGCAGGTTTCCCTCGACGCGCTCGGCGATCAACGCCAGCGTGTCGCGGTCCGCGCGCTGTTTCTGGCGCGCGAGCCGCGCCGCGATCCATTGCGGCAACTGCGCGCGCTCGACCGGCCAGATGGGGACGATCATCGCGGCGCGGTCGATCGCGGCGAACCACGCCGTCTCGGTGGTGGCGCGGTCGAGGCGCGGGCCGGTGACCAGCAGCCGCGTGTCGTCGGAGGCTTGTCCCGCCGCCGTTCCCAGCATCTGCCCGATCTCGCGGTTCGGCTTGCCGGTCAGACGCAGCTCGACCAGTCGCCGGCTGGCGAACAGCGACAGCGCCCCGGTCTCGGCCAGGAACGCATCGGGTCGCAGTCCGCGTCCGCCGTCGAACACCCGCCGTTCGTCGAAGCCGGCGTCGCGCAGCGTCCGGCGCACGGCCTGCGCCGCTTCCTGCACGAGCAGCGGCTCGTCGCCGTGGATCCAGACCAGCGGCGGGACGCCGCGCGCCAGCGCGGCCGAAAGCTGCTCGGCGCGGACCTGCGTCACCGCCGGATCGCGGCGAGCCGCCGCAGCAACTGCTGCACCAGGTCGGACTGCATCTCGCGGTACAGCAGCTCTTCCTCCTGCTGCTTCGCGATCACCTCGATGTCGCTGGAAGTGATGTCCCGGCGCAGCACGATCTCGGTGGGCGCCAGCAGCGGCTGGCCGTCCCGGTCGACGACGCGGAACGTGAAGCGCAGCCGCAGCTGGTACTCGCGCGGGCGCCCCGTGCTGGAAAACCCGACCACCTCTTTCTCGCGCCGCTCGCCGAGCACCTCGAGCCGCGCTTCGGCCTCGGACGGGTTGTCGACCAGGCGCGTTTCCTCGGCGACGCGGACCAGGCGGCGGAACTCGGCGCCGATTGCCGAGGTCGGCGCGAAGCCGGTGTGGAGCGTGCGGAACGGCAGGGCCGCCGAACGGCGCAACTGGAATCCGCAGCCGGCGACGGCGACGGCGACGGCGAGCATTGCCACCGTCATCAGTGTCCGGCGCCCGGGCGCGCGCGCGCCGGCCCCGTTGCGGCGGCGGGGTGGCGGGAGTGCAGGCCCGGCGCGCATCGCGGGCTCAGACGACGACGTTGACCAGCCGGCCCGGAACCACGATCACCTTGCGCGCGGCGCGCCCCTCGGCATGGCGGGCGAAGGCCTCGGTCGAGACGGCCGCGGCCTCGATCGCCGCGCGGTCGGCCGACGCCGGCACGCGCACCGCGCCGCGGACCTTGCCGTTGATCTGAAGGACCAGCTCGACCTCGTCCTGGAGCAGGGCGGCTTCGTCGACCTGCGGCCACGGCGCGTCCAGCAGGTCGCCGTGCAGGCGCGCGCAGCCGAGCTCGTTCCAGAGCGCGTGCGTCACGTGCGGCACCACCGGGTAGAGCACGCGGACCAGGATCGACAGCGCCTCGCGCATCACCTCGGTGGTCTCGGCCGAGGGAGCGAGCTTCGCGCCCTCGATCGCGTTGAGCATCTTCATCGCCGCCGAGACCACCGTGTTGTACTGCTTGCGCTGGTAGTCGTAGTCGGCCTGGCGCAGGATCGCGTGGATCTCGCGCCGCAACGCCTTGTGCGGCCCGGCCAGCCGCGCGGCGTCGACCGGGCCCGCCGGCGCGGCCGCGAGCGTCGCGTGCTGCTCGAACGCGCAGGCCCACAGCCGCCGCAGGAAGCGCTGCGCCCCCTCGACGCCCGCGCCGGACCACTCGAGCGTCTGCTCCGGCGGCGACGCGAACATCACGAACAGCCGCGCGGTGTCGGCGCCGTACTGGTCGATCAGCGATTGCGGATCGACGCCGTTGTTCTTGCTCTTCGACATCGTGCCGATGCCGTTGTAGTCGACCGGCAGGCCGTCGGTCCGCGAGCGGCAGCCGGCCGGCTTGCCCGATTCGTCGTGGATCCACTCGATGTCGTCGGGCCAGAAGTACTCGATACCGCCGTTCCCGGTCCTGCGCGAGAAGATGTGGTTGAGCACCATGCCCTGGCACAGCAGGTTGCTGAACGGCTCGTCGAAGCGCACCAGCCCGCGCCCGGCGTCGCCGGCGAAGTCGCCGTGCACGTCGCGCATCACCTTGGTCCAGAAGCGCGCGTAGAGCAGGTGCAGCACCGCGTGCTCGATGCCGCCGATGTACTGGTCCATCGGCATCCAGTAGTCGTTGCGCGCGTCGACCATCGCGTCGCCGTTGTCCGGCGAGCAATAGCGCATGTAGTACCACGACGAATCGACGAAGGTGTCCATCGTGTCGGTCTCGCGCCGCGCCGGCTTGCCGCACTTCGGGCACGCGCACTTCAGGAAGCGCTCGTCCTTCGCCAGCGGGTTGCCGCTGCCGTCCGGGACCAGGTCCTCCGGCAGCACGACCGGCAGGTCCCGGTAGGGCACCGGGACCGCCCCGCAGGACTCGCAGTGAATGATCGGGATCGGCGTGCCCCAGTAGCGCTGGCGCGAGATGCCCCAGTCGCGCAGCCGATACTGGACGCGTTTCTCGCCGAGGCCTTGCGCGGCCAGGTCGGCGGCGATGGCATCGACCGCCGCCTCGTGCGCCAGGCCGTCGTAGCGGCCCGAGCCGACGCAGCGCCCGTTCGCCTTGTCCTCGTACCATGCCTGCCAGGCCTGGTCCGAGAACGCCTGCCCCTTCACGTCGATCACCTGCCGGATCGGCAGGCCGAACTTGCGCGCGAAGGCGAAGTCGCGCTCATCGTGCGCCGGCACGCCCATCACCGCGCCGTCGCCGTAGCTCATCAGCACGTAGTTGCCGACCCACACCTCGACCGGGGCGCCGGTGAGCGGATGCGCGACGAACAGCCCGGTGGGCCGTCCGTCCTTCTCGCGCGTGGCGAGCTCGGCCTCGGTGACGCCGCCGCGCTTGCATTCGTCGACGAACGCGGCCAGCGCCGGATCGCGGGCCGCCGCCGCCGTCGCGATCGGGTGCTCGGGGGCGACCGCGACGAAGGTCACGCCCATGATCGTGTCGGCCCGCGTCGTGAACACGTACATGCGGCCGTCGCCGACCGGCGCGCCCTGCGCATCGCGGATGTCGTGCGGGAACGCGAAGCGCACCCCGGTGGAGCGGCCGATCCAGTTCTCCTGCATCAGCTTGACCCGCTCGGGCCAGCCGAGCCCTTCGAGGTCGGCGAGCAGTTCCTCGGCATAGCGCGTGATGCCGAGGTAGTACATCGGGATCTCGCGCTTCTCGACCAGGGCGCCCGAGCGCCACCCGCGTCCGTCGATCACCTGCTCGTTGGCCAGCACCGTCTGGTCGACCGGGTCCCAGTTGACGGTGCCGGTCTTCAGGTAGGCGATGCCGTGCTCGAGCATCTTGAGGAACAGCCACTGGTTCCACTTGTAGTAGTCGGGCGAGCAGGTCGCGACCTCGCGCGTCCAGTCGATCGCCAGGCCCATCGCCTGCATCTGCCCCTTCATGTGGGCGATGTTGTCCCAGGTCCACTTGGCCGGCGCGACGCCGTTCTTCATCGCCGCGTTCTCGGCCGGCAGCCCGAACGCGTCCCAGCCCATCGGCATCAGCACGTTGTAGCCGTTCATCCGGAGATGCCGGTACATCACGTCGTTGATCGTGTAGTTGCGCACGTGGCCCATGTGCAGCTTGCCCGAGGGGTAGGGCAGCATCGAGCAGGCGTAGAACTTGCCTTTGGGAAAGCGCGGGTCGTGCTCGGTCGCGCGGTAGGCGTCGCGGGCCGCCCAATGCGCCCGCGCGGCCGCTTCCACCGCGGCGGCATCGTACTTTTCGTGCATGGTGCTCGGAGATCCGGAAGGGTCACCGGCATGACGCCGGATAAACCCTTGATTTTACATGGCGCTCCGGTCAGCGCCGATCGTCTTCGTCGCGCCCGCTCCGGCGGGGATTCCAGTTGCGGACGACCCAGACCGCCAGCGCGACCAGCAGCGCGAGGTTGATCCCGATCCCGATGATCCAGAAGGCCGTCATCGCACGCATGCCTCCGAGGCCGCGCCTCGCAGCGGAAAGGAAGGGGGCGCCCGGGTTCTCCCGGGTCCGCGGCCGGGGACGGCCGCTCGCGAAGTATCGCATCGGGACGGGTCCGGCGCGGCCGGACTTGCCTTATGCTTGAGGGAAAAGTCAACCCGTTCGGGAGCATGGTCCATGTACCAAAGAATCCTGGTCCCCGTCGACGGCTCGGCGTTCTCCGAGGAGGTGCTCGCGCACGCGCTCGGCATCGCGCAGGCCACCGGTACGGCGCTGGTCCTGCTGCGCGTGATCGAGGGCGAGGCGGACCGGGCCGAGGCGGCCCGCCGGCTCGACGCGCTCGCCGCCGAGGTCTCGGCCTCCGGGCAGGTCCTCGTCGCCCGCGGCGACCCCGCGGAGGCGATCCTGGGCGAAGCGCGGCGCGTGCCGGACACGCTGGTCGCGATGACCTCCCATGGGCACAGCGGCCTGATGGAGGCGATGCTGGGCAGCGTGGCGCTGCGCATCGTGCGCCAGGGCGGCGATCCGGTGATGCTCTACCGGCCGCGCGGCACCGCCACCGAGGGGCGGCGGCAACCGGTGCGGATCCGGTCGGTGGTGCTGCCGCTCGACGGCACGCAGGTATCCGAGGCGATGGCCGCGCAGGCGGCCGGCATGGCGCAATGGCTGGGCGCGGACCTGACGGTGGTCGAGGCGATCGCGGCCGAGGTCGGGATCGCCGCCGACATCCCGGCCGGCGACGTCATGGAGTCGGCCTACGTGCGTGCGCGCGCGGAGGAATACGCCGCGCGCTACGGGGTGCCCACCACCTGGGAGGTCCTGCACGGCGAGCCGGCCGGCGCGATCGCCCGCTACCTGGACGAGCGGCGCGATGCGCTGCTGGCGATGGCCACGCACGGGCGGCGCCCGCTCGAGGTGGCGATGCTCGGCAGCGTGACCGCGGGCTGCCTGAATCGCTGCGCGGTTCCGGTCGTCGTGCGCCTGCCCTGAATCCGGGGCGGCGGCGTGAGGCTGCCAGGCCGGCGCGGTCGCATTCGAAACACAGGGTTCCGGTTTCTCCGTAATATCGTGCGATGAGCAGCCATCCGCCTCTCGCGGCCGACGCAGAGTCCATCGACGAGTCGGCGCCGGCCGGCTCGGCGATCCTGCGCGCGATGCGCGTGATGGAGGTCATCGCGTCGAGCCCGGTGCCGCCGCAACTCGCCGAGGTCTGCAAGGCGGTCGGTCTGCCGAAGCCGACCGTGTTTCGCATCCTGGCGACGCTCGAGCTGGCCGGGCTCGTCGGTCGCGAGCCGGGCAGCAAGCGCTATCACTGCGGCCCGCGCCTGAACGCGCTGGCCGGCGAGGTCCTGCTCAACTCGCCGGTGCGCGCCGCGCGCCACGCGATCCTCGAGGAGCTGGTCGAACAGACCGGGGAGACCTGCAACCTCACGATCCCCAACGGCAGCAGCGTGATGTACCTCGACCGCGTCGAGACCGCGTGGCCGCTGCGGATCGCGCTCGCCGCGGGCTCGCGCGTGCCGCTGCACGCCTCGGCCAGCGGCAAGCTGTTCCTCGCGCACATGCAGAAGCGCTCGCGCGAGCGTTTCGTCCGCCAGAGCCCGCTGGTGCGGCACACGCAGAAGACGCTGACCGATCCGCGCGTCCTGGGCGACGAGCTCGAGCGCATCCGCGAGCAGGGGTACGCGACCGACGACGAGGAGTATCTCGCGGGCATCTGCTGTCTGGCGGTGCCGGTGCACGATGCCGACGGCCGGGTCGTGGCGGCGCTCGCGATGCATTCGCCCGTGCCGCGGCTGCCGCTGGCGGAGGCGATGCAGTTCCTGCCGGCGATGCAGGCGGCGGCCGAGGCGGTCGCGCAGACGCTCGACTGGTAGGGCGCGTGACGATCCTCGTCCTGAACTGCGGGTCGTCGAGCTTCAAGTTCGCCGCCTACCGGAGTGACGCCGGCGCGGCGCCGGTCGAGCGGCTGCGCGGACAGGTGCTCGGCCTGCCCGACGCGCCGGTCATGGTCTGGCGCAGCGACGGAGCGCCCGGGGGCGAGCTGGCGCTGCCGAGGCCGACCGACCAGCGCCAGGCGCTCCAGGAAGTGCTCGGGCGGCTGCGCGCGGAAGGGTTCATCGACCGCGTCGAGGCGGTCGGCCACCGGGTGGTGCATGGCGGCGAGGCGCTGGTCGCGCCGTGCCTGGTCGACGCGTCGACGCTACCCTTGATCGAATCGCTCGAGCCGCTCGCGCCGCTGCACCAGCCGCACTGCATCGCCGGCATCCGGGCGATGTCGGCGGTCGCCCCCGGCGTTCCCCAGGTGGCCTGCTTCGACACTGCGTTCCATGCGAGCCAGCCGCCGCTGCACACGACGCTTCCGCTGCCGGTGCCCTGGCGCGATCGCGGCATGCGGCGCTACGGCTTCCACGGGCTGTCGTACGAGTCGATCGCGCAACAGCTCCCCGCCCTGCTGGGCGGGCAGGCCGAGGCGCGGATCGTCGTCGCGCACCTGGGCAGCGGCGCCAGCGTCTGCGCGATGCTGGAGCGGCGCTCGGTGCGCACCAGCATGGGGTTGTCGACGCTGGACGGATTGATGATGAGCACCCGCCCGGGAGCGCTCGACATCGGCGTGGCGCTGTTCGCGCAGCAACAGCTCGGCATCGATCTCGACACGCTCGCCCGCGGGCTCTATCACGAGTCGGGCCTGCTCGGCCTGTCGGGGATCTCGGGCGACATGCGGGTGCTGGCGGCGAGCGACGACCCCCGGGCGCGCTTCGCGATCGACGCGTTCTGCCAGCGCGCGGCGCAGGAGATCGCGGCCGGTGCCGTCGCGCTCGGCGGCTGCGACGCGATCGTGTTCACGGCCGGGATCGGCGAACACGATGCCGGCGTCCGGGCCCGGATCGCGGCGCTGCTCGCCTGGGCGGGCGCGCGGCTCGACGATGCCGCCAACGCCGCGCAGGGGCCGCGGCTGCACGCGCCGGATTCGGCGATCGGCCTGTGGGTGGTGCCGACCGACGAGGAGGCGGTCATCGCCAGCCACGCGATCGCGCTGGTGCGCGGCCGCTGAGATTGCGGGTCTGCGGCGCGCCGGCCGGGGCCGCCGCGCCCTCAGCCGTCGCTGCCCTGCCAGTGCGCGTACAGGTTCGCGAGCACGCAGCTGTTGATGCGGGCGGCCACGCTGTCCGCGCGGCTGGTCAGCAGCACCGGCACCGCGGCGCCGAGCACCAGCCCGCCGAGTTCCGCGCCGGCGAGCCAGGCGGCCTGCTTGTACAGCGCGTTGCCGGCCTCGATGTCCGGGACCAGCAGGATGTCGGGGTCGCCGGCCACCGGCGAGACCAGCCCCTTGCTCGCCGCGGCCTGGGCCGAGATCGCGATGTCGAACGCGAGCGGACCGTCGACGATGCCGTGGGCGATCTGGCCGCGATCGGCCATCTTCGCGAGCGCGGCGGCGTCGAGGGTCGCCGGCATCGCCGGGTTCACCTCCTCGGTCGCGGCGAGGACCGCCACTTTCGGCCTGGCGATGCCGAGCGCGCGGCAGAGGTCGATCGCGTTGCGCGCGATGTCGGCCTTGTCGAGCAGCCCGGGCGCGATGTTGACCGCGGCATCGGTGAGCGCGACGAGCTTCGGGTAGGCGGCGAAGGCCAGGACGAACACGTGACTGATGCGTCGCTGGGTGCGCAGCCCGGCCTCGCGCGCGACGATGGCCGCCATGTAGACGTCGGTGTGCAGGCTGCCCTTCATCAGCGCGTGCACGGCGCGGTCGCGGGCCAGCAGCGCGCTGCGGTGGGCGGCCTCGCGCGGATCGTCGGCGGTGTCGATGATCTCGAAGCGATCCGGCGGCAACCCGCCCCGGTCGAGCAGGGCGGCGATCGGCGCGCGCGGGCCCACCAGCACCGGTTCGATGTAGCCGGCATCGGCGGCCTCGAAAGCCGCGCCGAGCGAGGCACCGGAAAGCGGGTAGACCACCGCGGTGCGGGTGGGGCGCAGCGCGGCGGCGCGTTCGCGCAGCGGGTCGAATCGAGTGCTCATGTTCCGGTTCCGGTCCGATCGTCGGCGTCCATCATGCCGGAAGACACGCGGCCAGGGCAGTCGCGGCCTCCCGCATCACCGGCAGCAGGGCGATCGCACGCTTCATCGACAGTCGCCCGAGCGGCCCGTGCATGGCCAGCGCCGCGACCGGCCGGCCGTCGTCGCCGGGCACCGGTACCGCGACCGCGATCAGCCCGAGCAGGAATTCCTCGCGGTCCAGGCTGTAGCCCCGGCGCACGATCGCGCGCATTTCCTTCTCGATGTCCGCGGCGTCGACCAGCGTCTTCGGGGTCGCGGGCCAGGGCGGGCGCACGGCCAGCAGCCGGGTGCGCTGCGTCTTCGGCATGTGCGCGAGCAGCAGTTTCCCGCTGGCGGTGCAATGCAGGGGCACGCGCGAGCCCGGCTCGAGGTGCAGCCGCAGCGGCCAGGCCGACTCGACGCGCTCGACGTAGAGCACCTCGGCGCCGGCGAGCATGGTCAGGTTGCAGGTCTCGCCGACCCGGTCGACCAGCGTGCGCAGGATCGCGCGGCGCTCGGCGTTGGCGGCGTCGTGGCGCAGGGTCGCGAGCGCGAACTGCTGGGCGGCCGGGCCGAGGCCGAGGTTGCGCTCGCCGCCGCTGCGCAGCACCCAGCCGGCCTGCTCGAGCTGCGCGCACAGCCGGTGGACCGAGGGCTTCGGCCAGCCGAGCTGCTGCGTCATCCGGTGCAGGGAGATCCCCTCCGGATGCCGCGCCAGCTCGGCGAGCAGGGCGAGCGCCCGGGTCGCGACCGAGCCGGACTGGCGTTCCGGGGCCTCGGCCGCGTCGCCGCTTCGCGGGGAGCGGGAGCGGTCGGGCGGCGCGGCCGCCCGCGATGCGGCCGCGCGCCGGCCCTCCGGCCGGCGCGCGACGTTCCGGTTCAACGTTGCAGTGCGGCCGGAAGCCACAGCGCGATCGACGGGAACCAGAGCACGAGCAGCAGGCCGATCACCTGCAGCACCATGAACTGCATCATCCCGGCGTAGATGTCGCCCAGCTCCCATTGCGGCACCACGCCCTTCAGGAAGTAGGCCGACAGGGCGACCGGCGGCGACATCCATGCGGTCTGCAGGCAGACCGCCACGAGCGTGCAGAACCAGACCAGATCGATGCCCAGCTTGTGGATGATCGGCAGGAAGATCGGCACCACCACCAGCACGATCGGCACCCACTCCAGCGGCCAGCCCAGCACGAAGATCAGCGCGAGCATCAGCAGCAGCATGATCGTCGGGCTGAACTCGAACCCGAGCAGCAGGTTGGCGATCCAGTCGGCGCTGCCCAGCCGCGAGAACACCGAGCCGAAGTAGTTCGATGCGGCGACCAGCAGCAGGATCATGCACGAGATCTCGACCGTCGACATCATCGCGCGCCGGAACCCGAACCAGGTCATCTTCCGGTACGCGAGGGTGAGCAGCAGCGTCGCGAACGCGCCCACCGCGCCGGCGTCGGTCGGCGTCGCGATGCCGGCCAGGATCACGCCGAGCGTCGACAGGATCACGATCACCACCGGGAGCGATCCGTAGAGCAGCTCGCGCATCACCTCGGGCATCGGGCGGCGCTCCGACATCGGCAGCGCCGGGCCCAGCTTCGGGTTCCAGTAGCTGCGCGCGAGCGTGTAGACGATGAACAGGCCCGACAGCAGCAGCCCCGGGAACACCGCCGCGGCGAACAGGTCGGTGGCCGGCACGCCGACGACCGGCCCCATCACGATCAGCATCACCGACGGCGGGATCAGGATCCCCAGCGTGCCGCCGGCGGTGATCGCGCCGGCGCTCATGCGCACGTCGTAGCCGCTCTTCATCATCGCCGGTGCCGCCATCACCCCGAGCAACGTCACCGAGGAGCCGACGATGCCGGTGGCGGCCGCGAAGATCGTCGCGGTGATGATCACGGCCAGGTAGAGCGAGCCGTTGACGCCGGCGAGCAGCAGCTGCACGCCCCGGAACAGCCGCTGGATCAGCCCCGACTCCTCGAGCAGGTAGCCCATGAAGAGGAAGAACGGGACCGACGCCAGCGTCGGGTCGCGCATCACCGAGAAGATCTGGAGCGTCATCAGGTGGATGGCGAGGTCGCCCAGCGCGAAATACCCGACGCCGAGCGAGAGCGCCACCAGCGTGAAGGCGATCGGGAACCCGATGAAGATCGCGACGAAGAGGACGCCGAGGGCGACGAGCCCGATGATCTCCTGGCTCATAGCCACACACCCCGCCGCGCCGCGACGACGCTCTTGATGAACTCGGAGACCCCCTGCAGCAGCATCAGCGCCGTGGCCAGCGGGATCGAGAGCTTGAACGGCCAGACGATCGGCATCCAGGGGCTGGTCACCATGCGTTCCTCGCGTACCCACGATGCCCAGAAGAAGTCCCAGCCGACGACCAGGAAGGCGATCATCGCCGGAAAGAAGAACAGCAGGTAGCAGACGGCGTCGACGGTGCCCTGGGTGTTCACCGACCAGTTCGCGTAGAACATGTCGGTGCGGATGTGCCCCTTGCGCATCAGCGTGTAGGCCGACCCCAGCATGAAGAAGCTGCCGTACAGCATGTACGTCATGTCGTACGCCCAGGTGGTCGGCGCGTTGAACAGGTAGCGGGCCCCGACTTCGTAGACGAGGCTCGCGACCATCGGGACCAGCAGCCACGACACCGCGCGCCCTGACCAGAGCGCGACGGTGTCGATGGCGGCAACGAGGCGGGCGACGCCGCCGGTGCCGGTGCTCATTTCTTCTCTTGGAGCGCCGCGTTGCCGAGGTTTGTGTACAGCGCGTTGATCTTCGTCCAGTACGGGACCACCGTCTTGGCGAAGTTGCGCTGCGAATCCAGAACCTCCTTGAAGAACGCGTCCTTGGCCGCGTGGCGGTCGAGGACGGTGTTGGTCGCCTTCACGAACGCCGGGAAGAAGTCGGCCGGGGTGTCGTGGACGACCACCTGGGATTCTTTCTTCAGCTTGTCGAGGGCGGCCGCGTTGCGGGCGACGTTGAACACGTAGGTGTCGGCGATCGTCGCCATCGCGGCGGTGCGCAGGATCTCCTTGGTCGCCGCCGGCTGCTTGTCGAACCAGGTCTTGTTGAAGATCACCTCGCCCACGTCGGTCGACTGGTGCAGGCCCTGGAGGTAGTAGTGCTTCCAGACCCGGTGCAGGCCGAGGTTCACGTCGTCGGCCGGGCCGATCCACTCGGCCGCGTCGATCACGCCGCGTTGCGCCGCCGGAACGATCTCGCCGCCCGGCATCGCGACGGCCGAGACGCCCATCTCCTTGAAGATCTCGCCGGTGATCCCGGGGGGCGCGCGGTACTTCATCTTCTTGAAGTCCTCGACGCTCTTGATCGGCTGCTTGAACCAGCCGAGCGGATCGGGTCCCATCGGCTGCAGCATCATGCCGACGACCTTGACCTTCAGCACGTCGTTGTAGAGCTTCTCGTAGAGCGCCTGTCCGCCGCCCTCGGCGAGCCAGGCCATGTGCGAGACCTGGTCGAGCCCGGCGCCGGCGCCGGCCATCGGGTTCGCGAACAGGCCGGCCGCGGGATGCTTGCCCGACCAGTAGTGGGTCCAGGCGAAGCCGCCCTCCACGATGCCCTTGTCGACCGCGTCGAGGATCTCGAACGCGGGAACCACCGCTCCGTCCGGAAGGATGTCGATCTTCAGCTTGCCGTCGGTCATCCGGTCGACGCGGTCGGCATACCGCTTCATCAGTTCGAAATAGATGCTTGCCGTCGGTACCGCCGTCTGGATGCGCACCTTCTGCTGCGCCGATGCACCCGATGCGATCGTGATGCCGGCGACGGCCATTGCCGTCGCGATGAGCTTGCGAAGCCAGGGTCTCATGTCTCCTCCAGGCTGTTTCGAGTCGTTGGTCGAGGTACGCCGGGTCGATGCCGCGGTGCGCGGGACCGCCCGAAGTATTGCGGACCCTAACATCGGCCGCGCCGGGACGACAACGCCCCGGTTCGGGGGCGCGTTCCGAAAAATGTCGAACTGCGTTCCGCAGGATTGAATCAAGTCCGCGCTTCCGATTCAATGCATCCCGGGGCGCGAGGCGACCAGCCGGCGGGCGTCCCCGCAATCGGGACGGACACGGGATGGACGAATACGACTACATCGTGGTGGGTGCGGGGTCGGCGGGCTGCGTGATGGCGGCCCGGCTGAGCGAGGACGGGCGGCACCGCGTGCTGCTGCTCGAGGCCGGTCCCGAGGATCGGTATCCGTGGATCCACGTGCCGATCGGCTACGCGAAGACGATGTTCAATCCGGGGCTGAACTGGATGTTCCGCACCGACGCCGACCCCGGGATGAACCGGCGCCAGATCTACTGGCCGCGCGGCAAGACGCTGGGCGGGTCGAGCGCCATCAACGGGTTGATCTTCATCCGCGGCCAGGCGCAGGACTACGACGACTGGGCGGCGCAGGGCAACACCCAATGGTCCCACGAGCAGGTGCTGCCGTGGTTTCGCCGGCTCGAGCACAACACGCTCGGCGCCGATGCCTGGCGCGGCACCGGCGGCCCGCTGTGGTCGTCGCACATCCGGGTGCGCCATCCGCTGATCGATGCGGTGATCGCCGCCTGCGAGGAGATCGGCATCCCGCGCAATCCCGATTTCAACGGCGCGCAGCAGGAGGGTGCGGGTTACTACCAGTTAACCACGCGCAACGGTTTTCGCTGCAGCACCGCGGTCGCGTACCTGCGCCCGGCGCGCGGGCGTTCCAACCTGCGGGTGGCGACGCGCGCGCAGGCCACGCGTATCCTGTTCGAGGGACGCCGGGCGGTGGGGGTCGAGTACGTCACCGGCGCGCAGGCCGACCCGAGCGGCAACGGCACCGCCAAGGCGTCGGGGCGGACGGTGAGCGCGGGGCCGCCGGTGCAGGCGCGCGCGCGGCGCGAGGTGATCCTCTGCGCGGGCGCGTTGCAGTCGCCGCAGCTGCTGCAGCTCTCGGGCATCGGCCCGGGCGAGCTGCTGCAGTCTTTCGGGATTCCGGTGGTGCACGAGATGCCCGGTGTCGGCGAGAACCTCCAGGACCACCTGCAGGCGCGTGTGATGTTCCGCTGCAGCCGGCCGATCACGACCAATGACCAGCTCGCCTCGTGGTGGGGCAAGCTGCGCATCGGCATGGAGTACGTGCTGGCGCGCGGCGGGCCGATGGCGATCGGGATCAACCAGGGCGGCATCTTCGCGCGCACGCGGGCGACGCTGGATCGCCCCGACGTGCAGTTCCACGTCGCGACGCTGTCGTCCGACATGGCGGGCTCGCCGGTGCATTCGCACTCGGGCTTCACGATGTCGGTATGCCAGCTGCGTCCGGAATCGCGCGGCCACGTGCGCATCCGCTCGACCGACCCGCTCGAGCCGCCGTCGATGCAGGCGTACTACCTGTCGACCGAGAACGATCGCCGGACCGCCGTCGACGGCGTGAAGCTTGCGCGCCGGCTCGCCGCGACGCAGGCGCTCGGGCCGTTCGTCATCGACGAGTACGCGCCGGGCGCGCGGGCGGCCAGCGACGCCGACCTGCTCGAGTTCGTCCGCAACCATGCCGGCACCATCTTCCATCCGAGCGGCACCTGCCGGATGGGCGAAGACGCCGGCGCGGTCGTCGACCAGCGGCTGCAGGTGCGCGGCGTGGGCGGGTTGCGCGTGGTCGACTGCTCGATCATGCCGACGCTGGTCTCGGGCAATACCAACGTCCCGGTGGTGATGATCGCCGAGCGCGCGGCTGCGTTCGCGCTGGAGGACGCGCGCGCAGCGGCGCGCTGACGCCGGCCGCGCTTCCCGGCCGGGCGCGCGAAGCGCCTGCCGGGGGGCGGGCGAGCGGGCCCTAGCGGAAGACGACTGTCTTGCCGCCGTTCACCAGGATCCGGTGCTCGGCGTGCCACTTGACGGCGCGCGCGAGCACGACGTTCTCGACGTCGCGGCCGATCCCGGTCAGCGTGGCGATGTCCATCGAATGATCGACGCGCTCGACGTCCTGCTCGATGATCGGGCCTTCGTCGAGCACGGTGGTCACGTAGTGTGCGGTCGCGCCGATCAGCTTGACGCCGCGTTCGTGGGCCTGGCCGTAGGGCCGCGCGCCCTTGAAGCTCGGCAGGAACGAGTGATGGATGTTGATCGCCCGGCCCGCGAGCCCGCGGCAGACGTCCTCGGACAGCACCTGCATGTAGCGGGCCAGCACCACCAGCTCGGCGCCTTCGGCGGCGACGATCTCCATCAGGCGGGCCTCGGCCTGCGGCTTGGTGGCCGCGCTCACCGGGACATGGTGGAACGGCACGTTGTACGAGGCGGCGAGCTGGTAGAAGTCGCGGTGGTTCGAGACCACCGCGCGGATGTCGATCGGCAGCAGCCCGGAGCGGTGCCGGAACAGCAGATCGTTCAGGCAATGGCCGAGTTTCGACACCAGGATCAGGGTCGGGGCGGGCCGCGCCGCGTCGAAGAAGGCCCAGCGCATGCCGAAGCGCTCGCCGGCCGGCGCGAACGCGCGCTGCAGCGAATCGACCGAGACGCCGGGGGCGGCCGACGCGAAATGGACGCGCATGAAGAACAGCCCGGTGTTCCGGTCGTCGTACTGCGCGGCCTCGAGGATGTTCCCGTCGTGTTCCAGCAGGAACCCGGAGACCGCATGGACGATCCCGGGGCGATCCGGGCACGAGAGCGTGAGGATGAATCCGTCGGTCATGGAGGCAGGCAGGGACCGGGAGCGCCGCGCCCCGCGTGGGCGAAAAGGGGGCCAAGTATATCGGCGCCGCTGCCCGCCTGCCGCGTGCAGCCGCCGTGCGGCACGCGGCGGTCTGCCTGCGGCGGGTCAGCCGGCGCGCGCGGGCCAGCGCAGCAGCGGGCCGATGGCGTCGAGCGTGTTCTTCAGGACGAGGCCGAACTCGGTGTCGCCTTCCATCACCAGCGCGCGCTCGAAGAACAGCCGGTCGGCGTCGTCCTCGCCGCGCAGCAGGCGCAGGTAGCTCGCCGCGTCGGCGGCCACCCTGAGCGCGACCGGACCGCCGTCCGGGGCCGCCCGGAATCCGCCGGGGGTGAGCATCAGGCGGCAGCGGATGCCCAGGTCGCGCACCTCGATCTCGACCGGCCGGCCGGCCAGCTGGCGGCTCGCTTCCGCATCGAGGTGCGGACGCAGCAGGCGGTCGAGCGCGAGGGCGAGCACGACCGAAGGAGGGCGGATCGGCAGGCGCGCCACCAGGCGGCGCAGCGTGGCGGGCACGGGCAGGGCGGTCCGGCTGGCGGGCATCATCTCGGGCTCCTCGGGGTTTCTCGGGTCCAGCTGCGTTCGAGACCGGGGCGGCGATGGGCGAAGCCGTCGACCAGTCCGCCGGGCAGGCTCAGCGCGTCGAGCTCCGCGCGGGCGGCGCCGGCGTCGGCATCGCCGTTGAAGACCCGGTCGAAGGCGCGCAGCACCTCGTCGAAGCGCTGCGCGACCGGGGACAGCCGGATCCGGCCGATGCCGGCGGCACGCATCGCCGCCGCGTCGCCGATCAGGCACTGCTGCGCGGCCGACTGGGTCTGGATCCCGTTCAGGGTCAGGAACGGCGCGCCTTCCCCGGTGGACAGCAGCAGCCCATCCGGGTGCTCGAGGCAGCGGAACCCGCACTCGTCCTTGTTGAGGTGGTAGTGGCGGGCGGTGAAGCAGCGGGCCGAGAAGGCGAGCGGCAGCCGTCCGAACGCGAACGCCTCGGTGGCGATCGGGACGTCGGCGCCCGGGCCGCCTGCCACCCGCGCCTGCGCGGGATTGACCAGGCCGATCGCCTCCAGGGCGAGCTCGACCGGCGCGACCCAGCGGATCGCGCCGAGCGCGGCATGCTCGGCCAGCGCGGGCCGGCTGTAGACGTTGACGTGCGGGCCGAGGACGAAGGGCCGCCCGGCCAGCACGCGCAGCGCCGAGGCGTCGCCCGCCTCGACCAGGAACTCGTCCTGGGCGGCGAGCCGGCGCATGTCGCGCAGGTCGGACTCGGACTCGAGCAGGGCCTGGGTCGCGAGCACCACTTCCTTGCCGCAGCCGGCCAGCTCGCGCGCCAGCGCGAGCCAGTCCTCGTGCTTGAGCTCGTGCCGGCGCGCGCAGACCACTTCGCCGAGCACCACCGTGTCGGCCGGAGAGTCGGCGACCGCCGCGTAGAATTCGATCAGGGTCTTGCGCGGCCAGTAGTAGAGCACCGGGCCGACGGTGAGGGCGATGCGCGGATGCATGGCGGCGGCTCCCTTCAGCGCCAGGGGCGGTTGTACGCGCCCAGCGTGTGCTGCTGTCCCTCGGACCAGCGCCCGAGCGCGGCGATCCACTGCGGCTGGACCGTGAACCGCGCGGGCTGCGCCGCGCAGTGGTCGATCGCGGCACGCCAGACGCGGGCCACCTGCTCGACGTAGGCCGGGCTGCGCTGGCGTCCCTCGATCTTGATCGCCGACACGCCGAACTCCATCAGCTGCGGCAGCACCGCGAGCGTGTTCAGGCTGGTGGGCTCCTCGAGCGCGTAGTCGCGCACGCCCTCGACGTCGAACCGTCCCTTGCACAGCGTCGGATAGCCGCGCGGCTCGTCCGGCGCGTAGCGGTCGATCAGCACCTCGTTCAGCCGCGCCCGGACGCCGTCGGCCGCGTCCTCCCAGCGCACGGCCGACGGCGGCGAACAGACGCCGGCGGTGTTGGGCGACTGGCCGGTGGCGTACGACGAGAGCGCGCAGCGGCCCTCGACCATCACGCACAGGCTGCCGAAGCCGAACACCTCGATCTCGGCCGTCGTATGGCGGCACAGGTGCCCGACCTGGGACAGCGTGAGGACGCGGGGCAGCACCGCGCGCTGGATGCCGTAGCGCTCGCGGTAGAACTCGATCGCCTCGTAGGTCGTGGCCGACGCCTGGACCGACAGGTGCAGCCGCAGTCGCGGATGGTGGTCGCGCGCGTAGGCGAGCACCGCGACGTCCGCGCAGATCAGCGCGTCCGCGCCGAGATCGGCGGCGATGTCGACGGCGTGCCACCAACGCTGCGGTTCGCGCGCGTCGACATAGGTGTTGAGCGCCATCAGGACCTTGGCATTGCGCGCGTGCGCATACGCGATGCCCTCGCGCGCCTGGTCGAGGTCGAAGTTCAGCCCGGCGAAGTTGCGCGCGTTGGTGGAGTCCTTCAGGCCCATGTAGACCGCGTCGGCACCCGCATCGACGGCGAGCTTGAGCGCCCGCAGCGAGCCGGCGGGGCAGACGAGGTCGGGCTTGCGCAGCGTGCCCGGATGGCGTTCGGTCATCGTGGATTCCCGGTGACGGGCGCGGCGGCCGCGCCCAGGTGGCGAGGAAGGTTCATCCGGGCCGCCCATCGAGCCGCGGCCGTCCGTACCAGTCGACATGCCTGGCGCTCCAGGCGATCATCGCCGCGGCCCATGGCGCCGCCGCGGCCAGCAGCAGCATCGGCTGCCCGGGCCACCAGGCCGCCGCGATGCGCAGCACGATCGCCGCCTGCAGCACCAGGAACAGCGCCCAGGCGGTCGCGTCGATCGCGTGCGGCCGTCCCATCCGGCCGGCGCTGACGCGCGAGACGAACGCGAACTGGATCGAACCGAAGAACCCCATGGCCAGCGCGTGGACCGCGGCGAACCCGGTGCCGCGGGCGTCCAGGCCGGCCCATGCCTGCGCGGCGCCCGCCGCCTGCAGCGCGAAGGCCAGGCCGAGCCACGCGAGGCCGGTCGCGAGCATGCCCAGCAGCCGGATGCGCAGGTTCTGCAGCCGGCGCCAGCGCAGCACCAGCCCGAGGACGAGCGCCGCGGCCGCGGTATCGAGCGCCAGCGCGAGCGCCGCCCACGGCAGCGCCGCGTCGTCGCGCGCGAGCGCCCATCCGAGCGCCGGCTGGAGCAGGGCGGCGCCGAGCAGCGCCGCGAGCAGCCACAAGGGATGCCGTTCGTCGAGCCGCGGCACGGCCGAGCCGAGGAACGGCGCCATGCGGTGCAGCGCGATCACGAATACCGGGGCCAGGAACCACCAGACGCCCGCGGCGAGCGCGGCGCCCTGCAGGGCGTCGTCGCCGGTGACGGTGCCGGTCGCGGCGCTCCAGAGCGCGGCCGCGCCCGCCGCGCAGGCGCCGGCGATGAGGCGCAGGTGCGTGCGCTCGGTGCCGGTGCCCCGGCGGACCAGCGCCAGGAGGCGCCAGACGAACAGCGACCAGCTGGCGGCGACCAGCGCGAGGCCGGCGGCGGCGAGCGCCGGGTCGAGATGGACGCCGGCGAGGAACAGCCCCCATCCCGGCAGCCAGGCGACGGCCATCGGCAGCAGCCGGCGGGCGGATACCGGCGCCAGCCCGAGCCAGCGCGGGCCGGCGGTGAACAGGAACCCGGCGAAGAACATCGGCATGAACGAGAAGCTCATCAGCAGCGCGTGCGCACGACCGGGCGCGATCGCCCAGTGCGGCGCCGATCCGGTTGCCAGCTGCGCGGCCAGCACGGCGACCCACCAGAACGCGCTTGCCGCGAGCATCGCCGATCCGACGAGGAAACCGAGCCGGTGCGGCGCGGCGAGCAGGTGCGACAGGCGCCACGGTCCCGCCGCGGCGCCGCGGCGCTCGGGACGCGGCGGCCGGGGAGCGGCACGGACGGAGGGCACGAGGGAACGGCGGCGCGTGACGGGAGGACAGCCTCCACTCTAGGCAGCGCCGGGCGCCGATGCCTTGCGCCATATCAAGCGGAACCCGGGCGTTCCCGGCGCCGGTTTGCCCGGAGTCATCGCGCCCGGCCGGGGCGTTCGCGCATAATCGACGCAGTCTTCGTTCCGCCCTTCCGTCCATCGATTCCGGATTCCGATGAACCGAGCCGCCGCAGTCGAATCGCCGCCGATCCCGCAATCCCGGAGCGAGCCGGCGGCGCCTCCGGAGTCCGTGCCGGGGGCGGTCGAGGCGCTGCAGAACTTCCGGGTCATCTTTCGCGCCGTCCGGCGGCATTTCCACGAGGTCGAGGAACGCTGCGGGATCAGCGGCTCGCAGCTGTGGGCCCTGTCGGTGGTGGTGCAGGCGCCGGGGATTCGCGTCAAGGATCTGGCGCGGTCGATGGCGGTGCAGCAGTCGACCGCCAGCAACCTGGTCGAGCAGCTGGCCCGCCAGGGGCTGGTGCGCCGCGCCCGCGAGAGCCCCGACCAGCGCATCGTCCAGCTCCATCCGACCGATGCCGGCCGGGATGCGATCGCCCGGGCGCCGCGGCCGCTGGTGGGGATCCTGCCGGAGGTGCTGTCACGCCTCGAGCCGAAGCGCCTCGCCCTGCTCAACCGGCTGCTCGACGAGATCGTCGGGTCGATGCGCGCCTCCGACCGCGCTGCGCGGCACCTGCCGCTGTCGGAGCTGTAGCGCGGTGTCTCGCGCGCCGGACTGGCTGTTCGCCGATATCGGCGGCACCAATGTCCGGATCGGCTGCTGGAGCCGGGATGCCGGTTTCGGGCCGATCGAGCGCACGCGGGCCGACGCGAGCGCCGGCCTGGCCGAGGCGCTGGCGGGCTTCGCCCGGCGGCAGACGG
>JBDHRX010000083.1:0-14043 GCA_039807785.1 Burkholderiaceae bacterium
GCGGCATGGCCGTTCCCGGCGCGGGCGATGCCCGCGGGGCGCGCGCCACGCGGTGCCCGGGGCGCGGCCTGGAGCGCGAACACCGCCGGGGCCCTGGGCAGTGTCCGGCCGGCGGCGCGCCAGCCGGCGACGCTGTCGACCACGATGCGCTGGCCGGGCTCGCCCAGCTCGCTGGCCACCATCAGCCGCGTCGACGGCTCGAGCGCCCGCAGTGCCGCCTCGAGCAGCGCCTGGTTGCGGTAGGGCGTTTCGATGACGAGCAGGGTCTCGCCATGGCGGGCCGAGCGCTGTTCGAGCTCGCGCAGCCGCGCCAGCCGCTCGTCGGCGGCGGCCGGGACGTAGCCCGCGAAGGCGAAGCGCTGGCCTTCCAGCCCCGAGGCCATCAGCGCGAGCAGCAGCGAGCTCGGCCCGACCAGCGGGCACACCTCGACCCCGGCCGCGTGCGCGGCCGCCACCAGTGCCGCGCCGGGGTCGGCGATCGCCGGTGCGCCGGCCTCGGACAGCAGGCCGGCGTCGCGCCCGGCCAGGACCGGCGCCAGCAGTTCGGGGATCCGCGCCGCGGGAGTGTGCTCGTTCAGCTCGTGCAGCTCGAGCGCCTGCAGCGGCACGCGGGTGCCCGCGGCCTTCAGGAAGGCGCGCGCCGACCTGGCGTTCTCGACGACGAAGTAGTCGAGCGGCTCGATCGCGGCCAGCGTGTCCGCGGGCAGCACCCGGCGCGGGTCGCGGCCCGGACCCAGGGGCGTGGGGATCAGCCAGAGCCGGCCGGGCGTCACGGCGCGCCCCGCCCCAGCGGCGGCAGGCCGGCCGCGTCCAGCATGCGCGACAGCGCGATCAGCGGCAGGCCGATCAGCGCCGTCGGATCGTCGCCCTCGATCGCCTCGAGCAGCGTGATCCCGAGGCCCTCGGCCTTGGCGGCGCCGGCGCAGTCCCACGGCTGCTCGCGCTCCAGGTAGCGCTCGATCTCCGCGTCGCCCAGGCGGCGGAAGCGCACCCGCGTCTCGATGCCGGCGCGCGCGTCGAAGCCGTCGGCGAGGCGGGTCACGCACAGCGCGGTGTGGAATACCATCGTCCGGCCCGACGCCGCGCGCAGTTGCTCGCGGGCGCGCGCATGGCCGCCGGGCTTGCCGATGGCGGCGTTTCCGTCCAGCGTCGCCGCCTGGTCGGAGCCGACGACCAGCGCCTCGGGGTGCCGTCGCGCCACCGCCTGCGCCTTCAGCGCGGCCAGGCGCAGGGCGAGCGCGGCGGGCGTCTCGCCGGGCAGGGCGGTCTCGTCGACGCCGGGCGCCTCGACCGCGAACGGCAGGCCGAGCCGCGCGAGCAGCTCGCGCCGGTAGCGGGAGGTCGAGGCGAGGATCAGCGGCGGGGCGGTGGTCGGCACGTGCGGCTTCCGGAGCGGGAACGGCGGGCGGCGAACGCGCCGCCCGGACGGTCGCGGCGGCGCGATGCCACGGCGCGAGACGACACGAGACGGCGCGGCGGCCCGGCCGCTATCATACGGAAGCACCCATCATGCAACGCACGATCGACACTTCGGAGCTGGCCCGGACCGGCGGCGAACGGACCGGGGCTTGGCCGCTGGCCGAGCTGCCGCGGCTCGCCTCGCTGCTGGCCGACCACGACGGCACGCTGGCCTGGCGGGTGCGCGGCCGCAGCGCGCGGCGCGTGGACGGCGAAGCGGAGGACTTCCTCGAGCTGGCCGTCTCCGGGGCGCTGCGCGTGCCATGCGTGCGATGCCTGGGCCCGGTGGCGCTGCCGCTGTCGATCGAGCGCGCGTACCGGCTGGTGGAGAGCGAGGCGGAGGCCGAGCGCCTCGACCTGGACGACGCCCGGTTCGACGTCCTGGCGGGCGGACGACGCTTCGACCTGGCCGGCCTCGTCGAGGACGAGGCGATCATGGCGCTGCCGCCGATGGCGCGCCACGATCACTGCGCGCTGCCGGCGGGCGCCGCGGCACCGGCCGGCGCGGGCGAGGCGGAGACTCCCCGGCGCCCGTTCGCGGCCCTGGCGCAACTGAAGAACGACGCGCAAAACACTGATATAATTGAAGATTAATCATCGGGGAGCCATACATGGCCGTCCAGCAGAACAAGAAGTCGCCGTCGAAGCGCGGCATGCATCGCGCGCACGACTTCCTCTCGAATCCGCCGCTCGCCGTCGAGCCGACGACCGGCGAGGTCCACCTGCGTCACCACGTCAGCCCGAACGGCTTCTATCGCGGCAAGAAGGTCGTCAAGACCAAGTCCGACGAATAGACCCGCGCCGCGATGACGGGCGCGAGCCTGCGGGCGCGAGCGTGACGGTTCGCATCGCCATCGACTGCATGGGCGGTGATCACGGCTTGCCGGTCACCGTTCCCGCCGCGCTGGGTTTCCTGCGCCAGATCGACGACGTCCGGTTGCTGCTGGTCGGCCCGCGCGACGCGCTCGAGCAGGCGCTCGCGAAGGCCAGGCTGCGCGGGGTCGATCCCGCGCGGATCGAGGTTCGCCATGCCTCCGAGGTGATCGCGATGGACGATCCGCCCGCGGCGGCGCTGCGCAGCAAGCGCGATTCGTCGATGCGGGTCGCGATCGACCTGGTCAAGGCGGGCGAGGCCGATGCCTGTGTCAGCGCCGGCAACACCGGCGCGCTGATGGCGATCTCGCGCTTCGTGCTGAAGATGCAGCCCGGCATCGACCGCCCGGCGATCGCCACGCAACTGCCGAACCAGACCGGCGGCACCACCACGATGCTCGACCTCGGCGCCAACGTCGACTGCGAGCCGAGCCACCTGCTGCAGTTCGCGGTGATGGGGGCCGCGCTGGTGACCGCGCTCGGGGGCCGCGAGCGCCCGAGCGTCGGCCTGCTGAACATCGGCGAGGAAGTCATCAAGGGCAACGACACGGTCAAGCAGGCCGCCGAGCTGCTGCGCGCGAGCACGCTCGACTTCCGCGGCAACGTCGAGGGCAACGACATCTACGAGGGCACGACCGACGTCGTCGTCTGCGACGGCTTCGTCGGCAACATCGCGCTGAAGACCTCGGAAGGACTGGCGCGCATGCTCGGCGATTTCATCCGCGAGGAGTACAAGCGCCACATCTTCACGCGGCTGATGGCGCTGCTGTCGTTTCCGGTGCTGCTGCGCTTTCGCCGCCGCCTGGACCACCGGCGCTACAACGGCGCGAGCCTGGTCGGCCTGCGCGGCGTGGTGATCAAGAGCCACGGATCGGCCGATGCGTACGCGTTCGAATTCGCGCTGCGACGCGCCTACGATGCGGTGCGCAACGGGCTGGTGCAGCGGATCGAGCAGGCGCTGCCGCGAATCCGGGGCTCGGAGGCGGGCGTGGCCGAGCGTGCCCCGGCGGGCTGAGCCGCGCCGCGCCGTCCGGCACGCCGCCCCTCGATCCCGTCCCTCCTCGCCCCGCCGCTTTCGAGCCTCCGTCCTCCGATCGATTCCCGGCGCCCTCCGAACCGCCGATCCCGTTCCCAGGCCATCATGAGCTTCCCCCACTCACGCATCATCGGTACCGGCAGCTACCTGCCGCCGCGCGCGGTCTCCAACGAGGAGCTGGTGCGCGAGCTGGCCGCGCGCGGCATCGAGACCTCCGACCAGTGGATCATCGAGCGCACCGGCATCCGCCAGCGCCACATCGCCGCGCCCGGCGTCGCCTGCAGCGAGCTCGCGACCGAGGCGGCGCGGCGCGCGCTCCAGGCAGCGGGCGTCCAGGCCACCGACATCGACCTGATCGTGGTCGCGACCTCGACGCCCGACTACGTGTTCCCGAGCACCGCCTGCCTGGTGCAGAAGGCGCTCGGCACGCCCGGCGGCGCCGCCTTCGACGTGCAGGCGGTATGCAGCGGGTTCACCTATGCGCTGGCGGTCGTCGACTCGATGATCCGCACCGGCCTGGCCACGCGCGCGCTGGTGATCGGCGCCGAGGTGTTCTCGCGCATCCTCGACTGGAACGACCGCGGCACCTGCGTGCTGTTCGGCGACGGCGCGGGCGCGGTGGTGCTGGCCGGCGACGCGCGCCCGGGGGTGCTGGCGGCCCGGCTGCATGCCGACGGCCGCCACGAGTCGATCCTGCGCACCCCGGGGAACGTCTGCGGCGGCGAGATCCTCGGGCACCCGTTCCTGACCATGGACGGGCAGGCGGTGTTCAAGCTCGCGGTCTCGGTGCTCGACGCGGTCGCCCGCGAGACGCTGGCGGCGGCGGGGCTGCAGGCCTCCGACGTCGACTGGTTCATCCCGCACCAGGCCAACGTCCGGATCCTGAACGCGACCGCGCGCAAGATCGGCATCCCGGGCGAGAAGGTGATCGTCACCGTCGACGCGCACGCGAACACTTCCGCCGCGTCGATTCCGCTCGCCCTCGACGTCGGCGTGCGCGACGGGCGGATCCGCCCGGGCCAGCACGTGCTGATGGAGGGCGTCGGCGGCGGGTTCACCTGGGGCGCCGTGCTGGCGCGGATGTGAGGGCGCGGGGCGCGCTCCGGCGCATGGCGGCCGGGCGCCTGTCCGGCCGGCGACAGGGAGTCGATCGATGAAACTGGCATTCGTGTTTCCGGGGCAGGGCTCGCAGGCGGTCGGCATGCTCGACGGCTTCGCCGCGGTACCGGCGGTGCAGGCCCTGCTGGCCCAGGCCGACGCGGCGCTCGGCGAGCCGTTGTCGAAGCTGATCGCGCAGGGACCGGCCGAGACGCTGGCGCTCACCGTCAACACCCAGCCGGCGATGCTGGTCGCGGGCTACGCGAGCTGGCTCGCCTGGCGCGAGGCGGGCGGACCGGCGGCGGCGGCCGTGGCCGGGCACAGCCTGGGCGAGTACACGGCGCTGGTCGCGGCCGGCGCCCTCGACGTGGCCGACGCGTTGCGGCTGGTCCGGCTGCGCGCGCAGGCGATGCAGGCGGCGGTGCCGGTCGGCCAGGGCGGCATGGCGGCGATCCTCGGCCTCGATGACGACAAGGTCCGCCAGGCCTGCGCCGAGGCGGCCGCGCCCGGCGAGGTGGTCGAGCCGGCCAACTACAACGCCCCGGCCCAGGTGGTGATCGCGGGCCACAAGGCGGCGGTCGAGCGCGCCTGCGAGCACGCCAAGGCGCTCGGCGCCAAGCGCGCGATGCCGCTGGCGGTGTCGGCGCCGTTCCATTCCTCGCTGCTGCGGCCGGCCGGCGAGCGGCTGGCGCAGGCGCTGGCGGGGCTCGCGCTGCGCGCGCCGCAGGCGCCGCTGGTGAACAATGTCGACGTCGCGATCGAGACCGACCCGGCGCGCATCCGCGACGCGCTGGTGCGGCAGTCGTACGGGCCGGTGCGCTGGGTCGAGGTGGTGCAGCGGCTGAAGGCGCTGGGCGTGACCCGGGTGATCGAGTTCGGGCCCGGCAAGGTGCTCGCGGGGCTGGTGTCGCGCATCGACCGCTCGATCGAGGTCGCGGCGGTCTACGACCCGGCCTCGCTGGAGGCGGCGCTGGGCACGTCGGCCTGACCGGGCGGGCCGGAGCGGGCCGAGGGCGGGGGAGACGACGGGAGGGAAGCGATGCAGGAGACGATGGGAGCCGGCGACCTGTCCGGACAACTGGCGCTGGTCACCGGCGCCTCGCGCGGCATCGGCCGGGCGATCGCGATCGAGCTCGGCCGGCAGGGAGCCAAGGTGGTCGGCACCGCCACCGGCGAGGCGGGCGCGCGGGCGATCTCGGAGGCTTTCGCCGAGGTCGGCGTTGCCGGGCGCGGCGAGGTGCTCGACGTCACCGATGCGACGCGCTGCGAGGCGCTGGTCGATGCGCTGCAGAAGGAAGGCGGCGTCGCGATCCTGGTGAACAACGCCGGCATCACGCGCGACAACCTCGCGATGCGCATGAAGGACGAGGAGTGGCTCGCCGTGATCGAGACCAACCTCGGCGCGGTGTTCCGGATGTCGCGGCTGGTGCTGCGCCCGATGATGCGCGCGCGCTACGGGCGCATCGTCAACATCACCTCGGTGGTCGGCTCCAGCGGCAACGCGGGCCAGGCCAACTACGCGGCGGCCAAGGCCGGCGTGGCCGGCATGAGCCGCGCGCTGGCGCGCGAGATCGCCAGCCGCAACGTAACGGTGAACTGCGTGGCGCCCGGCTTCATCGAGACCGACATGACGCGGGCGCTCAGCGAGCCGCAGACCGCGGCCCTGATCCAGCAGGTGCCGGCGGGGCGCTTCGGCCAGCCCGAGGACGTGGCGGCGGCGGTGGCCTTCCTGGCCTCGCCCCGGGCGGGCTACATCACCGGCGCGACCCTGCACGTCAACGGCGGAATGTACATGGAATGAACCCGGATCGCCGGCGTTGCCGGGAGATCGCCGCCGCCCCGATGGTCCGCCCTCGGACCCCCGGACTAGGCGGGCGGTTCCCGACGTCGCACGGCGCGAAGTGCTATACAATCCGGCCGCGCCGACACGCAGTTGTGGCGGTTCGCGTGGCCACGCCAGAGCAGAGCAACAGGGGAGCCCCGAATGGAAAACATCGAACAGCGCGTCAAGAAGATCGTCGCTGAGCAACTCGGCGTCAACGAGGCCGACATCAAGAACGAGTCCTCGTTCGTCGACGACCTCGGCGCCGATTCGCTCGACACGGTCGAGCTGGTGATGGCGCTCGAGGACGAGTTCGAGACCGAGATCCCGGACGAAGAGGCCGAGAAGATCACGACGGTCCAGCAGGCCATCGACTACGTGAAGTCGCACTCGAAGGCCTGAGGCCGTCCGGGGCGGGCGCGGCCGCCGTGCCGCCGCCGGCGCGCACCGCCGCCCGCCGCAGCCAGGGAGCAATGCAATGAGCCGGCGTCGTGTCGTCATCACCGGCCTGGGCATCGTCAGCCCGGTCGGCAACGACGTGCCCACCGCGTGGGCGAACCTGGTCGCGGGGCGTTCGGGCATCGCGTCCATCACGCGCTTCGATGCCGCCGCGTTCCCGACCCGCATCGCCGGCGAGGTCCGCGGCTTCGACGTCGGCCAGTACATGCCGCCGAAGGAAGCGCGTCATTTCGACACCTTCGTGCACTATGGCATCGCGGCCGGCCTGCAGGCGCTGCGCGACAGCGGCATCGAGGTCACGGACGCGAACGCCGAGCGCATCGGCGTCATCATCGGGTCGGGCATCGGCGGGCTGCCGCTGATCGAGGAAACCCACACCGAGCTGGTCAATCGCGGCCCGCGCCGCGTCTCGCCGTTCTTCGTCCCGGGGTCGATCATCAACATGATCTCGGGCCAGATGTCGATCATGGCCGGCCTGAAGGGGCCCAACTACGCGATCGTCAGCGCCTGCACCACCGGGCTGCATTGCGTCGGGGACGCCGCGCGCATGATCGCCTACGGCGACGCCGACGCCTTGCTGGCCGGCGGCTCCGAGGCGACGATCTCGCCGCTCGGGCTGGGCGGATTCTGCGCGGCGCGCGCGCTGTCGACGCGCAACGACGACCCCGCCGCGGCCAGCCGCCCCTGGGACCGCGACCGCGACGGCTTCGTGCTCGGCGAGGGCGCCGGCGTGCTGATGCTCGAGGAATACGAGCACGCGAAGCGCCGCGGCGCCCGGATCTATGCCGAGGTCGCCGGGTTCGGCATGAGCGCCGACGCCCACCACATCACGGCTCCCGACATGGACGGGCCGCGCCGCTGCATGCTCGCCGCGCTGCGCGACGCCGGCGTCGCGCCCGACCGGATCGACTACCTGAACGCCCACGGCACGTCCACGCCGCTGGGCGACAAGAACGAAACCGATGCGATCAAGGCGGCCCTCGGCGAGTCCGCCGCGCGCAAGCTGGTCGTCAACTCCACCAAGTCGATGACCGGGCACCTGCTCGGCGGCGCAGGCGGGATCGAGACCGTGTTCACTGCGCTGGCGGTGCATCACCAGGTGTCTCCGCCGACGATCAACCTGGACCACCAGGACCCGGAGTGCGACCTCGACTACTGCGCGAACACGGCCCGCGAGCTGTCGATCGAGGTGGCGATGAAGAACTCGTTCGGCTTCGGCGGGACCAACGGCACCCTGGTCCTGCGCCGGGTCTGAGCCGCGCCGGCCGGCTCCGGCGTCGCGCCTCCGATGGGCTTTGCATTCGAACTCGGGGTGCGGCGCACCGGCACGCTGCAGCGGCTGCATGCGGCGCTGATCGTCTTCGCGGCGGCCGGCTTCGCGCTCGCGGGCGGGCTCGCGCCGGCGCCATGGCCGCTGGCCTGGTGGGCGGCGGCGGTGCCGGCCTGCCTCGCCGCCCGGCGCTTCGGCGCCCGCGGTCTCGCGTGGGGACGACTCCGCGTCGATGCGGCAGGCGGCGGCCGCTGGATGCACGACGGCGCGTCCGCGCCGGCCGAGTCCGAGCCCGTCAGGATCGAGCGCTGGTGCGCGACCGAAGGCCTGGTCTGGCTGCGCTTTCGCGAGGCCGGCGGCGCCGGCCCGAGGCGCGACGCGCTGATCGCGCGCGATGCCTGCGACGCGGCCCAATGGCGCGGCCTGCGGGCCTGGCTGGTCTGGCTGGGCCGCGGGCCGGCTTGAATTTGCCGGGCGGGCATCCCATGTCGTCTGTTAAGGTTCCGGAGGGAGGCGTGTCGCCGATGATCCGAATGTCGATGAGGAAGTGGTGGCTGGGCGTCGCGCTGGCGTTCGGCCTGCTGGGCGCGGCCGCCGTGCCGGTGCCCGCGGCGGCGCAGGCCGCTCAGCGCAACCTGCCCGATTTCGCCGACCTGGTCGAGCGGGCGGCGCCGGCGGTGGTCAACATTCGCACCACCGAGCGCGCGCGCAGCGACCGCGCGCAGCTGCCGCAGTTCCCGATGCCCGAGGGCCTCGACGAGAACGACCCGTTCTACGAGTTCTTCCGCCGCTTCTTCCCGCCCCGCCAGGGGCCGGCTCCGGCGCCGCGCGGGCGGGGCGAGGAAGTGCCGCGCGGGGTCGGCTCGGGCTTCGTGATCGCCAGCGACGGCTACGTGATGACCAACCATCACGTGGTCGACGGCGCCGACGAGATCTACGTGACCCTGGCCGACAAGCGCGAGTTCCGGGGCAAGCTGATCGGCTCGGATCGCCGCACCGACGTCGCGCTGGTGAAGATCGAGGTCACCGACCTGCCCAGGCTGCCGGTCGGCGATTCGCGCAAGCTGCGCGTCGGGGAATGGGTGATCGCGATCGGGTCTCCGTTCGGCCTCGACAGCACCGTGACCGCCGGGATCGTCTCGGCCAAGAGCCGCGACACCGGCGACTACCTGCCCTTCATCCAGACCGACGTCGCGGTGAACCCCGGCAACTCCGGCGGGCCGCTGCTGAACATGGCCGGCGAGGTCGTCGGCATCAACTCGCAGATCTACAGCCGCACTGGCGGGTTCATGGGCATCTCGTTCGCGATCCCGATCGACGAGGCGATGCGCGTGGCTGACCAGCTGCGCAGCACCGGCCGCGTGATCCGGGGCCGCATCGGCGTGGGCATCGCCGAGGTCACCCGCGACGTGGCGGGCCCGCTGGGGCTGCCGAAGGCCGCCGGCGCGCTGGTGCGCAGCGTCGAGAACGGCGGGCCGGCCGAGAAGGCCGGCATCGAGGTGGGAGACATCATCCAGCGCTTCGACAGCCGGCCGATCGAGCGCTCCAGCGACCTGCCGCGCCTGGTCGGCGGCACCGCGCCGGGCGCCAAGGTGCCGGTGCAGGTCTGGCGCCGCGGCGAGTCCAAGACGCTGACGATCACGGTGGCCGAAATGGCGCCCGACCAGGTCGCCGGCCGCGGCCCGCGGCCGACGCCGCCACGCAGCGAGGGCCCGGCGCCGAGCGCGGTCAACGCGCTGGGCCTCGTGGTGGCCGACATCCCGGCCGAGCGCAGGCAGCAGCTGCGCCTGCGCAACGGCGTGATCGTCGAGTCGGCCGAGGGCCCCGCGGCCCGCGCCGGATTGCGGGCCGGCGACATCGTGATGGGGTTGAACAACCAGGAAGTGACTGGAGCGCGCCAGTTCGCCGAGATGGCGGCGAAGCTCGATCCCGCCAAGACCGCGGTGCTGCTGGTGCGCCGGGGCGAGAACGCCCAGTTCGTGCCGGTACGGCCGGAGCGGCACTGACCCGTCCCGCGCGCTCCGGCGCCGCCGGCGGGCCGCATGCGGCCGACCGGCGGCCGGGCCGGCGCCCGTCGCCGTCGCGGGGTCGCCGCCGCTGGTAAAATGCCAGTTCCTGCGCGCCACCGGCGCGCTTTTCGTTTGCCGCGCGACGCGGCCGGCCCGATCCCGGCTCCCCGATGCAGCTGATCCGCAATTTCTCCATCATCGCGCACATCGACCACGGCAAGTCGACGCTCGCCGACCGCCTGATCCAGCGCTGCGGAGGGCTGTCCGACCGCGAGATGGCCGAGCAGGTGCTCGACTCGATGGCGCTCGAGCGCGAGCGCGGCATCACGATCAAGGCGCAGACCGCGGCGCTGCAGTATGCGGCCGCCGACGGCAGGACCTACAGCCTGAACCTGATCGACACGCCCGGGCACGTCGACTTCTCCTACGAGGTCAGCCGCTCGCTGTCGGCCTGCGAGGGCGCGCTGCTGGTGGTCGACGCCTCGCAGGGCGTCGAGGCGCAGACGGTGGCCAACTGCTATACCGCGATCGACCTCGGCGTCGAGGTCGTCCCGGTGCTGAACAAGATGGACCTGCCGCAGGCCGACCCCGACGCGGCCGCGGCCGAGATCGAGGACGTGATCGGCATCGATGCCAGCCGCGCGATCCCCGCGTCGGCGAAGACCGGGATGGGCATCGACGAGATCCTCGAGGCGATCGTGGCCCGGATCCCGCCGCCCAAGGGCGATCCCGCGGCGCCGCTGCAGGCGCTGATCATCGACTCGTGGTTCGACAACTACGTCGGCGTGGTGATGCTGGTGCGCGTGTTCAACGGCACGCTGCGCCCGCGCGACCGGATCCGGCTGATGGCGACCGGGGCCACCCACGTCTGCGAGCAACTGGGCGTGTTCACGCCCAAGTCGACCCCGCGCGAGGCGCTGAGCGCGGGGATGGTCGGCTTCGTGATCACCGGCATGAAGGAGCTCAAGGCGGCGAAGGTCGGCGACACGATCACGATGGTGAATCCGGCCGCCGCCGCGCCGCTGCCCGGCTTCCGGGAGATCAAGCCGTCGGTCTTCGCCGGCCTGTACCCGGTCGAGGCGAACCAGTTCGAGGCGATGCGCGAGGCGCTCGAGAAGCTGCAACTGAACGACGCGTCGCTGCAGTTCGAGCCCGAGGTGTCGCAGGCGCTCGGCTTCGGTTTCCGCTGTGGCTTCCTCGGGCTGCTGCACATGGACATCGTCCAGGAGCGGCTCGAGCGCGAGTTCGACATGGACCTGGTCACCACGGCGCCCACCGTGGTCTACGAGGCGCTGCTGCGCGACGGCACGGTGATGCAGGTAGAGAACCCGTCGAAGATGCCGGATCCGTCGAAGCTGGAGGAGATCCGCGAGCCGATCGTCACGGTGACGATCTTCACGCCGCAGGAGTACGTCGGGAACGTGATCACGCTGTGCACCAACAAGCGCGGCGTGCAGGTCAACATGGCCTACCACGGCAGGCAGGTGCACCTGACCTACGAGCTGCCGATGAACGAGATCGTGCTCGACTTCTTCGACAAGCTGAAGTCGACCTCGCGCGGCTACGCCTCGATGGACTACGAGTTCAAGGAGTACCGCGCCTCGGACGTGGTCAAGCTCGACATCCTCGTGAACGGCGAGAAGGTCGACGCGCTGTCGCTGATCGTGCATCGCAGCGTCGCGCCGAGCCGCGGGCGCGATGTCGCCGCCAAGATGCGCGAGCTGATCCCGCGGCAGATGTACGACGTCGCGATCCAGGCGGCGATCGGCAGCAACATCGTCGCGCGCGAGAACGTCAAGGCACTGCGCAAGAACGTCCTCGCCAAGTGCTACGGCGGGGACATCACCCGCAAGAAGAAGCTGCTCGAGAAGCAGAAGGCCGGCAAGAAGCGGATGAAGCAGGTGGGCAGCGTCGAGATTCCGCAGGACGCCTTCCTCGCCGTGCTCAAGGTCGACGAGCGCTGACCGCCATGCCTGCCCCGACTGGGAAGCCCCGACGATGAATTTCGCACTGATCCTGTTCCTGCTGCTGGTGGTGACCTTCGCGGCGTGGCTGGCCGATCGCTTCGTGTTCCAGCGCCGCCGCCTGCGCACGGCCGAGGCCGCGGTGGCGCAGTTCGAGCGCGACGCGGCCGCGCGGCTGCGCGCGTCGATGGGCGAAGCGGCGGTCGCCACCGAGCGCGACCGGCTGCGCGCCGCGCACGAGAAGCAGCCGCTGTGGCTCGAGTACACCGCCGGGCTGTTCCCGGTGATCGCGGTGGTGTTCCTGCTGCGTTCCTTCGTCGCCGAGCCGTTCAAGATCCCGTCGGAATCGATGCTGCCGACGCTGTTCGTCGGCGACCTGATCCTGGTGAACAAGTTCAGCTACGGGGTCCGCCTGCCGGTCGTCCACACCAAGGTGCTGGACGTCGGCTCGCCGGCGCGCGGCGACGTGATGGTGTTTCGCTTCCCGCAGGATCCGTCGGTCGACTACATCAAGCGCGTCATCGGCCTGCCCGGGGACAGAATTTCCTATGAAAACAAGCGCTTATCGGTCAACGGGGTGCCCGTCCCGCTGGCGCCGGAGGGCGAGTTCGAGGACCGGAGGCGCCTGGCGATCTATCCGCAATATTCAGAAAAGATCGGAGATATCGCGCATAAGGTGTTGACAGAATTGGATAAACCGTCTGACATTCAGCCTGTGCTGCGCTTTCCCCACTTCGACCAGTGCCGCTACGACAGCCGGGGAGTCACCTGCACCGTGCCCCAGGGACATTATTTCGTGATGGGCGACAATCGCGAGAACAGCCTCGACAGCCGCTTCTGGGGCTTCGTGCCGGACCAGAACATCGTCGGCAGGGCGTTCCTGATCTGGATGAACTTCGGCGACTTCAGCCGCATCGGAAGGTTTCAATGAGCGCGACCCGCAGCCTCTCGCACCGCCTCGCCGCGCCGGGCCGCCAGCGCGGGCTGTCGCTGCTCGGCCTGCTGGTGGTCGGCGCCGTGCTGGTGTTCTTCGCGCTGCTGGCGATGAAAGTCGTGCCCTCGGCGCTCGAGTACAACGCGATCCGCAGCGCGATCACGAAGGTGGTCTCGTCGGGCGGCAGCACGGTCCAGGACTACCAGAAGGCCTTCGACCGCTACGCCGCGATCGACGACATCACCGCGATCACCGGCAAGGACCTGATCGTCGAGAAGCGCCCGGACGGCCAGACCGTGATCTCCTTCGAGTACGAGAAGCGGATCCCGCTGTTCGGCCCGGCTTCGCTGGTGATCGACTACCGGGGCCGCGCACAATGAGCGCGGCCGTTCCATGACCCTCGACGACCTGCAGCGGCAACTCGGGCATCGCTTCGCCGATGTCGCGCTGCTGCGGCAGGCGTTGACGCATCGCAGTCACGGGCAGCCGAACAACGAGCGGCTCGAGTTCCTGGGCGACTCGGTGCTGAACTGCGTCGTCGCGGCGATGCTGTACCGGCACTTCGCGCGCATCGACGAGGGCGACCTGTCGCGGTTGCGCGCCAACCTGGTCAAGCAGCAGTCGCTGTACGAGATCGCGCAGCGCCTCGGGCTCAGCCAGTACCTGCTGCTGGGCGAGGGCGAGCTGAAGAGCGGCGGGTTCCGGCGGCCCTCGATCCTGGGCGACACGCTCGAGGCGATCGTCGGGGCGGTGTTCCTCGATGCCGGCTTCGAGGCGGCACAGGCGGTGATCCGCGCGCTGTACGAGCCGGTGCTCAAGTCGGTCGATCCCAAGACGCTCGGCAAGGATGCCAAGACGCTGCTGCAGGAATACCTGCAGGGGAAGAAGCTGCCGTTGCCGGTGTATGCCGTGGTCGCGACCCACGGCGCGGCGCACAGTCAGGTGTTCGAGGTCGAATGCTCGATCCCGAAGCTGAAGATCCAGGTGCTGGGCAGCGGTGCCAGCCGTCGCGCGGCCGAGCAGGCCGCCGCGCGCGGCGCGCTGGACGCGGCGCAGGCGCTGGCGCCGGCGCCGGGCCGGCGCACGCGGGCGCGCGCCGAGCGGCCCGAAGCGGGCGAGC
>JBDHRX010000084.1:0-13996 GCA_039807785.1 Burkholderiaceae bacterium
GCGTGCCGCGCGGCGAGCCGCGACTCGGGGCCGACGCCGGCATGGCGGCCGACCCGGACGACACGCCGGCGCGCACGATGGACGGCGCGCCCGGGTATGCGCCCGACGCCGATGCGGCCGATGCGGCCGACGCGGGGCTGCAGCCCGCGGTCGACCCGGCATTCGATGCGCGGCCTGCCGGCGATGATCCCGCACCGGTCGCCGTCTCCGCGGCCCCGCCGGACGAGGTTTCCGGGCCCGGAAGCGGCACCGGGAGCCAGGACGAGGCCGGCGCGGCGCAGGAAGGCGCCGGCCGGCCGATCGCCGCTCCCGCCGCTCCCGCCGCCCGGTCGCCGCAATCGCCCAGGTCGCCGGCGCGCCTGTCCGAAGTCTGCGACTGCATCGTGGCGCTGGCGCTGCCGGCCCCCGTCCCGGGCGAGCGGCTGCTGGCCATCGCGCAGCGCTTCCGGCGGGCCGGCGGCAAGCCGGTGGTGATCGACGGGGAGCCGGTCGCGGGCGCCGCGCCGGCCGGCGACGGCGGCGGCTGGGAGCCGCTCGCGCCCGAGCGCGCCTACGGGGCGCTGCGCGTCGGCATCCTGCTCGCCAACCGGCACGGTCCGCTCAACGCGATGGAGTTCTCCGAGTTCGTCGCCGGCGTCCAGTCGCTCGCCGATTCACTGTCGGTGCCGGTGCAACCGCCCGAGATGTCCGCGGTCCTCGCGCGTGCGCGCGACCTCGACGCCACCTGCGCCCAGCTCGACGTGCAGATCGGCGTCAACGTCGAGGCGAGCGAGCCGCTCGGGCCGGCGCAGCTCGCGGCCCTCGCGGCGCCGCTGTCGGTGGTCGAGCGGGGCAGCAACCGCTACGCGCGGCTCGGCGCCCAGGGCGAGGTCGTGTTCTCGGTGGCGCTGGCCGACGCCCCGAACCGGGTGACCTTCCTGCTGGACGTGCCGCGCTCGACGCCGGAATCGGGTGCCTGGGAGCAGATGGTCGCGGCGGCGCGGGCCTGCGCCGAGCGCATGGGCGGCCGCGTGATCGACGACGGCGGCCGGCCGCTGGCCGGCCCGGCGCTGGGGCAGATCGCCCGCCAGCTCGCGCAGCGCTACGAATCGCTCGAGGCGATCGGCCTGCCGGCGGGCTCGCCGCTCGCGCTGCGGGTGTTCAACTGACGGTGGCCGAGTCGCCGGCGCCGGGCCCCGCGGCCGTTTCCCCGGAGGATCCGGCGCGGCGCGCGGAGGCGCTGCGCGCGCAGATCGCCCGCTACGACCACGAGTACTACGTGCTCGATGCGCCGAGCGTGCCCGACGCCGAGTACGACCGGCTGTTCCGCGAGCTGCAGGACATCGAGGCGACGCATCCGTCGCTGAGGACGCCCGGCTCGCCCACCCAGCGCGTCGGCGGCGCGGCGTCTGGAGCCTTCGCGACGGTACGGCACGCGCTGCCGATGCTCTCGCTCGGCAACGCCTTCGACGACGCGGAGGTCGAAGCCTTCGACCGGCGCGTGCGCGAGCGCCTGGCCGAGGAGGGCCTGCCGGTCGCGGCGCTGCGCTACAGCGCCGAGCTGAAGTACGACGGGGTCGCGATCAGCTTGCGCTACGAGCACGGCCTGCTGGTGCTCGCGGCGACCCGCGGCGACGGCAGCGCCGGCGAGGACGTGACGGCGAACATCCGCACCGTGCGCGCGGTCCCGTTGCGGCTGTTCGGCGTCGCGCCCGCGGTGCTCGAGGTGCGCGGCGAGGCGCTGATGTTCCGGCGCGATTTCGAGCGCCTGAACGAGCGCCAGCGCAGCGCCGGCGAGCGCGAGTTCGTCAATCCGCGCAACGCCGCGGCGGGCAGCCTGCGCCAGCTCGATCCGGCGATCACCGCTGCCCGTCCGCTGCGCTTCTTCGCGTACGGCGTCGGCGAGGTCGCCGGCGTCGACCTGCCCGACACGCACTCGGGACTGCTCGACTGGCTGGCCGGAGCCGGCCTTCCAGTCGGGCCGGAGCGCGAAGTCGCGGAGGGGCCGCCGGGCCTGCTCGCGTTCTACCGGCGCATGCAGTCGCGCCGCGCCGCGCTCGCCTATGACATCGACGGCGTCGTCTACAAGGTCGACCGGCGCGACTGGCACGACGCGATCGGCTACGTCGCGCGGGCGCCGCGCTTCGCGCTCGCGCACAAGTTCCCCGCCGAGGAGGCCCTCACCGAGCTGCTCGACATCGAGGTGCAGGTGGGGCGCACTGGCAAGCTGACGCCGGTCGCGCGGCTGCGGCCGGTCTTCGTCGGCGGCGTCACGGTCACCAACGCGACGCTCCACAACGAGGACGAGATCGCGCGCAAGGACCTGCTGATCGGCGACACCGTCGTGGTGCGCCGCGCCGGCGACGTGATCCCCGAGGTCGTGCGCGCACTGCCGGAGCGGCGCGGCGCGGCGCCCCGGCGCGCTTTCGAGATGCCGCGCGCCTGCCCGGTCTGCGGCTCGGCGGTCGCGCGCGAGGAGGGCGAGGCCGACTGGCGCTGCGTCGGGGGCCTGTACTGCGCGGCGCAGCGCAAGCAGGCGCTGCTGCACTTCGCGCAGCGCCGCGCGATGGACATCGAGGGACTGGGCGAGAAGCTGGTCGACCAGCTGGTCGAGACCGGCCTGGTGCGCACGCCGGCCGATCTGTACCGGCTCGAGGCCGGGTCGCTGGCCGGGCTCGACCGGATGGGCGAGAAGTCGGCCGCCAACCTGGTCGAGGCGATCGAGCATTCGCGTCGCACCGGGTTCGCGCGCTTCCTGTTCGCGCTCGGCATCCGGCATGTCGGCGAGGAGGTGGCGCGCGTGCTGGCGCAACACTATCCCGATCCCGAGGCGCTGGTGCGCGAAGACTGGGCGGCGCTCGTCCAGGCGAAGGCGCAGGTCCAGAAGGAGAACGCGCGCCGCCGCGGTCGCGGCGAGCCGCTCGAGCCGGTTCCGCTGGAAGGGGTCGGGCCCGAGATCGTGGCCAGCCTGCAGCGCTTCTTCGCCGAGCCGCACAACCGCCAGGTGATCGACGCGCTGCGCGAAGCCGGCATCGAGTTCGCGCGCGAGGCGGCGAGCGCCGGCGATGCGCTCGCCGGGCGCAGCTTCGTCGTGACGGGCACGCTGCCGACGCTATCGCGCGAGCAGGCGCACGCGCTGATCCGCAGCCACGGCGGCGATGTGGCATCGTCGGTCTCGCGCAAGACCGACTACGTCGTCGCCGGCGAGGCCGCCGGCTCGAAGCTCGAGCGCGCGCGCGCGCTCGGCGTCGAGGTGATCGACGAGCAGGCGCTGCGCCGCATGGCCGGGGGCTGAGCCCCCGTTCCCGGTTTCCGGAATCGAAAGGAGTCGACGAACCCGATGAACGCACCGACCCGCCGTCGTGTCAGGAAGGCCGTCTTTCCGGTGGCCGGCCTGGGTACCCGGTTCCTGCCGGCCACCAAGGCGCAGCCGAAGGAGATGCTGCCGGTGGTCGACAAGCCGCTGATCCAGTACGCGGTCGAGGAGGCCGCCGCGGCCGGGATCACCGACATGATCTTCGTGACCGGGCGCGGCAAGCGCTCGATCGAGGACCACTTCGACAAGGCGTACGAGCTCGAGTCCGAGCTGGCCCTGAAGGGCAAGACCGACCTGCTCGAGCAGGTGTGGTCGACCACGCCGAAGGACATCCATTGCGTCTACGTGCGACAGCCGGCGCCGCTCGGGCTCGGCCACGCGGTGCGCTGCGCGCGTGACCTGATCGGCGACGAGCCGTTCGCGGTGCTGCTCGCCGACGACCTGATGCAGCCGCCGCCCGGCGGCCCCAGCGTGCTCGCGCAGATGATCGAGCTGTTCGAGCAGACCGGATCGAGCGTGGTGGCGGTGCAGGACGTGGCGCGCGAGGACACCGCTTCCTACGGGATCGTCTCGACCGGCGGCGCCGGGCCGGTCGCGGGCAGCGAGCGCATCGTCGGCATCGTCGAGAAGCCCGACCCGGAGCGGGCGCCCTCGACCCTGGCGGTCGTCGGCCGCTACGTGCTCAGCGCGCGCGCGTTCGAGTTCCTGGAGGCCCTGCAGCCCGGGGCGAGCGGCGAGCTCCAGCTCACCGACGCGCTGAACGCGCTGTGCGTGGCCGAGCGCATGCTCGCGTGGCGCTATCGCGGCCGGCGCTTCGATTGCGGCGCCAAGCTCGGCTACCTGCAGGCGACGGTCGAGCTGGCGCTCGAGCACCCCGAGGTGAGCGACCGGTTCCGGGCCTACCTCGCCGATCTCGCGGCACGTCGCCCCGGCCCGGCAGCGCCGGGGCGCGACTGAGGAGGACGCGATGCTGGCCATCATCGGCGGAAGCGGCTTCGCCCGGCTCGCGGGGCTCGACGCGGCGCGGCGCGAGGTGGTGCGCACCGCCTACGGAGATCCGTCGTGCGCGCTGACGCACGGCGAATTGCAGGGCCACCCGGTGGTCTTCCTCGCGCGGCACGGCTACGGCCACACGATCGCGCCGCACGAGATCAACTACCGCGCGAACATCGACGCGCTCCGGCGCGTCGGCGTCGACCGGATCCTGGCGGTCGCGACCGTGGGCGGCATCCGGGCCGACTGCACGGCCGGCGCGCTGGTGGTGCCGGACCAGCTCATCGACTACACCTGGGGCCGGGGGCACACCTTCTTCGAGGGGGCCGACCAGCCGGTCACGCACATCGATTTCACCCGGCCCTACGACGCGGCGCTGCGCGCACGCCTGCTCGAGGCGGCCCGGCGCTGCGGCGAGGCCGCGATCGACGGCGGCGTCTACGGATGCACGCAGGGGCCGCGCCTGGAGACCGCCGCCGAGATCGAGCGGCTGGCGCGCGACGGCTGCGACCTGGTCGGCATGACCGGCATGCCGGAGGCCGCGCTGGCGCGCGAGGCGGGGCTCGCCTACGCGGCGCTGTGCGTGGTCGCGAATCCGGCGGCCGGGCGCGCCGGCAGCAGCGAGGCCATTTCGCTGGCGGAGATCCGCGCGGTGCTCGACGCGACCATGGAACGGGTGCTGCGCGTGGTGACCGAGGCCGCCTGCTGCTGAGCCGCGGGTCGCCCGCGGCCCGTCGCGCGCCTGCGGCTCAGGCGCGCAGGGCGGCCAGCAGGTCGGTTTCGAACTGCAGCTGTCCGCGCTCGGTGCGCAGCGCCTCGCCGCCGATCAGGAACACGTCTTCGACGCGTTCGCCCAGGGTCGTGATCCGCGCCGTCTGCAGGCCGACCCCGTAACGCCCCAGCACGCGCGCGATCCCGTACAGCAGGCCGGTCCGGTCGTTGGCCACCACCGACAGCATGAACAGCCCGGCGCGCTCGTCGGGCCGCAGGTCGACCGCGGGCTCGACCGGGAAGTAGCGCGAGCGCCGCGAGACGCGGCCCCGCACCGGCGGCGGCAGCTCGCCCCGGCGGGCCAGGTGCCGGGCCAGCTCGGTCTCGACCAGCACCAGGATGTCGCGATAGTGCGCCGGCCCGCCCGGATCGATCAGCACGAAGCTGTCGAGCGCGTAGCCGTGCTCGGTGGTGTGGATCTTGGCGTCGAGCACCGACAGGTTCTTGCCGTCGAAGTAGCCGCAGATCCGGGCGAACAGGTCGGGCTGGTCGGGCTGGTAGACCACCACCTGGAAGCCTTCGCCGATCGGGGCGAGGCGGGCCCGGACCACCGGGGCCGCGGTGTTGGCCGAGGCGTACAGCACGCGCGTCTGCCAGGCGATGTCCTGTGGGTCGTTGCGCAAGAAATAGGGCGCGTCGAGCTGGCGCCAGAAGTGCGCGTAGCGTTCCGGCCCGATCGCGTAGAGGTTCAGCAGGCGCACCGCCTCGGCGCGCCGCGCGTCCAGGCGGACCTGCGTCGACGGTGCCTCGCCGGCCAGGACCCGGCGCGCCAGCCAGTAGAGATCCTCCAGCAGTTTCCCCTTCCAGGCGTTCCAGACCTTCGGGCTGGTGCCGCGGATATCGGCCACCGTGAGCAGGTACAGCGCGTTCAGCCGCTCCTCGCTGCCTACGACCGCGGCGAACCGGGCGATCACCTCCGGGTCGCTGAGGTCCTGCTTCTGCGCCACCTGCGACATCGTCAGGTGGTGCTCGACCAGGAACTCGACCAGCGCGGTATCGGGTGCCGCCAGCCCGTGCAGGCGGCAGAAGCGTCGCGCGTCGAGGCGGCCGAGCTTCGAGTGATCCCCGCCGCGTCCCTTGGCGATGTCGTGGAACAGCGCCGCGACCACCAGCCGCCACGGGCGGTCGAAGCCGGCCATCAGCTCGCTGCAGAACGGGTACTCGTGCGCGTGCTCCTCGACCGTGAAGCGGCGCAGGTTGCGCACCACCATCAGGATGTGCTGGTCGACCGTGTACACGTGGAACAGGTCGTGCTGCATCCGTCCGACGATGCGGCGGAACACCGGCAGGTAGCGACCGAGGATGGACCACTGGTTCATCCGGCGCAGTTCATGGGTCACCCCATGCGGGGCTTGCAGGATGCGCAGGAACAGCTCGCGGTGGGCCGGCACCCGCCGGAAGGCGCCGTCGATGCGGGTGCGCGCGTGCCAGAGCGCCCGCAGCGTGCGGGTGGTCATCCCGGACAGCTCCGGATGTCGCTCCATCGTGAGAAATGCGCGCAGAATGGACGCAGGATCGCGTACGAAGCCGTCCGGATCGACGACGTCGAGCAATCCCCGCAGGTTCTGGAACTCGGCGTCGATCGGCTCCGGATGCGCGTCCGGGGCCGGGAACAGCTCGGCGCGCAGGTTCTGCAGCACGATCGTGCTCAGCTGGGTCACCGCCTTGGCCGCCCAGTAGTAGCGCTGCATCAGTTCCTCGGACGAGCGCCGAGGGTCGCCGCGCGCCAGCCCCAGCGCCGCGGAGACCGACGCCTGGAGGTCGAACACGATCCGGTCCTCGCGCCGCCCGGCGAGGATGTGCAGCCAGGCGCGGATGCGCCGGATCTGCCGCTCGTTGCGGCGCAGCAATCCGGCTTCGCCGGCGGTGATCAGGTCGCGCCGGCGCAGCGCCTGCCAGTCGGCCCCGAAACCGGCGGCGCGCGCGATCCAGACGATCACGTGCAGGTCGCGCAGGCCGCCCGGGCTTTCCTTGGTGTTGGGCTCCAGGCTGTACGGCGTGTCCTCGTACCGGGCGTGGCGCTGGCGCATCTCGAGCAGCTTGGCCGAGAAGAAGGCGCGCATGTCGAGCTCGTCGCGCAAGCGCTTTTCCAGCGCTTCGGACTGCGCGCGCGCGCCGGCGATCCGGCGCATCTCGAGCATCGCCGTCTGCACCGTGATGTCGGCGCGCGCCTCCTCCAGGCATTGCTCGACCGTGCGCACGCTGTGGCCGATCGGCAGGCCGAGGTCCCAGCAGGCGCCGACGAAGGCCTCGATGCGCGGCAGCCCGCCGGCGCTTTCCGGCCCGTCCTCGCGGAGGATCAGCAGGTCGACATCGGAATGCGGGAACTGGTCGCGCCGGCCGTAGCCGCCCACCGCCAGCAGCGCCGCGCCGCGGCCGGGGCGCGCCGCGCGCCACAGCCCGCGCAATGCCTGGTCGGTGGCGCGCGCGAGGGCGCGCGCCAGCACGTCGGGGTCCTGGGTGCTGCGGAAGCGCTCGATCGCCGCCGCGCGCGCCTGCTGGTACTGCCGGCGCAGCGGGGCCAGATCGGCGAGCGCGTTCACGCGGTCGCGCGCGACGGCTCCGGGCGCTCGGGAGTCCCGGCCGAGACGGTCAGCACCTCGTGGCCGGATTCGGTCACCAGGACCGTGTGCTCCCACTGGGCCGAGAGGCTGTGGTCCTTGGTGACGATGGTCCAGCCGTCGGCCATCTCGCGCACCTCGCGCCGCCCGGCGTTGATCATCGGCTCGATCGTGAAGATCATGCCGGGCTCGAGGCGCTCGCCGGCGCCCGGGCGGCCGTAGTGCAGCACCTGGGGCTCCTCATGGAAGCGCCGGCCGATGCCGTGGCCGCAGAACTCGCGCACCACCGAATAACCGCCCGCTTCCGCATGGCGCTGGATCGCGTGGCCGATGTCGCCGATCGTCGCGCCCGGGCGCACCTGGTCGATGCCGACCCACATGCACTCGTAGGTGACCTGGCACAGCCGGCGCGCGCCGACCGCGGGCTCGCCGACCATGAACATCCGGCTCGTGTCGCCGTGGAAGCCGTCCTTGATGACGGTGATGTCGATGTTCAGGATGTCGCCGTTCTTCAGGACCCGGTCGCCGGGAATGCCGTGGCAGACCTGGTGGTTCACCGAGGTGCAGATCGAGCGCGGGAACGGCCGGTAGCCCGGCGGCGCGTAGTTCAGCGGCGCCGGGACCGTCTGCTGCACCTCGACCATGTAGGCGTGGCAGAGCCGGTCGAGCTCGCCGGTGGCGACGCCGGCGCGCACGAAGGGGGTGATGTAGTCGAGCACCTCGCTCGCGAGGCGGCCGGCCGTGCGCATCGCCTCGATCTCGGAGGCGGACTTGATGACGATGGACATGCTATGATTATAAGCTTGGCTGGATGCCCGGGTTGGATGCCCTCCGGGGCATCGAAGCAGACCGGCGCCTCCGGGCGTTCCGGTCCGCACCCGCCGGATCCGGCCAAAATCGCGCGCACCGTCCCAGTTGGGTGCCGCCGATGGCGTCCGGAGGGCGCCGGCCGGGTCGACAACGACGATCCGCGTCCGGGGCCCGGCGGCCGCGGCCGGCGGTGGCGGAAAGCGTGCCGCGGCCGGCCGGACCGGGCTTCACGCATCGGGGGCGGGCCGCGACACGACATCGCAGGCGGTGCGTCAGGCTCAACCCGATCGGAGTTTGTCATGTCCGTCACCATGCGGCAAATGCTCGAGGCCGGCGTTCATTTCGGCCACCAGACGCGCTTCTGGAACCCGCGGATGGCCCCGTACATCTACGGCCACCGCAACAAGATCCACATCTTCAACCTCGAGAAATCCCTGGTCATGTACCAGGACGCGATGAAGTATCTGCGCCAGCTCGCCGCCAACCGTGGCACGGTGCTGTTCGTCGGCACCAAGCGCCAGGCGCGCGAGATCGTCGCCGAGGAAGCCGCTCGCGCCGGCATGCCCTACGTCGACCAGCGCTGGCTCGGCGGCATGCTGACCAACTTCAAGACGGTCAAGTCCTCGATCAAGCGCCTGAAGGACATGGAGGCCGCCCAGACCGAGGGCGGGCTCGAGCGCATGTCCAAGAAGGAATCGCTGATGTTCCAGCGCGAGCTCGACAAGCTGCACACCAGCCTGGGCGGCATCAAGGAGATGGGCGGCCTGCCCGACGCGCTGTTCGTGATCGACGTGGGCTTCCACAAAATCGCCGTGACCGAGGCCCGCAAGCTGGGCATCCCGATCGTCGCGGTGGTCGACAGCAATCACTCGCCGGAGGGGATCGACCACGTGGTCCCCGGCAACGACGACTCGGGCAAGGCGATCCGGCTGTACGCGCGCGGCGCGGCCGACGCGATCCTCGAGGGGCGCGCCGCCTCGCTGCAGGAAGCGATCAAGGCGGCCACCGACGACGAGGAGTTCGTCGAGGTCGACGGCGAGGAAGCCTGAGGCCGCGCCCGGCGCGAGCCGGGCAGGACAGGACAGACGTAGGCGGCCGGCAGCGCCGGCGCGCAGGCGGACACAGGAGCAGTGCGATGGCGGAAATCACCGCGGGCATGGTGAAGGAACTGCGCGAGAAGACCGACGCGCCGATGATGGAGTGCAAGAAGGCGCTGACCGAGGCCGGCGGCGACATGGACCGGGCCGAGGAGATCCTGCGCGTGAAGCTCGGCAACAAGGCGAGCAAGGCGGCGGCCCGGATCACCGCCGAGGGCGTGGTCGGCCTGTGGCTGTCCGACGACGCCCGGCTCGGCGCGATCGTCGAGGTGAACTGCGAGACCGATTTCGTCGCCAAGAACGACGACTTCCTCGCCTTCACCCGCGACGTCGCGGCGCTCGTGGCGAAGGCCGCTCCGGCCGACGTCGCCGCCCTGTCGGCGCTGCCGATGGGCGAGGGCACGGTCGATTCGGTGCGCACGGCGCTGGTCGGGCGCATCGGCGAGAACATGAGCATCCGGCGCTTCGCCCGGGTGGCGGCGCAGGGCCGGCTGGCCAGCTACGTGCACGGCGGCGCGCGGATCGGCGTGCTGATCGATGTCGACGGCGGCGACGAGACCCTCGCCAAGGACCTGGCGATGCACATCGCGGCGGGCAAGCCGAAGGCGCTCTCGAAGGAAGGGGTGCCGGCCGAAGACGTCGAGCGCGAGCGCTCGATCGCCCAGCAGAAGGCGGCCGAATCGGGCAAGCCGGCCGAGATCGTCGCCAAGATGGTCGAGGGCACGGTCCAGAAATACCTGAAGGAAGTGACCCTGCTGGGGCAACCGTTCGTGAAGGACGACAAGCTCACGGTCGAGCAGCTGCTCAAGCAGCGCGGCGCCCGCGTCGCCGGCTTCGTGCTCTACGTCGTCGGCGAGGGGATCGAGAAGAAGCAGTCCGATTTCGCCGCCGAGGTCGCCGCCCAGGCGGCCGCGGCCGCGGGCCGGTGAGGGCGCTGCGCGGGAAAAAGCCCCATAATCGCAGGCGGCGCGGCCCGCACGCCGTCTCGCGCGGCCGCCCGACCGGGAGCATGCGTGGGCACGGTGCGTGAGGAGAGTGCGTGAGTTCCAATGACAGCCTGGCGCGCGCCGCCGAAGCGCCGCAGCCGGCGCTTGCGCCGGCCTATCGTCGCGTTCTGCTGAAGCTTTCCGGCGAATCGCTGATGGGCGACGAGGCCTACGGCATCGATCGCCTGACGATCGAGCGGATGAGCCGCGAGATCGCCGACGTCGCCGCCGCCGGGGTCGAGCTGGCGGTCGTGATCGGCGGTGGCAACATCTTCCGCGGGGTGGCCGGCGGCGCGGCCGGCATGGACCGGGCCACCGCCGACTACATGGGCATGCTCGCGACGGTGATGAACTCGCTCGCGCTGCAGGATGCGCTGCGCCAGCACGGCGTCGCGGCGCGCGTGCAATCGGCGCTGAAGATCGAGCAGGTCGTCGAGCCGTACATCCGGCCGAAGGCGCTGCGCTACCTCGAGGAAGGCAAGGTCGTCATCTTCGCGGCGGGCACCGGCAACCCGTTCTTCACGACCGACACGGCCGCCGCCCTGCGCGGCGCCGAGATGGGGGTCGAGCTGGTCCTGAAGGCGACCAAGGTCGACGGCGTCTACAGCGCCGACCCGATGATCGACCCGGACGCCCGGCGTTTCGCCCGCATCAGCTTCGACGAGGCGATCGCGCGCCACCTGAAGGTGATGGACGCAACCGCGTTCGCGCTGTGCCGCGACCAGCGGCTGCCGATCAAGGTGTTCTCGATCCTCGAGGAGGGCGCGCTGCGCCGCGCGCTGAGCGACGAGGACGTGGGCACGCTGGTCCATGTGTGAGGCGCCCCCGGGCCCGGCCCGGGGGCGTGTCCCGAGCATTTTTCCGGAGGGAGCATGAGCATCGCCGAGGTCAGGCAGTCGGCCGAGCAGAAGATGCAGAAGTCGATCGAGTCGCTCAAGACGAGCCTCGCGAAGATCCGCACCGGCCGGGCGCATGCCGGCCTGCTGGACCACATCATGGTCGACTACTACGGCAGCATGGTGCCGATCGGGCAGGTCGCCAACGTCACGGTCCAGGATGCGCGCACCATCGCCGTCCAGCCCTGGGAGAAGAAGATGGTCCAGGTGGTCGACAAGGCGATCCGCGAGTCCGACCTCGGCCTGAATCCGGCCACCAGCGGCGACCTGATCCGGGTGCCGATGCCCCCCCTTTCCGAGGAGCGCCGGCGCGAGCTCACCAAGGTGGTCAAGCACGAGGGCGAGCAGACGAAGGTGGCGGTGCGCAACCTGCGCCGCGACGCCAACGAGCAGTTGAAGAAGCTGCTCAAGGACAAGGCGATCTCCGAGGACGACGAGCGCCGCGCTCAGGACGACGTGCAGAAGCTCACCGACCGGTACGTGGTCGAGGTCGACCGCATGCTGTCGGTCAAGGAGCAGGAGATCATGACGGTCTGAGCCGGGCGTCCGGACGCGCATGAGCACTCCGATGTCGACGTTCACGAGCTCCACCGTCGCGGTGCCCGAGTACCGGGCGACGCCGCGCCACGTGGCGATCATCATGGACGGCAACGGCCGCTGGGCCACCTCGCGGCACCTGCCCCGCGTCGCCGGCCATGCCAAGGGGGTCGAGGCGGTGCGCAGCACCGTCGAGGCCTGCGCGCGCCGCGGCATCGAGTACCTGACGCTGTTCGCGTTCAGCTCCGAGAACTGGCGCCGGCCGGCCGACGAGGTCTCGGTGCTGATGCGCCTGTTCGTGTCGGCGCTCGAGCGCGAGGTGGCGCAACTGCAGAGGAACGGCATCCGGCTCAAGGTCGTCGGCGCGCTGGATGCCTTCGAGCCCCGGCTGCGCGAGCTGATCGCGCAGGCCGAGGCGCGCACCGGACAGAACCGCCGCATGACCCTGACCATCGCCGCGAACTACGGCGGCCGCTGGGACATCGTCCAGGCGGTGCAGGCGGCGCTGCGCGAACGCCCCGAGCTCGGCCGCGATCCGGCGCTGTTCTCCGAGCAGGCGCTGGCCCCCCATCTCGCGCTGGGCGACATGCCCGAGCCGGATCTCTTCATCCGCACCGGCGGCGAGCAGCGGATCAGCAATTTCCTCCTCTGGCAGCTCGCCTACACCGAGCTGTACTTCACCGACGCCTACTGGCCCGATTTCGATGCCGCGGCGCTCGACCGCGCGATCGAGTCCTTCGCCACGCGCGAGCGGCGCTTCGGGTGCACCAGCGCGCAGGTCACCGCGGCCACCACCGGCTGAGCCGTCGCCGATGCTCGGCAAGCGCGTCGTCACCGCCCTGGTCCTGCTGGCGATCCTGCTGCCGTCGATCTTCGTGTTCCCGGCCTGGGTCTGGGGCGCCGTGACGCTGGCCTTCCTGGCCGTGGCGGCCTACGAATGGAGCCTGCTGCTGGGCTACCGGCGCTCGGCCGGCGCCGCCGCGGCGACGCTGGCCGCCGCCGGGGCGGCGCTGCTCGCCTGGCATCAGGCGGGCGGCTGGCCGGCCTGGTTCGTGATCCCGGCCTGCGCGCTGGCGACCGCTTCGTGGGTGGCGCTGGGACCCTGGCGGTTGCGCCGCCACGAGGCGCGCGGCGGCGGCTGGCCGCTCGCCGCCGCCTGGCTGCTGGCGTGCTGGGTGGCGCTGGTGGCGCTGCGCGACATCGGCCCGGCGGCGCTGCTCGCCGCGATGGCGATCGTCTGGGTGGCCGACATCGCCGCGTACTTCGCCGGGCGGGCCTGGGGGCGCCGCCGCCTGGCCCCGGCGATCAGCCCGGGCAAGAGCTGGGAAGGCGCGATCGGCGGTTTCGTCGCGGTGGCGGCGCTGGGGCTGGCGGCGGCGCTGGTGCCGGCGCTGGCGCAGACCCTGCCGGCACGGCTGCTGGCCCAGGCGTCGATGCCGGGGGCCGTCCTGGCGCTGGTGGTGATCGCCGCGCTGTCGATCGTCGGCGACCTGCACGAGTCGCTGCTCAAGCGCCAGGCGGGCGTGAAGGACAGCGGGACGCTGCTGCCGGGCCACGGCGGCGTGCTCGACCGGATCGACGCGCTGATCCCGACCATGCCGGCGGCGCTGCTCCTGCATCGCCTGCTGGGATAATCCGCCGATGCAAGCCGCCGTCCGAACGCTCACCATCCTCGGCGCCACCGGGTCGATCGGGCTGAGCACGCTCGACGTGGTCGCCCGTCATCCGGGGCGCTACCGGCTGTTCGCGCTGTCGGCGAACCGGCGCGCCGATGCGCTGGCGGCGTTGTGCCTGCGTCACGCGCCGCGCTACGCGGTGCTCGACGACGAGCGGGCGGCGCAGGGGCTGCGCGCGACGCTCGCGGCGCGCGGCTGCGCCGCCGAGGTGCTGGCCGGCCCGGCGGCGCTCGCCGAGGTGGCCGCGCACCCGCAGGTCGATACCGTCATGGCCGCGATCGTGGGGGCGGCGGGCCTCGGCCCGGCGATCGCGGCCGCGCGCGCCGGCAAGCGCATCCTGCTGGCGAACAAGGAATCGCTGGTCATGGCGGGGG
>JBDHRX010000085.1:0-13619 GCA_039807785.1 Burkholderiaceae bacterium
AGCAGATCCCGATGACTCGCTCGGCACGGCTCGGATCGCGGGCCAGGAATCCGCCGATCACGGTGCCTCCGGCGCTGGCCAGCATGTAGACCGTCAGGCACAGCGCCGCCCACTCCAGGGGAACGTCGTGCAGCAGCCGGGCCGCCTCCGGCGCGAAAGTCTGGACGCCGCCGAGCGCCGCCGCATAGAAGAAGAAGAACGCGAAGCTGAACCACACCGCCGGCAGGCGCAGGAAGCCGAAGGCACCGCCGGGCAGTCCGGCGCCGGGCGCGGCCGCGCCGCTCGGGCGCTGCACCGGCACGTCGAGCACGTCGCGGTTGAACCAGACCACCGCGAACACGACCAGCGCCAGCAGCGCCGAGGCCGCGAACGCCTCGCGCCAGCCGGCGAACCCGGCGATCGACACGACGAAGACCGGCGCGATCGCCCAGCCGATGTTTCCGGAGATCCCGTGCACCGCGTAGGCATGGCCGAGCCGGGACGCCGACACCTTCCGGTTGAGGATCGAGTAGTCGACCGGATGGAACGGGGCGTTGCCGATGCCGGCGAGCGCCGCGCCGAGCATCAGCCCCACGTAGCCGGAGGCCAGCGCAAGCACCGCGGCCGAAGCGGCGAACAGCGCGATCGCGCCCAGCATCACCGGGATCGGCCCGACCCGATCCACCAGGAAGCCGGCCAGCGACTGCCCGATGCCGGAGATGACGAAGAACATGGTGACGATCAGGCCCAGCTCGGAATACGAGAGCTGGAACGCGTCCTTGAGCCAGGGGAACAGCGGCGGCAGGATGAGGTGGAAGAAATGCGACACGCTGTGCGCGATTCCCACCACTGCGATCACGCGCGTGTCGTCCGACCGGAACCCGGGATTCGCCGGTATCGCGCTGCTCATTGCCTCGGTGCTCCGCAGGGCCGATGGAAAGCCGCCAGCTTACCCCAACCACCCCCCACCTCAGCGGGAAGCGCTGCGGGGCAGGACCGGCCAGACCGCCTCGACCCGGTCGCCGCGGCAGGCGACGATCCAGTCGTGCAGGTTGACGGTCGGATCGCAGTGGCCGGGATCGACGATGCAGCGCCGGCCCAGCGCGAGCACCGGCCCGCCCCGCCCGCCAGTGGTTGCCGCAGTCGCCGCCGCATCGTCGGCCGCCTCGGTGACCGCTTCGACGACCGTGTGCTCGTCGGAGACGCTGCGCACCCGCCAGCCCGCCAGGCGCACTGCCGGCGGCCCCGAGTCGACGGCCACCGCCTTCAGGCCGCCGTCGAGCACGGCATGGCCCGGACGTGCACTCATGACCGACAACAGCACGCCGATCGCCTGGCGCATCGCCGGCGCGGCCGGATCCGGCTGGTTGGCACGGTAGTCCAGGTCCATCAGGGCATAGGAGCCGGGCTGGACCTCGGTATAGACGCCCGAGGCCGCTTCGAGCGCGAAGGTGCCGGTGCCGCCGCCGCTGACTTCGGCGCACCCGAACCCCGCCGCCCGCAGAGCCTCGCGCGCCTGCGACGCCCGACGGGCCGCCGCCTCGATCGCCCGCTCGCGCGCCGCGTGCGCCCTCAGGTGCTGTGCACCGCCATGGTAGGCCTGCAGGCCGCGCAGGCGCAGGTGCGGCGCACCGGCGGCCACCGCGCGGGCGAGCGCCAGCACGTCCTGGACCGAGCCGGCGCCGCAGCGTTCCTGCCCGACGTCGAGCTCGATCAGCACCTCCACCCGCGCATCGTGCCGGACGCAGGCCCGCGCCAGCGCCGCGACCGCCGGCACCTGGTCGACGCAGACGCCGAGGCGCACGCGACGCGCCAGCCGGGCAAGCCGGTCGAGCTTGGCGGCATCGACGACCTCGTTGCTGATCAGGATGTCGGCGATCCCGGCATCCGCGAACCCTTCGGCCTCGCCCACCTTCTGGCAGCACACGCCGACCGCGCCGGCCGCCACCTGCCGGCGCGCGATCTCCGGACAGCGATGCGCCTTGCCGTGCGCGCGCACCCGCACCCCGCAGGCCGCCGCATGCGCGTGCAGGACGGAGACATTGGCCTCGAAGGCATCGAGATCGAGCACCAGGGCGGGCGTGTCGACGCGGTCGATCGCGTCGCCGGCCACCGCCGGCGGGTCACCCGCCTGCGCACGCGGCGTCATTGCTCGACGACGTCAGCGCCCTTCGGGGCGACGAAGCGGAACGACTCGGCCGGCACGGCCGCATTGCGCTCGACCGCGCGGAACTCGAACACGGTGGTGCGCCCGAAAGCGTCGCCGACCTCCATCACCACCGGCAGCCCGTCGCGGAACCCCAGCACGATGCGCTCGAGCCCCGCATCCTTGTCCCGCGGCAGCGCCTCGATCCGCTCGAGCCCGTCGCGCGGCTCGAGCTCGCGCAGCGCGAAATCGCGCTCCGGCTCGCCGGCGCCGAACAGGATCGCGGCCGGCGTCGAGGCCAGCGCGTCGGCCAGCCGCCGGACGGTGACCTGGTTCAGGTCCCGGTCGTAGAAATGCAGGCGCTGGCCGTCGGCCACCAGCAGCTGTTCGAACGGGCGACGCACTTCCCAGCGGAAACGCCCCGGGCGCGCGAACGCGAAGATCCCCCCGCTCGACTCGGCGACGCCGCCGTCGGCGCGCAGCACCTTCTGGGTGAATTCTCCCCGGGCCGAGCGGGTGTCCTGGAGAAAGGCGCGCAACTGCTCGCGGCCGCCGGCAAGCGCGGGCGCGGCAACGAGCGCCGCCGCGGCGGTAACCGCGGCCACGGCCGGCATCGAGGTCGGGGTCGGGGCCGCCAGCCCGGCGCAGGCCGACAACGCCGCGACGAGGCGCCGCACCGGCTTCACCTCAATCGTCCTGGGAGGACGGGACGAGCAACTCGCGGTTGCCGTTGGTGGCCATCGCCGAGACCAGGCCCGACCGCTCCATCTGCTCGAGCAGCCGCGCGGCGCGGTTGTAGCCGATGCGCAGGTGGCGCTGCACCAGCGAGATCGACGCGCGCTTGTGCTTGATCACCACCGCCACCGCCTGGTCGTACATCGGGTCGGCTTCGCCGTCGACGCCCGCCTCGGCCAGCGTCTGCGACAGACCGCCGAACCCGACCGCGCTGCCCGAGTCGACCTCCTCGGGGACGCCGCCCTCGAGGATGCCCTCGACGTACTGCGGTTCGGCGAGCTGCCTCCAGTGATCGACCACCTTGTGCACCTCGTCGTCGGCGACGAAGGCGCCGTGCACGCGCATCGGCACTCCGCCGCCCGGCGGCAGGTAGAGCATGTCGCCCTGGCCGAGCAGCGATTCGGCCCCCATCTGGTCGAGGATGGTGCGCGAGTCGATCTTCGAGGAGACCTGGAACGCGATGCGGGTCGGGATGTTGGCCTTGATCAGCCCGGTGATCACGTCCACCGACGGACGCTGCGTGGCGAGGATCAGGTGGATGCCCGCGGCGCGCGCCTTCTGCGCCAGCCGCGCGATCAGCTCCTCGATCTTCTTGCCGACCACCATCATCAGGTCGGCCAGCTCGTCGATCACGACCACGATCTGCGGCAGCCGCGACAGCGGTTCGGGCGCGTCGGGAGTCAGGGAGAACGGGTTCGGGACCAGTTGCTCGCGCTTCTCGGCTTCGACGATCTTGTGGTTGTAGCCCGAGAGGTTGCGCACCCCGAGCTTGCTCATCAGCCGGTAGCGCCGTTCCATCTCGGCGACGCACCAGTTCAGCGCGTTGCCGGCCTGGCGCATGTCGGTGACCACCGGCGCGAGCAGGTGCGGGATCCCCTCGTAGGTGCTCATCTCGAGCATCTTCGGGTCGATCAGGATCAGCCGGACCTGCGTCGGGTCGCTCTTGTAGAGCAGCGACAGCAGCATCGCGTTGATGCCGACCGACTTGCCCGACCCGGTGGTGCCGGCCACGAGCAGGTGCGGCATCTTCGCGAGGTCGACCACCATCGGATTGCCGGCGATGTCCTTGCCGAGCGCCAGCGTCAGCGGCGACGCGCTGGTCGCGTACACCTGGGAAGCGAGGATCTCCGAGAGCCGCACCGTCTGGCGGCGGGCGTTCGGGAGCTCGAGCCCCATCAGGTTCTTGCCGGGGATCGTCTCGACCACCCGGATCGAGACCAGCGACAGCGCGCGGGCCAGGTCTTTCGAGAGGTTGACGATCTGGCTGCCCTTCACGCCCGTGGCCGGCTCGATCTCGTAGCGGGTGATCACCGGTCCGGGATAGGCAGCCACCACGTTGGCGGCGACGTTGAAGTCGGACAGCTTCTTCTCGATCAGGCGCGAGGTGTACTCCAGCGTCTCCTGCGACACCGCCTCGGACGCCACCGGCGGGTCGTCGAGCAGCGAGACCGGCGGCAACTGGGTGTCGGCCGGCAGGTCGACGAACAGCACGCTCTGCCGCTCGGCCTCGGCGCGTTCGGAGCGCTCGATGCGCGCCACCGGCGTCTCGATGCGCACCGGCTCCGGATCGTCGTCGAGGATGCGCCGCTTCACCTGGACCTGCTCGTCGCGCTCGGTCGCCGCCACCTCGCCGATGCGCCGGTCGCGCCGCGCCACCACCGCCTGCACCAGGCGCAGCGCGCTCCACTCGAGCGCGAAGCCGACGCGCTCGAAGATGGCCAGCCACGACCAGCCGGTCCAGAGGCTGAATCCGGCCGCCACGAGCACCAGCAGGACCAGCGTGCCGCCGACCGCGCCCAGCGCGACGAACAGCGGATCGGTGATCACCGCGCCGACGATGCCGCCCGGACCGAGCGGCAGGTCGGCCTGCAGGCTGTGCAGGCGCGCCGACTCGATGCCGACGCACCCCAGCAGCATCAGGCCGAAACCGACCCAGCGCTCCCAGGCGAATCGCTGCGGCGCGAGCGCATCGGGGGTGGCGCGCAGCGACCGCAGGCCGCGCAGCACCGAGACGCCGAGCAGCGCCGCCAGCAGGTACGCGCTCAGGCCGAACAGGTAGAGCAGCAGGTCGGCGAACCACGCCCCCACGCGCCCGCCGGCATTCGCGACAGCGCGCCCGACCACCGCGTGCGACCAGCCCGGGTCGGCCTTGTCGTAGGTCAGCAGGATCAGCAGCAGGAAGATCCCGAGGGCCGCCAGGACCAGCCACATCGCCTCCTGGACCAGCCTCAGCGCGCGCTCGGGAAGCCCGAATCCTGCGGCCGGGGACGTGCGGCCGGGGATTCCCCGCCCCGGCGATGCGGCGGCTGCGGCGCGTGCCATCTCGATCGGATGCTCCTCGCGCCGCTCAGCTGATGTACGAGCTGATCTTCTCGCGCAGCATCAGCCGGCCCTCGGGCATCGGCACGATGTAGCCGTCGATCTCGAGCCCCTTCATCACGCGCGACACCATCTCGCGCGAGGCGCCGATCATCTTGGCGATCTCCTGGCGGGGCAGCTTGTTCTTCACCACGCGCTCCCCGTTGACCATCTCGGAGAAGTCGAGCAGCACGCGCGCGACCCGGCCGTAGACGTCGAGCAGCGCCAGGGTCTCGATCTTCTTGTCGGCCTCGCGCAGGCGCCGGACCATCCCTTTCATGACCGCCATGCTCATCTCCGGACTCTGCGTGAGCATGGCGCGAAAGGCGTCCTTGTTGATCGACATGAAGTCGCAGGACTCGAGCGTGATCACGCTCGCCGAGCGCGGCGCCTCGTCGATCAGGCTCATCTCGCCGAAGAAGTCCCCCGAGCCGAGCACGGCCAGGATCACCTCCTTGCCCTCGGAGTCCGAGCGCTGGACCTTGGCGCGCCCCGACAGCAGGATGTACAGCGACTGCGACGGCTCTCCCTCTGCGACGATGGTGCGGCCCTTCGGAAAGTTGCGGCGCGCACTGCCCGCCGCCAAGGTCTCGAGTTGTTGTTCGTTGAGACTGGACAACAAGGGCACCCTGCGCAGGAACGCCTTGTTTTCTTCGTGAGCCATACCTACCTCGCGATAAACGCCACCGTGCGCCGGGGACCCGCGGCGCGATCACCGTATAATTTTGCCCTACCCTTGCCGGATATCACAAAGCGCTCAAAGATCGGGCCACTAAGCCAATGATTTTTTGAGTTTTTTACAACGCCCAGACCGCCCATCCGCTCATGCCCACCACTCGCCACGCCCGTTTGTTGATCCTCGGCTCCGGCCCAGCTGGCTACTCCGCCGCAGTCTACGCTGCACGCGCCAACCTTCAGCCCGTGCTGATCACGGGCCTGGCGCAGGGCGGGCAGCTGATGACCACCACCGAGGTCGACAACTGGCCGGCCGACGCCGACGGCGTGCAGGGCCCGGAGCTGATGGCGCGCTTCCAGAAGCACGCCGAGCGCTTCGGGACCGAGATGGTCTTCGACCACATCCATACCGCGAAGCTCGGCGAGACGCCCATCCGGCTGATCGGCGATTCCGGCGAGTACACCTGCGACGCGCTGATCATCGCCACCGGCGCCTCCGCGAAGTACCTCGGCCTGCCCTCCGAGCAGGCGTTCATGGGCAAGGGCGTCTCGGCGTGCGCGACCTGCGACGGCTTCTTCTACCGCAACCAGGACGTCGCGGTGATCGGCGGCGGCAATACCGCGGTCGAGGAGGCGCTCTACCTGTCCAACATCGCCCGCAAGGTCACCGTGGTGCACCGGCGGGACCGCTTCCGCGCCGAGCCGATCCTGATCGACAAGCTGATGGCCAAGACCCGGGACGGCAACGTCGAGATCCACTGGTTCCACGAACTCGACGAAGTGACCGGCGACGCCAGCGGCGTCACCGGCGTGCGGCTGCGCGACAGCCGCAGCGGCGAGGTCCGCGAGGTGCCGCTCGCCGGCGTGTTCGTGGCCATCGGCCATTCGCCGAACACCTCGCTGTTCGAGGGCCAGCTCGAGATGGCCAATGGCTACATCCAGACCCGGGGCGGCAGCAACGGCCAGGCGACGGCGACCAACATCCCGGGGGTGTTCGCCGCCGGCGACGTCCAGGACCACGTCTACCGGCAGGCGGTGACCAGCGCGGGCACCGGCTGCATGGCGGCGCTCGACGCCCAGCGCTATCTTGAGGCGCGCCAGGAAGGACGCTGAGCCGCCGGCCTCGGCCGCGGGTCCGCCGGGCCTCCGGCGGATCGACGGCCTGGCGGGGCTGGCGTCGCTGGCCGCGCAGTCGCGCGCCGAAGCGCGCGAGCGGGCCGACGCGGCGCGCCGGCAACGCGACCAGGCCCGCCACTCGGCCCGCGAGGCCGACCTGTTCCACGACGCGGTCGCCGATGCCGTCCCGCTGGCGCCGAGCGGGCGCGCCGACCCCCGACGCCCCGCGCCACCCGTCGTGCCGCGCCAGCGCGAGCTCGACGAGCAAGCCGTGCTCGACGCTTCCCTGTCCGACGAGATCGGCATCGAGCAGTACCTGGAGACCGACGAGGCCCTGTCCTACCGGCGCCACGGCATCGGCCCCGACGTGGTACGCCGCCTGCGGCGCGGCGAATGGGCGGTCCAGGGCCAGATCGACCTGCACGGACTGCGCGCCGACGAGGCGCGCGAGGCGCTCGCCGCCTTCCTGAACCGCGCGCTGCGCGACGAGTGGCGCTGCGTGCGCGTGATCCACGGCAAGGGCCTGGGTTCGGTGGGGCGCCAGCCGGTGCTCAAGGCCCGGGTGCCACGCTGGCTGGTGCAGCGCCAGGACGTGCTGGCGTTCTGCCAGGCCCGCCCCAACGACGGCGGCTCGGGCGCGCTGATCGTGCTGCTCAGGCTCCCGGCGCGCTAGCCGGGGCCGCCGCGCCCCGGAATCGCGGCGCGCAGCCCGCGTCCGGCCAACTGCGCCAGATCATCGATGGTGTCCACATCGACGACGAAGTGGTCGTTGGGTGCCTCGACGCGATGCACCTGCGCCGGGTGTGCGGCGAGGTGGCCGCGCGCCCCCGATCCGGGGCCGGCGGCCAGGATCGGCGCGCGCATCGCCGCATCGAGAATCACCGGATTGCCCCGCCGGCCGCCGCGCACCGGCACCAGCGCGCCGCCCTCGGGCAGCGCGCGCCACCGCTGCACCAGCCAGCGCAGGTCGTCGGCGTCGACCAGCGGCAGGTCGGCAAGCATGACCAGGATCGCATCCAGCGAGTCCGGCAGTGCCCGCAGCCCGGCGTCGACCGATACCTGATGGTCGTCCGAAGCCGGCGCGGCGCAACGCCGCCAGCCGGACAGGCCGTCGAGCGCCGCGACGACCCGGTCGGCCGCCGGACCGAGGACGACCACGACCGGCTCGAGCGGCACCGCGAGCAGCGTCCGCAGCGCGCGCCGCACCATCGGCTCCCCGTCGACAGTCGCCAGCAGCTTGTTCGGCCCGCCCATCCGCGCCGAGCGCCCGGCCGCGAGCAGCAGCGCGCCGATGCGCGCCGAGCGCCCGTCGGCTGGCACAATGGACTCCATGATGAAAAGTGTAGCAAGCGCGCCCGGCGTGCGCCCGGGCCGTGCCTGACTTCGGCGCGCTGCTCGAGGCGGCCGGACGCCTGCTGCCCGAACCGCTGATGCGCCACCTGCCGGAACTGGCGCTGGCGGGCGCGTTGGCCTGGGGCGCCGGCCTGCGGCTGTACCTGGTCGTGTTCCTGTTCGGGCTGCTGGGGCGCCTGGGATGGTGGCCGCTGCCCGAGCACCTCGAATTGCTCGCCCACCCGCTGGTGCTGGGCGTCTCGGGCTTCATGGCGGCGGTCGAGCTGTTCGCCGACAAGCTGCCCTGGCTCGACAGCCTGTGGGACCTGCTGAACACCTTCGTGCGCATCCCGGCGGGCGCGGCGCTGGCCGCCGCGGTCTTCGGCGATTCGGGCGCGGCGGTCGCGCTGGCGGCCGGGCTGCTGGGCGGCACCCTCACCGCCACCACGCACTTCGCGAAATCGGGCACGCGCGCGGCGGTGAACGCGTCGCCCGAGCCGTTCTCCAACGTAGCTGTCTCGATGGGCGAAGACGCGCTCGTGCTCGGCGGCGTCTGGCTCGCCGTCGAGCATCCGCTGCTGTTCGTGCTTGCCCTGCTGGTCTTCGTCGCCGCCGCGGTCCTGCTGCTCAGGCTGCTGGTCCGCGGCCTGCGGCGGCTGTTCGGCGCCCGGCCCGCGACCTAGGGCCGGCGCCCCCGCGCGAGGGCGCGGGCAGCGCGGATCAGACCGCCGCTTCGCCGGTTTCGCCGGTGCGGATGCGCACCACCTGCTCGACGTCGGTGACGAAGATCTTGCCGTCGCCGATCCGCCCGGTGCGCGCGGCGCGCACGATGGCGTCGATCACCGAATCGACCACCGTGTCGCCGACGATCACCTCGACCTTCACCTTGGGCAGGAAGTCGACCACGTACTCGGCGCCGCGATACAGCTCGGTATGCCCTTTCTGGCGCCCGAAACCCTTGACCTCGGTCACGGTCAGACCCGTCACGCCCACCTCGGCGAGCGCCTCGCGCACCTCGTCGAGCTTGAACGGTTTGATGATCGCCGTAATCTTTTTCATCGTCGCTCCGAAGTTCCAGTCAATCGCATCCGCCAATCGTACCTGAGTCCGGATTGCCCGCGCCGCGATGCGCGGTTCCGGGCCCCGGCCGGGTCGCCGCGCCCCCGCCCGGCGCCTCAGTCCCGGAACTTCGACGTGATCGGGTAGCGCCAGTCGCGCCCGAACGCGCGCTGGGTCACCCGGATGCCGATCGGGGCCTGCCGGCGCTTGTACTCGCTCAGGCGGATCAGGCTCACCACGCGGTCGATCGCCGCGCGCGGGTGGCCCGCCGCCGCGATCTCCTCGACGCTGCGATCCTCCTCCATGTACATCTGCATGATCGCGTCGAGCACGTCGTAGGGCGGCAGCGAATCCTGATCGGTCTGGTCCGGCTTGAGCTCCGCCGAAGGCGGCCGGGTGATGATCCGCTCGGGGACCACCTCGCCGCGCGCGTTGCGCCAGCGCACCAGGCGGTACACCATCGTCTTGGCGATGTCCTTGATGACCGCGAAGCCGCCGGCCATGTCGCCATAGAGCGTGCAGTAGCCCACCGCCATCTCGCTCTTGTTGCCGGTGGTGAGCACGATCGATCCGTACTTGTTCGACAGCGCCATCAGCAGCGTGCCGCGGACCCGCGCCTGGATGTTCTCTTCGGTGGTGTCCTGGGCGAGCCCGCGGAACTCCCCGGCCAGGGTCGCGAGGAAGGCATCAAAGCAGCCCGAGATCGGGACCACGTCGTAGCGCACCCCGACCCGCCGGGCCATCTCCGCGGCATCGGCGAGCGAGATCTCCGCCGTGTAGGGCGACGGCATCATGATCGTGCGCACCCGGTCGGCGCCGAGCGCGTCGACCGCGACCGCCAGCGTCAGCGCCGAGTCGATGCCGCCCGAAAGCCCGATGATCGCTCCGGGAAAGCCGTTCTTGCCGACGTAGTCGCGCACGCCCAGCACCAGCGCCGAATAGACCTGCTCCTCCAGCGGCGGCGCCGGCTGGATCGCTCCGGCGGCGAACCGCGGCGCCGCGCCCGCCTCGAGGTCGACCAGCAGCAGGTCCTCGCGGAAGGCCGGCGCCTGCGCGCGCAGCGCGCCGTCGGCGTCGAGCGCGAACGAGAGCCCGTCGAACACCAGCTCGTCCTGGCCGCCCACCAGGTTGGCGGCCAGCATCGGCAGGCCGATGCGGCTGACGTTCGCGCGCGCGACGTCGAGCCGAACGTGCTGCTTGTCCATATGGTAGGGCGAGGCGTTCAGCGCCAGCAGCACCTGCGCGCCGGCGGCGCGCGCGCATTCCGGCGCGTAGCGGTACCAGAAGTCCTCGCAGATCAGTACCCCGAAGCGCACGTCGTCGACCTCGAACACCAGCGGGCGGTTGTCCGGCTCGAAATAGCGGACCTCGTCGAACACCTCGTAGTTCGGCAGGTCGTGCTTGTCGTACTCGCCGACGACGCGCCCGCGATGCAGCAGGCTGGCGCCGTTGTAGCGGCGTCCTTCGCGCCGTCGCGGGTGCCCGACCAGCAGGTACAGGTCGAGCGCCGCCGTCGCCTCGCGCAAGGCCTCGAGCGCGCGCTCGCAGCCGGCGTGGAACGCATCGCGCAGCAGCAGGTCTTCGGGCGGGTAACCGGTGAGCGAAAGCTCGGGGGTGAGCAGCACGCGCGCGCCGGCGGCGGCGGCCCGATGCGCAGCGGCGATAATGCGGTCGGCATTGCCGTGAAAATCGCCGACGACCTGGTTCAGTTGCGCAGCGGCGATTCGCATCGGAGGGAAACCCATTGGCGTCCGGTCGGAGTCGAATCGATTATCGCACGCAGGTTCTGGAAGACCTGTCCGCGATCGACGCCGCGCAATGGAACGCCCTGGTCGCCGCCGGCGCCGGCCGTACCCGGCCCCAGCCGTTCCTGCGGCACGAGTTCCTGCGCGCGCTCGAGTTGACCGGCTGCGTCGGCGAAGCCGCGGGGTGGATCCCCCGGCATCTGGTGCTGCGCGACGCGGCCGGGACCCCGGTCGCCGCAGCGCCGGCGTACCTGAAGCTGCACTCGTACGGCGAATACGTGTTCGACTGGGCCTGGGCCGACGCCTACCGCCGCCACGGCCTGCGCTACTACCCGAAACTGCTGTCGGCGATCCCGTTCACGCCGGTGCCGGGCACGCGCATCGCGGCGGCCGGGGCGCGGCCGCGCGCGGCCGCGGCGGCGGCCCTGCTCGCGCTGGCGCGCGAGGCGGGCCTGTCGTCGCTGCACGTGCTGTTCCCCCCGGCCGGAGAGGCCGAGGCGCTGCGCGAGGCGGGCATGATGCTGCGTCACGGTGTCCAGTTCCACTGGCGCAATGCGGGTCACGCCGACTTCGAGGATTTCCTGGCCACGCTCACGCAGCCCAAGCGCAAGAAGATCCGGGCCGAGCGCCGCAGGGTCGCGCAGGCCGGCGTGCGGCTGCGCCGCCTGCACGGCAGCGAGATCGACGCCCGGCACTGGGCGTTCTTCGTCCGTTGCTACGAAGCGACCTACGCGGCGCACGGCTCGACGCCGTACCTGAACCTGGCGTTCTTCGAGCGCATCGGCGCGGCGATGCCCGAGCATCTGGTCCTGGTGCTGGCCGAGCGCGACGCGCGGCCGATCGCCGCCAGCCTGCTGGTGCACGACGAGGAACGACTGTACGGCCGCTACTGGGGCGCGATCGAAGCTGTCCCGAACCTGCACTTCGAGGCCTGCTACTACCAGGCGATCGAGGCGGCGATCGGGATGGGACTGCAGGTGGTGGAAGGCGGCGCGCAAGGCGAGCACAAGATGTCGCGCGGCTTCGAGCCGGTGCGCACCGTCTCCGCCCACTGGCTCGCCGAACCCGCCTTCGCCGAAGCCGTCGACCGCTTCCTGCAGCGCGAGGACGCGATGGTCGGGCTGTACCTGGACGAGCTGCGCGAGCGCTCGCCCTACCGCGCGGCGCCCGGCGAGCCGTCCGCGGCCGGCGGCATCGGCTGACGCCAGCCGCCGCCCAGCGCCTTCATCAGGTCGACGCTGTAGCCGAGCCGCGCCTGGCGGTTGCGGATCAGCGCCAGCTCGGCCTCGTGCTGCGTGCGCAGCGCATCGAGCAGCTCGAGGTAGCCGGAATAGCCCGCCTCGTAGCGGGCGCGCGCCAGGCGCGTGCCGTTGCGCGCGGCATCGAGTCGCCGCTGCAGGTCGTCTTCGGCGGCCGCGCTGCGCTCGGTGTTGGCGAGCGCGTCGCCCACCTCGCGGAACGCGCTCTCGATCGACTTCTGGTAGCTCGCCAGCGCCTGGCGCTGGCGCGCCTCCGCCTGTTCCGCGCGCGCCTGCAGCCGGCCGGCGTCGAAGATCGGCAACGCGAGCCCGACGCCCAGCGACCAGATCCGCGCTCCCGCGCGCAGCAGGTCGGAGAGTTCGGCGCTCTGGCCGCCCAGGGAGCCCGTGAGCGAGATCGTCGGCAGCAGCGCGGCGCGCGCCACCCCGATCCGCGCATTGGCGGCCCGGAGCATCGCCTCGGCCTGGCGGATGTCGGGCCGCCGGTCGAGCAAGGTCGAGGGCATCCCGGCCGGCGGCAGCGGCGGCAGCGGCGGCGCTTGCAGGTCGGCCGCCGTCACGCGCAGGCCGGGCTGCCCGGCAAGCGCCCCCAGCTGCCGTTCCACTGACGCGCGCTGTCGCTCGAGCTCGATGAGCTGCAGCGCGGCATCGGCCCGGGCCGCTTCCGCCTGGTTGACGTCGAGGTCGGAGACGATCCCGCCGCGCGCGCGCGCCCGGACCACCTCCAGGCTTTCGGTACGCGTCTGCACGCTCTGCCGCGTCACCGCGATCTGCGCATCGAGCGAGCGCAGGGTGAACCAGGACTGCGCGGTCGCGCCCGCCACGCTCAGCGCGACGACGTCGCGCGCATACCGGCTCGCGGCCAGCTGGGCGTCGACCGCCTCGGCGCCGCGCCGCAGGCGTCCCCACAGATCGAGCTCGAACGCGGTCGACAGCCCGATGCGCTGGTCGTTGCGCACCAGCGGCACGCCGGCCGGCACCGGCTGCGCGCCGAGCGCGGTGATCCGCGACCGGCTGCTGCCCGCGCCCAGGTCGACCTGCGGCACGAGCACCGCGTTCGCCTCGCGCAGCGCCGCCTCCGCCTCCTCGACCTGGGCGACCGCGAGCTGCACGTCCAGATTGCGCGCCAGCGCGGCGGCGACCAGATCGTCCAGCGCCGGATCCCGGTACAGCGTCCACCAGTCGACCGGCACGGCGTCGCCGCCGACCCGCGCC